>NZ_AXBJ01000024.1:0-64606 GCF_000473345.1 Rhodanobacter sp. OR87
GTTGCGAAACAGCGCTAAGCCGATGACCAGCCAGATCAATCGCTCGGCCGGCAGACGTCGACGGCGCAGTGACGTCGTGCCAGTCGCTTGCAATGCTTGCTCGATCCAGGCGGCCGGAATGAGCTGGCTGAAACGATCAAACGCGGCGGGAGACAGATCGCCTACCGCATCAAAGTTGGCTTGCAGGGCTGAGATCAAAGCAAGAGGCTCATGGAAAACCATGAGCCTCTTGGGTCGTTCCGGCTTCGTCAATACCTTAACTGACTGGCATTAGGCTCATCGCCGGCCTTTCTGTTGGCGCGCGTGGTCGGCAAGACGCAGGCAAAAGTGCGGCCCGGACACATCAGGCTGAGGAGCTTACCCACCTGACGCGCCGAGCCGCGATCCGGGGCCCACTGCCAAGTGATCAACCCGCGGACTGAGGATGATACTCCCGAGTTCGCCAAATGGGCGACCACCCCCGCGGTTCCTCTTGGAAAATTCTCGTTAATCCATTGAAAGCAAAGAAGATATTTCAGCTTTCCTGGAATTTTTCAAGAATCTGTTCGGTGCCGACAGATAAGTGTTGTTGGTAGAATTTCGGCGACTATTGCAGAAAATATGACTTTTTCTGCGTCATTTGGCGAACTTACGCATCGGTCGAGGGGGCGTCCGCTACGGGGCTGCGCAGGTGGCTGTGCCGGTTGCCGTAGCTGAAATAGATCACCAGCCCGAGCAGGGTCCAGACGATCATCAGCGACCAGTTGTACCAGGCCATGGTGGACAGCAGGGCGAGGCAGCTGAGGATGCCGAGCGTGCAGATCACCGGTGCGAACGGCACCCGGAACGTGCGTGGCAGTTCCGGCCGGGTATGCCGCAGGATCCACACGCCGGCGCAAACCGCCATGAACGCGATCAACGTGCCCATCGACACCAGGTCGCCCAGCACGTCCAGCGGGAAAATCGCGGCGAGCAGGGCGATGCCGGCGCCGGTGATCAGCGTGTTGAGGTGCGGCGTGCGGTAGCGCGGGTGGATACGGGTGAACACCTTCGGCAGCATGCCGTCACGGCCCATGATCATGAAGATGCGCGGCTGCGCGATGATCATCACCAGCACCACCGACGACAGCCCCAGCAGCGCACCGACCTCCACCAGCCAGCGCAGCCATTCCAGTTGCGGGTGCCCGTGCAGGGCGGTCACCACCGGCTCGTCGGTGCCGAGCAGGGTGTAAGAACTGAGGCCGGTCATCACCGCGGCCATCGCGATGTACAGCACGGTGCAGACCGCCAGCGAGGCGAGGATGCCGATCGGCAGGTCGCGCTGCGGGTTGCGTGACTCCTGCGCCGCGACCGAGGTTGCCTCGAAGCCGATGTAGGCGAAGAACACCATCGCCGCGCCGCGCAGCACGCCACCCCAGCCGTATTTGTAATGGCCCTGCGACTCCGGCACGAACGGGTGCCAGTTGGACGGGTCGACGTAGCGCCAGCCGACCACGATCACCAGGGTGATCAGGCCGACCTTGAGCGCCACCATCGCGGCATTCGCCAGGCTCGACTCGCGGATGCCCACGTAGCAGATCCAGGTGAGCAGCAGGATCAGCACCACCGCCGGCAGGTTGAACAGCGCGCCGGTGGCGACCAGCTGGTGGTCGGCGGTAAAGGCCAGTGGCGCATTGGTCAGTGCCGCGGGCAGGCTCAGGTCCATGTTGAAGGTGCTGCCGATATGCTGGAGCAGGCTGAGGAAATAGCCGGTCCAGCTCACCGCCACCGCGGAGGCCGACACGCCGTACTCCAGCACCAGGTTCCAGCCGATGAACCATGCCATCAGCTCGCCCAGCGTGGCGTAGGCGTACGAGTAGGCGCTGCCGGATACCGGGATCAGCGTGGCGAATTCGGCGTAGCACAGCGCGGTGAACGTGCTGCAGATCGCCGCCAGGATGAACGACAGGATCACCGCCGGACCGGCATGGTCGGCCGCGGCCTGCCCGGTGATCACGAAGATGCCGCCACCGATTACCGCACCGATGCCCAGCGCGGTCAGCCCCCAGGGGCCGAGCGTGCGGCGCAGGGTAGGCCCGTGCGTGTCGTCGGGCTCGTTGAAATCGGTCTTGCGGGCGAGCAGTTGCTTGAGCATGAGGCTTCCGGACGTGAGGCCGGCACGACGTGGGTCGTGCCGGCGGCATGGCGATCAGCGTGCGTGGGGCAGGATCAGTCCGCTTCGACGCCGCGAGCCAGGTTGCTGTTGCGGTAGCCGTACAGGAAGTACACCACCAGGCCGATCGCACCCCAGACGAAGAAGGTGATCTTGGCTTCCTTCGACAGGTTGAGGAACAGCAGCAGGCAGCCGAACACCGCCAGCGGGCAGATCAGCCACGGCAGCGGAGTGCGGAACGGGCGCGGGCGCTCGGGCTGGGTACGGCGCAGGATCAGCACGCCCAGCGCCACCATGATGAACGCGAACAGCGTGCCCGAATTGGTGATGTCGGCGAGGATGCCCACCGGGAACAGCGCACCGAACAGCGAGACGAAGCTGCCGGTGATCAGGGTGATGACGTGCGGCGTGTGGAAGCGCGGATGGATCTTGGCCAGCTTGCTGGGCAGCAGACCGTCGCGCGACATGGTGAAGAAGATGCGGGTCTGGCCGTAGGTCATGGTCAGGATCACCGACGGCAGCGCGATGCTGGCGGCGAAGGCGATGAAGGCGGCGATGTTGTTGTGGCCGAGCAGGCGTATCACGTGGGCCAGCGCCTCCTTGCTGCACACCAGTGCGTCCGAGCCCTGGCACGCTGCCGCGAAGGCTGGCGTGCCCGGCTCCAGCGCCACGCCATCCGGGCCCAGCATGGGCTGCGCGCCCACCGAACCCACCGCGGCGTAGCTCACCAGCAGGTAGTAGATGGTGCACACGCCCAGCGAGGCGATCAGCGCGATGGGGATGTTGCGGTTCGGGTTCTTGGTTTCCTCGGCCGCGGTGGAGATGGCGTCGAAGCCGATGTAGGCGAACACGATGGAGGCCGCCGCGCCCAGCACGCCGATGCCGCCCGTCGGGCTACCCCAGCCGTTGGGCACGAACGGCGTGAAGTTCGGATCCTTCACCGCCGGCAACGCGACGATGATGAAGGCGGTGAGAGCGATGATCTTGATCATCACCAGCACGGTGTTGACCTTGGCCGATTTCGAGGTGCCGATCACCAGCAGGAAGGTGACCGCCAGGCCGATCAGGCAGGCCAACAGGTTGAAGCTGCCGCCGTCCATCGGGCCTACCTGCAGGAAGTGCGGCAAGCCGAAGCCGGCGTGCGCAAGCAGGCCGTTGACGTAGCCGGCCCAGCCCACGCACACCGTGCTGGCGGCGATGGTGTACTCCAGCACCAGCGCCCAGCCCACCACCCAGGCGGTGGTCTCGCCGAGCACACCGTAGGTGTAGGTATAGGCCGAGCCGGCCACCGGCACCATCGAGGCGAGTTCGGCGTAGGCCAGCGCAGCGAACGCGCACACCACCGCGGCGATCACGAACGCGATCATCATGCCGGGGCCGGCCTTCTGGCCCGCCTCGGCGGTGAGCACGAAGATGCCGGTGCCGATGATCGCGCCGATGCCGAGCATGGTGAGCTGGAAGGCACCAAGTTGGCGGGTGAGGGCCTTCTTCTCCGCCGTGGCGATGATCTGGTCGATCGGTTTGATGCGCTTGAACAGCATGCAGTGGCTCCCCCGGGGAAAACAGCAGCGTCGCGCTCGAACGGAAACGCGACGAAGAGGGACGCGACGAGCCGACGGACGGCCAACCTTAGCGGAGCGGTGGAAGGGGTACAAGACGCGATGCAGCTAGAATGGCTGCTGTTTTCCCCGTCACCTGCCACAAGTCATGCCATCGCATTTTCCGCAGCTGGGCGCTGCACTGCACGACTATCGCGCACGCCATCCCGGGGACGGCGAGCTGGTTGCCGCCTTCAGCGCTTTCCTCGCGTCGCATGCTGCGGTGTTCGAGCGCGGCCATCTGCCGGGCCACTTCACCGGCTCGGCTTGGCTGGTCAGCGCGGATGGCGAACGCGTGCTGCTGATGCACCACCGCAAACTGGACCGCTGGCTGCAGCCGGGCGGCCACGCCGACGGCGACGCCGAGCTGGCGCGGGTCGCGTTGCGCGAGGCGCAGGAGGAAACCGGCGTGGCCGGCCTGCGTGTCGAAGGCGGCATCTTCGACCTCGACCGGCACCGCATCCCGGCACGAGGCGACGAACCGGAGCACTGGCATTACGACGTGCGCTACGTGCTGCGCGCTGGCGCGGACGAGTGCTTCACGATCAACCAGGAATCCCGCGCGCTGGCGTGGCGACCGGTTGTCGAGGTGGCGAAGGATGAAAGCCTGGACGTTTCACTGCGGCGCATGGCGCGCAAGTGGCTCACCCGTCACCCGTAGGAGGTTGCCCGCGGGCGCCTACGCGTACTTTGCGGGGGCGGGGTTGAGATGGCCGCAGGCAGCGCAGGTGCGCGCTTCGCGCGAACGGTAGTAGCGCTCGAATACCGGCGGGAAATCGTGCTCGATGCTGTCCAGCACGAAGTGTTCCTCGTACAGCTTGTGGTTGCAGCGCTCGCAGAACCACATCAGACCGTCCTTTTCGCCGGCGATGCGGCGGCGCTCGATCACCAGCCCGATGGAGCCGGCGGCGCGGTTGGGCGAATGCGGCACGCGCGGCGGCAGGTAGAAGATCTCGCCGGCGCGCAGCGGTATGTCGCGGGCCACGCCGTCGTCCTGCACTTTCAGGGTGATCTCGCCTTCGAGCTGGTAGAAGAACTCGGGGCCTTCGTCGTAGTGGTAGTCGGTGCGTGCGTTCGGGCCGCCGACGATCATGATGATGAAGTCGCCGTCGACGATGCACTTGTTGCCCACCGGTGGCTGCAGCAGGTGGCGATGCTCATCGATCCAGCGCTGCAGGTTGATGGGCGGAGTCAGGGCCATGGGTTTGTTCGCATGTGACATGTCCGCATCTTAGCGCCACCGCGCGGGTCAGACCTCCAGCGTGGCCAGATCGCCCTTTTCCTCCAGCCAGGACTTGCGGTCGCCGGCGCGTTTCTTCGCCAGCAGCAGGTCCATGATGCGCGCGGTGCCGTCGCCGTCGGCGACGGTGAGCTGCACCAGCCGGCGGGTGTCGGGATGGATGGTGGATTCGCGCAGCTGCGGCGGGTTCATCTCGCCCAGGCCCTTGAAGCGGGTGGTGCTGACCGCGCCCTTCATCTTCTCGCGCTCGATCCGCTGCAGCATCGCTTCCTTCTCGGCCTCGTCCAGGCAGTAGAACACCTGCTTGCCCACGTCGACGCGGAACAGCGGCGGCATCGCCACGAACACGTGGCCTTCGCTGACCAGCGTCGGGAAGTGCCTGAGGAACAGCGCGGACAGCAGGGTGGCGATGTGCAGGCCGTCGGAGTCGGCATCGGCCAGGATGATCACCTTGCCGTAGCGCAGGCCGGAGAGGTCGTCCTTGCCGGGGTCGCAGCCGATCGCCACGGCCAGGTTGTGCACTTCCTCCGAGGCCAGCACGGAGGTGGATTCGACCTCCCACGTGTTGAGGATCTTGCCGCGCAGCGGCAGGATCGCCTGGAACTCCTTGTCGCGCGCCTGCTTGGCGCTGCCGCCGGCGGAGTCGCCCTCGACCAGGAACAGCTCGGTGCGGGTGAGGTCGGTGGCGGTGCAGTCGGCCAGCTTGCCAGGCAGCTGCGGGCCCTGGGTGATCTTCTTGCGCACGATCTGCTTGGCCGCCTTCAGCCGCGCGCTGGCGCGCTCGATCGCCAGCTGCGCGATCCGCTCGCCCATCTCCACGTGCTGGTTCAGCCACAGGCTGAAGGCGTCGTGGATGACGTTCTCGACCATGCCGGCGGCGTGGCGCGAGGACAATCGCTCCTTGGTCTGGCCAGCGAACTGCGGATCCTGCAGCCGGGTCGACAGCACGAACGACAGCCGCTCCCACACGTCTTCCGGTGCCAGCTTGACGCCACGCGGCAGCAGGTTGCGGATGTCGCAGAACTCGCGGATCGCGGTGGTCAGGCCGGTGCGCAGGCCGTTGACGTGGGTGCCGCCCTGCGCAGTGGGGATCAGGTTGACGTAGCTTTCCTGCACCAGTTCGCCTTCCGGCAACCAGGCCAGCGCCACCTCCATGCCCTCGATGTCGCGCGCCATCTGGTGCACGAACAGTTCGTTCGGCAGCGCTTCGATGCCGTCCAGTTCGCCGCGCAGGTAGTCGCGCAGGCCGTCCTCGTAATGCCACTCGACGACTTCACCCGAGGCCACGTCGGTGAGCTTCACGTTGAGGCCGGCGCACAACACCGCCTTGGCGCGCAGCAGGTGCTTGAGCTTGCCCAGCGAGATCTTCGGCGAGTCGAAATACTTCGCCTCCGGCCAGAACCGGAGCGTGGTGCCGCTGCGCTTCTTCGGCACCGTACCGATCACTTCCAGCGGACTGATCTTGTCGCCGTGGGCGAATACCATCCGGTATTCGGAACCGTCGCGGCGGATCGTCACCTCGACCCGGTCGGACAGCGCGTTGACCACCGACACGCCGACGCCGTGCAAACCGCCGGAGAAGTTGTAGTTCTTGCCGCTGAACTTGCCGCCGGCATGCAGCCGGGTCATGATCAGCTCGACGCCCGACACGCCTTCCTCGGGATGGATGTCCACCGGCATGCCGCGGCCGTCGTCGCTCACTTCCACCGAGCCGTCGTCGTGCAGCACCACCTCGATGCTCTTCGCGTGGCCGGCCAGCGCCTCGTCCACCGAGTTGTCCACCACCTCCTGCACCAGATGGTTCGGGCGGGTGGTGTCGGTGTACATGCCGGGGCGGCGCTTGACCGGATCCAGGCCGGAGAGGACTTCGATGTCGGCGGCGTTGTAGCGACTGCTCATGCGGGTGTTTCGACGGGGAAAAGACGGCAAAGCATGGGGTGGGCGGGCAGGCAGGGTCAAGCTGGCTGACGAATGCACCATGCCGCCGGCGTTTGCGGGCGGGAAACCGGACTCGGTGTTTGAACCGACCCTGGACGATGCCAAAGGCCGGCCCGAGTCGCGACGTGGCGCAATTTATTGCGGCCAGGCTGCCGGCTTGTCGCTGCGCGGAGCAGGAGATTAGAGTTGCACGCCAGTTCGCCGTGCCGCTTCGGGCATGGCGTGATCTGGTCATCAGATCGAATCAGGGGGAACGCATGAGCCGAGGAGGCAAGTTGGCCGTTGCCATGGCAGCGGTGCTGGGGCTGGGTGGCTGTGCGCAGCAGGCGCAGGTGATACGGCCGAGTTCGGCGCAACTGCAGGCGCTGGAGCCGCTGCCGGTGGTTGACGTCATTGATCAGGACAGTTTGGCTGCGCAGGATACTTTTACGGCCGCCAACATAAACGTGGTGCCGGGGCCTGGCGTGCCGATCCTTGCAGCAGCAGCCGGTGGCGCACTCGGCATGGCGATCGTGAATGCCGCAGTCAAGGCGGAAGCAGAGCGTTTCGCCGAGGCGCACGTACAACCGTTGCGCGCGGCGCTGCAGGGGTTTGATGCGAGGTCGGTGCTGAGCGACTCGTTGCAGCAGGCGTTGGCCCTGCAACCCGCGCATTTCGGCAACTACACGATGACGTCAACCAAACCGACCTCCACGGCCCGTCGTTTGCTGGTGCAAACCACGTATTCGATGATGCCGGATTTTTCAGCACTGCAAGTGATCGCGACGGTTTCGATTCAGGATGTCGGCGCGACCCCGGATAAACCAGTTTATCGGAACGTGCTGGTTTATCAGTCGGAGCGCCAGGTGGCGCCGCAGAAAACCGCGGAAGACAGCAAGCGTATGGTGGCGCAGGAGAACCAGCGTTATTCCGCATTGCACGTCGATGACGACATCGCGAAGGCAAACGCCGAGCCGAATCGGCGCGACTCGGAAGCGGCCCGCTTGCGCACGAAGATCAACCAAGAGCAGGCTGAGCATCGCCAGCGGTTGGCTCAGGCGGCCCTGCCAGTATGGGATGCGGATGCCCGCGCCCGGTATCTGGCAAACGCGTGGGCAGCCAACCAGGGGGATGCGCTGAAGACCGCGATGCGGGCCAGCGGTGCCGAGATTGCACATATGCTGCAGCTTGATCTGGCCGGCCAGGTCGCGACTGATCGGATCGAACAGCCGCGCAAGGTGTTCAGCAGTGACACGAGGGAGATCGACTATGTCAACGGTGGCCGCATGGTATCGATGGCGACGGGCGACGGTGATGCCGCGCTGAAAAAACCTTCGCCGATGGTGAGGGTGCCGGTCAATGCCGCCGGTCGCCGTTGAACGATGCCGTAGGCTGCCTCTTCTTGCGGAAGGATCCCGGTCGCGGAGCTGGTGGAGAAAGCCACATCCGTGATTTTTCTTCGATCGCAAGCCCGCGGCACGTCCGGACTCGCTCACGCGAGTCCGGCACCGGCGTGCCTGATCCGTGTCTGGCCTTTCAGGGGCGTTCTGGTCAAGTCTTTGCTCGTCATTCCCCTTGCAGGGCGCGGGTTTCGACGAGGCCGTGAAGTAGCTGGAGTCCAAAGATCCCCAGCCGGGGGCACGAGACCGGCGTGCTCATGTTCGTGCCCGGCTATTACGACTGGGTGGTGGCCGCGATAGTCGCGGCCTCACCGGTACCCTTGCGCCTGCAACGAGAACAGATGTGCGTAATGCCCGTTCTCGGCCATCAGTTGCTCGTGGCTGCCGTGTTCCACGATGCGGCCGTCCTGGATCACGATGATCTGGTCGGCCATGCGTACGGTGGAGAAGCGGTGCGATATGAGGATGGCGATGCGATTGCCGGCCAGTTCGCGGAAATGCTCGAAGATGGTGGCCTCGGCTTGCGCATCCATCGCAGCGGTGGGTTCGTCCAGTACCAGGATGTCGGCGCGCGAGCGCATGAAGGCACGCGCCAGCGCGATCTTCTGCCACTGTCCGCCGGACAGTTCGCGACCGTCGTTGAACCATTTGCCGAGCGGAGTCTGGAAGCCGGCCGGCAGGCTGTCGATGAAATCGCTGGCCATGCCCTTGTCGCTGGCTTCGCGCCAGCGCGCTTCGTCCTCGAAATGGGTGACGTCGCCGGCGCCCACGTTCTCGCCCACGCGCATCTGGTAGCGCGCGAAGTCCTGGAAGATCACCCCGATGCGTTGCAGCAGCACGGCTTCGTCCCACTTGCGCAGATCGGTGCCGTCGAGCAGGATGCGGCCGCGGTCCGGCGTGTACAGCCGGGTCAGCAGCTTGATCAGGGTAGTCTTGCCCGAGCCGTTCTGGCCGACCAGGGCCAGCGATTCGCCGGGGCGGATGTGCAGGTTGATGTCCTGCAGCGCCGGTTCGCTCGCACCGGGATAGGTGAAGCTGACCTGTTCGAAACGGATGCCGTCGTCCGCTTTCGTGCCGCGTTGTGCAGTGCCGAGCGATGGCGGCACCGGCGTTTCCAGGTACTCGTACAGGGTCGACAGGTACAGGTTGTCCTCGTACATGCCGCCGATCGCCGACAGCATCGCCGATACCGCCGACTGGCCCTGGCGGAACAGCATCAGGTACATCGTCATCTGGCCCAGCGTGATGCGCGCGACCACCGTGCTGGCGGCGATCCATGCATACGCGCCGTACAGCGTGAGCGTGCCGAGCAGGCCCAGGCCGAAGCCCCAGCTCTCGCGGCGCACGGTAAGGTCGCGGTCGTCGCGGTAGAGCTTGTCGAAGATGCCGCGGTAGCGACCCAGCAGCAGCGGGCCGAGGCCGAACAGCTTCACTTCCTTGGCGTGGTCTTCGCGCGCCAGCACGGTTTCCAGGTACAGTTGCATGCGCGTTTCGGGCGAGCGCCAGCGGAACAGCCGGAACGCGTCGCCGGAGAACTTCGTCTCGGCAAAGAACGACGGCAGTCCGGCCAGCAGCAGCACGGCCACCGCCCACGGCGAGAACTGGAACAGCAGGCTGCCGTAGCTGAGCAGCGAGATCGCGTTCTGGGCCAGGCCGAACGTGCGCGTCACCAGCGACAGCGGCCGGCTCGACGCCTCGCGGCGGGCGCGGGTCAGCTTGTCGTAGAACTCCGAGTCCTCGAAGTGCGCCAGTTCCAGCGTCAGCGCCTTCTCCAGGATCATCACGTTGACGCGCTGGCCCAGTTGCGCGCGCAGCAGCGACTGGCACAGCGACAGCCCGCGCTGCGCGCCGGCCAGTGCCGCCACCAGCACGCCTTCCAGTGCCACCCATTCGAATACCGATCGCAGCGGTGCCGAGCCGCTGGCGGCCCATGCCTTGCTGGCGCTTACCACGGCATCGACGATGTGCGCGCCGACATACGCCACGCCGGCCGGCAGCAGGCCGGCGATCAGCGTCAGCAGGGCCAGCGCGACCGTCAGCGCGTGGCTGGTACTCCACACCAGCTCGATCGCGCGCCCGCTGTAGCGGAACACGCCCAGAAAACTGCGTGTGAGTTCGGTCGATTCGGCGGGTGGCGGAGAGGCGTGGGACGGCACGTGGAGAGATCGTCAGGCCAACGGCGCAGCATGCGCGGAAGTCCCGAGATGGGGGTCGCGCCGCTCCATGCAAGGCAGAACGCGCAGGAGCGCACCCTGTCCGCGGGGGACTTCCTCCGGTCGTGCGCGATGCTCTCCGTGACGTGACGAAAAGGCCTCGCGCGCAGGGCGCGCTCCTACGGAGAGGCCTGGTACAGCTCGGGGAACAGCTGTCTGAGATGCGCCACCTTCGGCGCGTCGTTGTAGACGATGTAGGGGTTGTACGGGTGCCGTTGGAAGTAGTGCTGGTGGTACGCCTCGGCCGGATAGAACGCCTGCAGCGGCACCAGCTGGGTCACGATTGGTGCGGAGAAGGTTTTCGCCGGGGTCAGCTGCGCGATATAGGCGCCGGCGATGCGTTGCTGTGCCTCGTTGCCGTAGAAGATCACCGAGCGGTACTGGCTGCCGACGTCCGGGCCCTGCCGGTTCCGTTCGGTGGGGTCGAGCGCGACCGAGAAGAACACCTGCAGCAGCGTGCCGTAGCTGACCTCGGCTGGGTCGAAATGCACCTGCACCGATTCGGCGTGGCCGGTATCGCCCTCGCTGACCTCGTCGTAATGCGCCGTGTCGGCGTCGCCACCGGAGTAGCCGGCTACCACCCGGTGCACGCCCTTGACGTGCTCGAACACCGCCTCGACGCCCCAGAAGCAGCCGCCGGCCAGCACCGCGACCTGCTCGCCGTGGACGGCGGTTTTCGGCGCGTCGACGGTCGGCGCCGGGAGCGTGCCGCTGGCAGCGGACACAGGTTGGCACGCGCTTGCGCCCAACATCAGCAGGACGGCCAGCGATATCGCCTGGAGTGTGCTGCGACGGATCATGCGGTGCCTCGCCAGAAGGGCCGTCGGGTGGCCCGATACCTGTTCTTCGCCGGCCATATGCCATCGGTTACCTGTGCGGCGCCGGCCGGCCCGGTACCATCATTGTCTGTCGCCTTCGTGGAGTTGAGGGATGCAAGGTTCCATTGATCTGGATGCCTATTTGCGGCGTGTCGACTGGCACGGCCGCGTGGCCGCCGACCTGGCCAGCTTGCGCGGCTTGGCCGTGGCGCACGTGGCCACGATTCCGTTCGAGAACCTCACCCCGCTGCTTGGCCTGCCGGTCGAGCTGGAGACGCCGGCGCTGGAGCGCAAGCTGGTGCACGAGGGCCGCGGCGGCTACTGCTTCGAGCAGAACCTGTTGTTCGCCGCGGTGCTGCGCACGATCGGTTTCGAGGTGTCGGGGCTGATCGCGCGGGTGCTGTGGCAGCACCCGGAGGATGCGGTCACCGCGCAGACCCACATGTTGCTGCGCGTCGAGCTGGGTGGTGAAAGCTGGCTGGCAGACGTCGGTTTCGGCAACCAGGTGCTGACTGGCGCGCTGCGGCTGCAGGCCGACGTGGAACAGCCGACCGGGCACGAGCCGTTCCGGTTGGTCGAACGCGACGGCGAATGGCGCATGCAGTCATGCGTGAGCGGGCAGTGGTTCACGCTCTACCGCTTCGATCTGCGCCGTTGCGAGATGGTCGACTACATGGTGGCCAACCACTACGTCTCCACGCATGCGGCCTCGCGTTTCCCGCACAACCTCATCGCGGCGCGCACCACCGCCGACCGGCGCCTGAGCCTGCTCAACCGCGAGTTCACCGTGCGTCGGCTGGGCCAGGAGCCCGAGCGGCACCGACTGGACGGCGTCGCCGAGATTCGCCACGTGCTGGAACACGAATTCCTGCTGCGCCTGCCCGCGCATGCCGACCTCGACCGGCGGCTGGACAGCCTGCCGGGCTAGGCCCTGGGGTCGGCCAGCACGTGGATTTCCACGTCGTCGATGCCGACCACCTGGCCCGCGTGGATCTTGCAGGTCTTGCGCAGCTCCATGGCGCCGTCGACGCGCACCGCGCCACTGGCCACGATCGCCTTGCCGGCGCCGCCGCTGTCGCACAGGCCGACCAGCTTCAACAGCATGTTGAGCTCGACGTAGTCGCCTTCCAGTTCAAAGTCGATGGTTTGCATGGTTTTCCAGGGTGAGGGGAGCGGCCCGCTTTCAGGCGGGCGGATGATGGTCGTCGAACGCGCTGTCGGGCAGCGCCAGGAACGCGAACCACGGCATGTCGTGATCGCTGCCGAAGGTGGCTGCATCATCGAGGATGCCGAGCAGGATGTCGTAATCGGCTGCGGCGGACTGGCGCAGTTCGTCAGCGTGCTCGAACAGCAGCACGTAGCCCCAGGCCGGCATCCAGCCGAGATCGCGCAGGCAGTCGGCGAGGGCGTCCCAGTTGTGGCCGAACGTGGCCGGCAACTGCAGCGACACGGCGAGCCGGCGCAGCAGTTCGCCCTTGTCGCGGCAGCCGGCGAGGTCGGTGCGGCAGACGCACAGCTCGTCGCGGGCGGCGGCGCGCGCGAGCCGGTCGAGGTCGTCGGCACCGACGAAGTACACCCCGCTCTGGGTGGGCTTGGTCAGGTCCAGCTCGAAACCGTGCGGACTCATCGGTCCACCTCGAAACGGCGGAAGCTGCGGTAGTGGTCGTCGGTGTAGTACCAGACCGACGGCGGCGTGCCGCCGGTGATGATGCGCCGCGCACCGCGGTTGCGCGCGCCGGGCGTCTCCACCGTGTACTCGCGGTAGTAGCCGCGCGGCTGCTTCGGCAGCAGGCCCTCGTAGTTGCCGAACACGGCGCCATCCTGGCTGTGTTCGAACGGGCCGCCGCGGGCGATCCGATCCAGCGTGGCGTGTGCCTCCGCCGGCAGGAAGGCGGGTACGTCGGTGCCGGCGGGGCGCTCCGGAGCGCGGGGCGATGCGCTGCTGTCCGCGCTCGCCGCCGGGCCGGTGCTGGCCGGCGGGGTGCCGGCATGGCGATTCCACAGCGTCACCGCGAGGACGATGAATGCCAGCAGGATCAGTGGTTTGAGTTGGCGCATGCGGACGGGTTGGCGGTGGATGCGCGGCGAGCTTAGCAGGGCGGGGCGGCAGGCCAGGTGAGAGGCGCTGCCTGCGGGGTTCCGTGATCGCAGGAAATTACGCACACTTCGGCGGACCCGTGGATACGGCGCCGCGCGCCGCCCACCCGATCCTTTGGAGTATGGATGAGCACCACCCCCGACCACGCCGGCGGGCGCCTGCCGCGGCAGATTGCCTACATCATCGGCAACGAAGGCTGCGAGCGTTTCTCGTTCTACGGGATGCGCAACATCCTCACCCCGTTCCTGATCACCACCTTGCTGCTGTACCTGCCGGAGGGGCAGCGCACGCTGGCGGCGAAGGACGTGTTCCACACCTTCGTGATCGGCGTGTACTTCTTCCCGCTGCTCGGCGGCTGGCTGGCCGACCGCTACTTCGGCAAGTACAACACCGTGCTGTGGATGAGCCTGGTGTACTGCCTCGGCCACGCCTGCCTGGCGATCTTCGAGCACAACCGCCTCGGTTTCTTCGCCGGCCTCGGGCTGATCGCGCTGGGCGCGGGCGGCATCAAGCCGCTGGTGGCGTCGTTCATGGGCGACCAGTTCGACCAGTCGAACAAGCACCTGGCCAAGGTGGTGTTCGACGCGTTCTACTGGATCATCAACTTCGGCTCGTTCTTCGCTTCGCTGCTGATGCCGCTGTTCCTGCACCACTTCGGCGCGGCGGTGGCGTTCGGCATTCCCGGCGGCCTGATGTTCATCGCCACCGTGGTGTTCTGGCTGGGCCGCCGGCAGTACGTGATGCTGCCGCCGACGCCGCCGGACCCCAACGCGTTCTCGCGGGTGTTGCGCACCGCGTTGCTGACCCATCGACCCGGGCAGGCGCGGCCCGGTTTGTGGATCGCGGTGGCCGGCGTGCTGGTGGCGCTGGCCGGCTTCAGCCTGATCGGCTCGCTCGGCTTCGTGATCGTCGCCTGCCTCGCGCTGGTGGCGCTGATCGGCGGCGTCGGCGGCGGTGCGTGGTTGCAGATGGAGCGTGCCCGCGGCCTGCATCCGGACGTGGCGGTGGACGGCGCGCAACGTGCTGCGGGTGCTGGTGATCTTCGCGCTGACCACGCCGTTCTTCTCGCTGTTCGACCAGAAGGCTTCGACCTGGGTGGTGCAGGGCCACGAGATGACCATGCCGTCGTGGTTCCATGCCGCGCAGATGCAGGCACTGAACCCGCTGCTGGTGATGCTGCTGATCCCGTTCAACAACCTGGTGCTGTATCCGCTGCTGCGCCGCCTCGGCTACGAGCCCACCGCGCTGCGCCGGATGACCGCCGGCATCGCGTTCAGCGGCGTGGCGTGGATCGTGGTGGGCGGGCTGCAGGTGGTGATCGACGGCGGCGATCCGCTGTCGATCGCGTGGCAGGTGCTGCCGTACGCGCTGCTGACCTTCGGCGAGGTACTGGTCTCGGCGACCGGGCTGGAGTTCGCCTACAGCCAGGCGCCGGCGTCGATGAAAGGCGTGGTGATGAGCTTCTGGAACCTCACCACGACCATCGGCAACCTGTGGGTGCTGCTGGCCAACGCGGCGGTGCGCAACGAAACCGTCACGGGTTCCATTGCCGGCACGGGGCTCAGCGTCACCGCGTTCCAGATGTTCTTCTTCGCCGCCTTCGCGCTGCTCGCCGCGCTGGCGTTCGGCCTGTATGCGCGGCGCTATCGCGAGGTGGACAACTACCGCTCCGGCTGATCAGGCCAACGCGTCCACGCGCGACTGCAGCGCCATCGCCGCGGCCGGGTTGCGATGCTTGGCGGCACTGATGAAGAACACGAATACGTCACGCGGCGGGCCTGGCGGCTGCAATGCGGTGGCGTGCGGCAGGTCGGCGATGTCCTTGCCCGCGGCCCAGTCGCGCGCGTGGCTAGCCCAGCGGTCCAGTTCGGCGGGCGCGTAGCCGGCGGGGTTGCCATCTTCGCTGCGCATCAAGCGTGCGTAGCTGAAGTCGCCGGTGAGGTCGGCCAGCGAGGGGTAGTCGGGCGAGTCGGTGAATACGGTGGGCACGCGCTGCGCGCGCGCCAGTGCCACGTAGCGTGCGTCGAGGAAGCTGGGGTGGCGTACCTCCAGCACGTGGCGCAGCGGCTGGCCGTCCAGTTCGCGCGGCAGCTTGTCGAGGAAGGCGGCAAGGTCGCTGGTATCGAACGGCCGCGAGGGCGGCAGCTGCCAAAGGATCGGCCCCAGACGGTCGCCCATTTCCGCCAGGCCACCGTGCACGAAGCCGTGGATGCCCTTGCCGGTATCGGCCAGCCGCTTGCCCTCGGTGATGTAGCGCGGTGCCTTCAGTGAAAAGATGAAGCCGGCCGGCGTCTCCGCCGCCCACTTCGCGTAGGTCGCCGGCTTCTGTGCGCCGTAGAACGTGCCGTTGATCTCGATCGTGCGCAACTGGCGGCTGGCGTACTCCAGCTCTCGCCGCTGCACCAGTTTGGCCGGGTAGAAGTTGTCGCGCCACGGCGCGTAGTTCCAACCGCCGATGCCGACGCGAATGCGTGGACTGTCGTGACTGGCGGGAGCGAACAGATCGTTCATGGCGTGGCGTCTCCTGCCGGGGCGCGCAGATGTTCGGCCATGCCGATGCACAGCACCAGCCATGCCGCGCCCGCGGCGTAGCCGGCCATCACGTCGCTGAAATAGTGCACCTGCAGCAGGATGCGGCTGATCCCGACCACGCCGACCAGCAGCACCGCGGCGGCGATCACGGCACGATGGAAGCGCGGCGGCAGCAGGCGCAGCAGCACGTAGGCGAGCATGCCGTAGAACACGATGGAGCCGAACGCGTGGCCGCTGGGGAAACTCCAGCCCCGCTCGACGATGTAACCGTGGTCGTGCAGCGGCCGCACCCGCTGGAACAGCGCCTTGAGACCGCCGTTGATCGGCAGGATGCCGAGCAGGGCCACCGCCCAGATGCCCGCCAGCCGCCCGTGCCGGCGCAGCAGCAGGAACGCGGCCACCACGGCCGCCGCGGGCGCCACCCACCCCAGGTCGCCGAGGTGGGTGACCACGGCGATGCCGCGCAGCGCCGTGGCGGGCAGTTGCGCGTGCAGGCTCTCGGCCAGGCTGGTGTCGAAGCGCGCCAGTTCGCCGGTCGGCTGCCCGGCGACCGCGGCGGCGATGGCGAGGAACAGCAGGGCCAGCGCCAGCAGCAGGATCAGTCCGGCCTGCCAGCGCAGCACGGTCGGCGCACCGCCGCGGGCAAGCGCGTGGCGATGCCAGCGCGCGTTGCGGCGCCAGGCGAGGTCGCCGGCCAGCAGGGCCAGCAACAGCAGCAGCGCCCATAGCCGCAGGGCATGGGCGGCGATCCATTCCACCATCGGTTCCATCGCGTTCCTCGGTTCGGCGTTGCTGCATGGCGCGGCACGCTGGCGCCATGATCGGCGTTGCCGTGCACCGCGTCGAGGGCGTGACTTCCAGCGCTGGCCCTGCGCCCGGTTTGCCGCGATAGTGGCGCGACTTTTCACCCGCGGAGCCTTGCCGATGTTTCAGCGACCCCTCTCCCTGCGCCTGGCGCTGTGCTGCGCGCTGCTCGTGTCCGCCACCGCCGTCACGGCGCAGGCGCCGGCCGTGCGGACACCGCCGCCGGTCTCCAGCGGCGATTTCGCACGGCCGCTGCTGCCGGCGCAGCTGGAGGATTTCGGCGCCTACGTGGACAGCGCGCGCAAGGCGTTCGACGTGCCGGGCATCGCGGTGGCGATCGTCAAGGACGGCCACGTGGTACTGGAGCAGGGCTTCGGCCTGCGCGAGCTGGGCAAGCCGGCGCCGGTGGACGCGAACACGCTGTTCGCGATCGCCTCCAACACCAAGGCGTTCACCGCCGCCGCGCTGCAGCAGCTGGCGGGCGCCGGCAAGCTGAAGATGGACGACCGGGTGATCGACCACCTGCCGTGGTTCCGCATGTCCGACCCGTACGTGACGCACGAGATGCGCATCCGCGACCTGCTGGCGCACCGCAGCGGCCTCAGCCTTGGCGCGGGCGACCTGCTGTACTGGCCGCCGACGTCGTACAGCACGAAGGAAGTGGTCGAGCGGCTGGCCCGTGTGCCGATCAAGAACGGCTTCCGCAGCGGCTACGCCTACGACAACATCCTGTTCGCGGTGGCCACCCTGGTGATCGAGCAGGCTTCCGGCCAGAGCTACGCCGACTACGTGCGCGAGCACCTGTTCAAGCCGGTCGGCATGGACGAGTCGCTGGTCGACATGACCTATCTGAAACCGGGCATGGACGTGGCCACCGGCCACGCCAAGGCCGACTTCAAGGATCTCGAGCCGGTGCCGCCGATGGCCTGGCTCAACGACCCTGGCGCCGGCGGCATCTACTCCAGCGCGCACGACCTGGGGAAGTGGATGAACGTGCAACTGGCCGGCGGCGCCTTGCCGACGATGGGCGCCGACGGCAAGCCGGCGCGGCTGTTCTCCGAGGACAGCCAGCGCGAGATGTGGAGCGTGCTCACCCCGATCAAGATCGGCAAGCCGCCGATTCCCGAACTGGCGCCGCTGGTGCCGAACTTCTCCGGCTACGGCGAGAGCTGGTTCCTGTCCGACTACCTCGGCAGGAAGCTGGTCTGGCACACCGGCGGCTGGCCCGGCATGGTCTCGCGGGTGACCCTGGTGCCGGAGCTGAAGCTCGGCGTGGTGGTGCTGACCAATGCCGAATCCGGCGCCGCGTTCAACGCGGTGACCTATCGCGTGCTCGACGCTTACCTGAACCCGGAGCACAAGACCGACTGGGTCGCCGCGTACGACAAGGCGGTGAAGCAATCCGAGGCCAAGGCCGACGACAGCTTCGCCAAGCACGAAGCCGCGCGCGACAAGCGCAGCAAGCCCTCGTTGCCGCTGGCGAAGTACGCCGGCAGCTACCGCGACCCGTGGTACGGCGACGTCATCGTCAGCCACGAGAATGGCAAGCTGCGCCTGCGCTTCAGCAAGACCAAGCAGCTGGTCGGCACGATGACGCCGTGGCAGCACGACACTTTCACCGTGCGCTGGGACGACCGCACGCTCAACGCCGACGCCTTCGTTACCTTCAGCCTGGACGTGGACGGCCATGTCAGCGAAGTGCGCATGCAGCCGATCTCGCCGCTGACCGACTTCAGCTTCGACTTCCAGGACCTGCGCATGGTGCCGGTCGCGGACGAGCCGGGTACCGACAAGCGTTGAACGGGTGCCGGGGTCGATCGCGACTTCGGCGCTTCCACTGCCGTGATACTGGGGAATCGACATGCGTGACATGCGTCGTGCAGTAGCGATCGTGCTGGGCTGCGGCCTGTTGGCCGGCGTGGCGTTGGCGCGCACCGACGCGCCGGTGGCGCACAGCCCGTTCCGTGTCGAGCTGGGCAGTGCGCTGACCCAGCCGACGTCGGGCCGGCTGCTGCTGTTCGCCACCGATGCCAAGGCGGCCATCGCTGCGGCCAAGGATGGCAAGGTCGACGAGGTGGATGCCAATCCGTTCGGCGCCACCCAGGCCTCAGTGGCCGCGCGCGAGGTGAGCCGGCTGGTGCCGGGACAGGGCGTGGAGATCGACGCTGATGCGCTGGCGTACCCGGCCGGCTGGTCGCAGCTGCCACCTGGCGACTACTTCGTGCAGGCAGTGCTCGACGTCGATCACAGCTACAACTACAGCGGACGCGGCGCGGGCGACCTGGTCAGCTCGGTGGTGAAGCTGCACCTGCCGGCCGCGACGCCGCCGCGTTTGAGCCTGGACCGCGTGCTGAGCGCGCGCGAGCCGTGGGACTTGCCGGCGCGCTACCTCAGCGACATCACCCGCAAGCACCTCGACGCGGCGCGCCGCGCGGCGCAGCCGCTGGACTTCGTCAGCCCGGCGCTGAGCGCGTTCTGGGGACGGCCGATCCACATGCGTGGCTGGGTGCTGTTGCCGCCGGGCTACGACCCGCACGCGAAGCAGAGCTGGCCGGTGGTGTATGCCACCCACGGCTACGGCGGCAGCGCGGCGTCGCTCGCCGGCAACGCGGCGATGGTCTACGGCGCGATGGCCGAGCATCAGATGCCGCCGATGATCTGGGTGTTCCTGGACCAGTCCAGTGCCACCGGCACGCACGAATTCGCCGACTCGGTGAACAACGGCCCGTGGGGCCGGGCGCTGACCACCGAACTGATCCCGCAACTGGAATTGCGCTACCGCATGGATGCGCGACCGTCCGGCCGCTTCCTCACCGGCCATTCCTCCGGCGGCTGGGCCACGCTGTGGCTGCAGACGCGTTACCCGAAGATTTTCGGCGGCACCTGGTCCACCTCGCCCGATCCCAGCGACTTCCACGACTTCACCGGGGTGGACCTGTATGCACCGCACGCGAACGTGTACCGCAAGCCGGACGGCACGCCGTACCCGCTGGTGCGCGACAAGGGCAAGGTGCTGGCCAGCTTCGAGGCGTTCGCGCAGCTCGAACGCGTGCTGGGCGAGTACGGCGGCCAGATGGCCTCGTTCGAGTGGGTGTTCTCGCCGCGCGGTGCGGACGGTCGGCCGCTGCCGATGTTCGATCGCGACACCGGCGCCGTCGATCCGGCCGTGGTCGCGTACTGGCGCGAGCACTACGACATCGCCCATCTCGTGCAGGCGAACTGGCCGCGGCTGAAAGGCGACCTGGACGGCAAGATCCACCTGGTCGTGGGCACCGCCGACACGTTCTATCTCGACGGCGCCGCGCACAAGTTCAAGGCCGTGCTGGATGGCCTGGGCGCGAAGTCGGACTTCCGCTTCCTGCCGGGCAAGACCCACTTCGACCTGTACGCGCAGGGCAAGGATCGTCAGGGGCTGCTCAAGCAGATGGCGTGGGAGATGTATGCGGTGGCGCGGCCGGATTCGAAGCTGAAGCGGCGGGCCGCGGCGGCACCGTAAGCGGCACCGGCGTCACTCGGGCTGCCACGGGTCGTAGCTGCCGAAGTACCACAGGTGGCCTTCCGGATCGTGGCAGCTGTAGCCGGCGCCGCCGTAGTCCTTCTCGGCATAGTCGTCCACGATTACCGCGCCGGCGGCTTTCGCCTGCTGGTAGTGCGCCTTGCAGTCGGCCACGATCACGCAGGCGCATTGCGTCTCGCGCCCGCCGATCTCGTCGGGCTGGGCGATGTGCCGGCCGAATTCGTTGTCGCGCACTTCGCCGAGCATGACCATGCCGCCGCCGAAGGTGAGTTGGGCGTGTTCCACGCCGCCGTCCTCGTTCTCGTAGACGGCGTGCTTTTGGAAGCCGAAGGCCTTGCACAGCCACTCGATCGCGGCGTGCGCGTCGCGGTAGCGCAGGCAGGGAATGATGGTGCTGCCGTGGGACTGGGACATGCGAAGAACCTCGCTGGGTGATGTGCGCGGAGAATGGCGCCGGTGATGCCGCCGGTCTTGTAGATTTCCGCAACCGCTCAGGCGATCGGCAGGTGATTGAGGTAGGGTCCCCGCGCCGCCATGAACGCCCCTGGCGTGATGCCGGCGAAGCGGCGGAATTCATGGGTGAGGTGGGCCTGGTCGCAATAGCCGCAGTCCGCCGCGACGTGGCTCCAGTTCACGGCGGGCAGCGTCTGCGCCTGCACCACCACGGCGCGGAAACGCATCAGCCGCGCGTAATGCTTCAGCCCCATGCCCACTTGGCGGCGGAACAGCAGGCCGAGCCGGCGTTCGGACAATCCGGTGTCGCGCGCCAGCAACGGGATCCGGGCTACCTGTGGCAGCCGGTCGAGCGTGGCCAGTACGTGTGCCACGGCGGATTCCGGTGCGGATCCACGCAGGCATTGCAGCAGCCATCGCTCCAGCAGCTGCAGGCGCGTGCTGGCGTCGGCGGTTTCCAGCAGGCGCTGGCGCAGCCTCGTGGCGCTGCTGCCGAACAGGTCGGCCAGGTCGATGTCGTGGCCGGTCAGCGTACTGGCATCCTCGCCGGTCAGCGCGTGGGCGCCGCCGGGGCGGAACACCACCCCCATCACGCGGATCTGCTCGGCGGTGTCGATGATCTCGCTGTGCAGGCCGGGTCCGCCGAGCACGCTGCCGGACGAACGGGTGCAGCGCCGCACGTCGTCGTCGCTGTAGACCCGCGTCTCGTCCTCGTGCAGGTTGATGATCAGCTGCGCGCCGGGCTGCGGCAGCACGCGTTCATAGCGATGGGCGGCGGGCGGCATGTCCCAGTCCCAGATCGTCGCGACCAGGGTGTCGAGTGGCGGTGCGGGCAGGCGGTGCTGGAATCCCATCGGCATGCTCCGTGATCAGGCGCAAGTCTACGCGTTTCAGCCGGTGCGCTCGTCCTCGTCGGGCAGCGGCGGCAGCGTGCGAACCAGCATGCTCTGCGGGCTGGTCATCGGCAGCCGCTCGCGGCGCAGGCGTTCGAGAATCTCGAACAGCAGCTCGCTCTTCACCCCGCCGACCTCGCGCGGGCCGCCGACGTAGGCGACGCAGTTGAACGTCATCACGCCGGCGTTGACGTTTTCCAGCTGCACGTACGGCGCCGGCGCGGCCAGCGTGCCGTGGTGCGCACGCAGGATGCCCAGCACCAGCTCGCGCACCTTGCCGGCGTCGGTGTCCAGCGGCATCGGCAGCTTGATCTGCACGCGGCCCTGCGCGTTGGCCAGGGTCACGTTGCGCACGTTCTGGGTGATCAGCTGCGAGTTCGGCACGATCACGGTGGAGCGGTCCCACATCTGGATCTCGGTGGCGCGCACGTTGATGCGGCGGATGTCGCCCTCGACGTCGCTGGACAGGCTGACCCAGTCGCCCACCTTCACCGGCCGCTCGACCAGCAGAATCAGCCCGGAGATGAAGTTCTGCACGATCGCCTGCAGGCCGAAGCCGATGCCCACCGACAGCGCGCTGACGATCCAGGTGATGCTCTTCAGGTCCACCTGCAGCGCGGCCAGCGTCAGCACGAACACCAGCATGCCGCCGAGGTAGCCGAGCAGGGTGACGATGGAGTCCTGCATGCCCGGTTCCATCGTGGACTTCGGCAGCAGTTGTTCGGCCAGCCAGCGCTTCAGCGTGCGCAGCACGAACATCCCGGCGACCAGCACCAGCACGCCGCCGAAGATGGTGCCCGGGTTGATCGCCAGCTCGCCGAGCCTGACGCTGCCCAGGGTCTGCTCGGCGCTCGCCAGCAGGTCCTTCGGACCGGCGCCGAACGGGGTCAGCACGGTCGCCAGCGCCAACAGCACGAGCCCGACGCGACAGACGCCGGCGAGCAGGATGGCGGTCTGCTCCAGCGTGTGCGGCGCCAGCTGGAAGGTGGCCTGCAACCGCTGGCCGCTGCGCCCACGCGGCGACAGCAAGGTGTCGATCAGATCGGTGAGCAGATGGATCAGCAGGTACACCGTGGCCACGATCACGCCGACCCACAACATCTGCACGGCGACGAAGAACGCCAGCGCGATGAAGCCGGTGGCCACGCCCAGCCAGCTGACCGCCACGCCGAGCGTGGCGGCCGCGCTGAGCAGGCCGATCCATACCGGCCGGTGCTCCGGCTCGGCACCGCTGGCGGCCTGTTCCCGGCGGGCGCGGCGCAGACGCAGCAACGCCAGGCCGATCAGGCCGCTGATGACCAGCGCGAACAGGCCACGCGTGGCCACGGTGGCCGGCAGGCTGGTGCCGATCGCGCGGCTGGTGCGGTCGAGCAGGCCGAACAGCAGCGCCGCCGCGGCCAGCAGCCACGGGAACAGGTGCAGCCGTTGCGCCGCCAGGTCCGACAGCGCCGGCAGGCGCCACGATGGCCGCGGTACCGACAGCAGCGCCCGGCCCAGTCCGGTCACGTACGCGGCGAAGAACACCAGCCCGACCACGCTGGTGGCCAGCGCGGCGAGGTCGTCGTCGAGAATGTCGTTCCAGTTCAGTCCCAGGTAGGCCAGTTGCGCCGCCAGCCCGGTGGTGAGGACCGCGGCCAGCGCCACCGCGGCAGCCATCGCGCTGCGCCGCAGATGGCCGTCCGGCACGTGGCGCGTGGAGAACGTCAGCAGCAACCGTTCCAGTATCCGACGGCCGCCGCCCAGCAGCAGCGCGGCGGCGATCAGGCACCACGCCAGCGGCTGCCGGTTCGGCGGCTGCCATGCCTGCGCCATGGCGTCGGCGAAGCGCGCACCGAGCCGCTTGAGCCGCGCCACGTCGTCCGGAAACGCGCGCACCGGATCGGCCCAGAACGTGCGGCTGAACGGCGTGGCCGTGCGCGAGGCCAGCCGCGCCTGGAACTCGTCGTTGCGCAGGCCGGAAATCTGCGCGGCCAGTTGCGCCGCGTTCTGGCCGAGCAGCTGCGCCTGCTTGATCTGCGCGTCCAGATCGGCCTGCGCCTTGTCGAGCTTGCGCCGCTGCGCAGCGACTTCCGGCGCCTCCGGTGGCGTTCCCTTCGCCGGCGTGGGACCCAGCACGGCAAGCTGCGCCTGCAGGGCGGTCATCTGCGGTGCGAGGTCGGCGGCCAGCTGGCGCGCCTGGTCCTGCACGCCGAGCGCGGTGGTGCGCAGGTCGGCCAGCGGCGTATCGGGCTTCTTGTCCTTCAGCGCGGCCTTGACGGTGTCGAGTTGGCTGCCCAGCTGATCCAGCGTTTGTGCGGGTGTCGCCGCCGGCGCGGCGGTCGATGACGGGTCGCTGCTCTGGGCAAGCGACGCGGCGCTGCCGAACGTCAGCAACAAGAGCAGGAGGCAGCGGAGCAGGGTAGGCATCCGCCCATGATCGGAGCGCCGCCGCGGGCGGTCAATCGCGCCGGGCGGATGAGTGGCGATCTTCACGGCTGGCGTTCAGGCTCGACGGTCGTCACCCCATGCGATGCCGGCTTCACGCACAATGAAGCGCCCCGTCGTGCCGGAACACCCATGATCTTTCGCTGGTTCGAATCCCTCATCGACGCGTTCAAGGAACCGCTCGACGGCATGCCGCCGACGTCGGTGTGGCGCTTCTATGCGTTCTACCTGCGCCAGGTGTGGCCGGTGTTCGCGGTGGCGATCGCGGTGGGTTTCGTGGTGGCGATCGTCGAGGTGTCGCTGTTCGGCTTCATCGGCCGCATCGTGGACATGGCCAAGGGGGCGCCGGCGGCGGATTTCTTCCGGCAGCACGGCAATGAACTGTTGTGGATGGGTTTCGTGGCGCTGGTCGTGCGGCCGCTGGCGATCGGCATGCACGACCTGCTGGTGAACCAGGCGATCGTGCCCAGCCTGACCAACCGCATCCGCTGGCAGAACCATCGCTACGTGATCCGCCAGAGCCTGGGCTTCTTCCAGAACGACTACGCCGGGCGCATCGCCAACCGCATCATGCAGACCGGCGGCGCGCTGCGCGAGTCGGCGGTGCAGATCGTCGACGCGATCTGGTACGTCACCATCTATACCGGCAGCGCGGTCGTGCTGTTCGCACAGGCGGATGTCTGGCTGGCGGCGCCGCTGGTCGCCTGGGTGTTCGCCTATGTCGGGCTGCTGGCGTTCTTCATCCCGCGCATCAAGCAGCGCTCGTGGCTGGCCTCGGAGGCGCGCTCGAAATTGATGGGACGCATCGTCGACGGCTACAGCAACGTGCTCACGCTGAAGCTGTTTGCGCACACCCGGCGCGAGGAGGCCTACGTGGCCGAGGCGATGGCCGAGCAGACCGACAAGCTACGCCGGATGACCCGCGTCACCACCGCGCTGGACGCCAGCATCACCACGCTCAACGGCTTCCTGATCGTGGGCACCTCGGCGCTGGCGCTGTGGCTGTGGAGCGAGGGCCGGGTGACGGTGGGCGCCATCGCGCTGTCGACCGGGCTGGTGATCCGCATCAACAACATGTCCGGCTGGATCATGTGGGTGGTCAACGGCATCTTCGAAAATGTCGGCACCGTGCAGGACGGCATCACCACGATCTCGCGGCCGCGCGCGGTGCAGGACCGCGAGGGCGCGATGCCGCTGGAGGTCACCAACGGCGGCGTGCATTTCGAGCACATCCACTTCCACTACGGCAAGCAGGGCGGGGTGATCGCCGGGCTCGACCTCAGCGTGCGCGCGGGCGAGAAGATCGGCCTGGTCGGGCCGTCCGGCGCCGGCAAGTCGACCCTGGTCAACGTGCTGCTGCGGCTGTACGACCTGGAAGGCGGGCGCATCCTGATCGACGGCCAGGACATCGCGCAGGTGACCCAGGAAAGCCTGCGTTCGCAGATCGGCGTGGTCACCCAGGATACCTCGCTGTTGCACCGCTCGATCCGCGACAACATCCTCTACGGCCGCCCCGACGCCGGCGAGGCGCAGATCATGGATGCCGTGCGCAAGGCGCGCGCCGACGAGTTCATCCCGCAACTCGTCGATGGCGAAGGCCGCGTGGGCTACGACGCGCTGGTCGGCGAGCGCGGCGTGAAGCTCTCGGGTGGCCAGCGCCAGCGCATCGCGATCGCCCGCGTGCTGCTGAAGGACGCGCCGATCCTGGTGCTGGACGAAGCCACCAGCGCGCTGGATTCCGAAGCCGAGGCGGCGATCCAGGAAAGTCTCGACCTGTTGATGCAGGGCAAGACGGTGATTGCGATCGCCCATCGCCTGTCCACCATCGCGCGGATGGACCGGCTGGTGGTGCTGGACAAGGGGCAGATCGTCGAGACCGGCACGCACGCCGAGCTGATCGCGCACGAAGGCCTCTACGCGCGGCTGTGGAAGCGGCAAACCGGCGGTTTCGTGGCGGCGGAGGACGCGTCGGTCCCATGACCTGGCTGACCCCGTATCCTTTGGCTGCCCAGGGAAGATCCGCGATGGTCAAGAACAACGCCACATTCCGATTCGAGGCGAAGCTGCTGCGTCCGGCGGAGCCCCGTGATGCGTCGTGGGCGTTCGTGGTGCTGCCCGCGGAAGTCAGCGCCAGGCTGCCGCGGCGGGGCCGAACGACGGTGGAGGGCACGCTCGATGGCCAGGCGTTCCGGGCCACGCTCGAGCCGGATGGCCGGCTGAGTCATTGGCTCAGGGTGGACAAGGCGCTGCGCGAAGCCGCGGGCGCCGCCGTCGGCGACACGGTCGCACTCGAACTGGCGCCGGTGGCCAGGGAACCGGAACCGGAGCTTCCGCCGGACTTGCGCCGGGCGCTGGACGGCGCACCTGAGGCCCGCGCAGCCTGGGAAAGCACCACGACCCTGGCGCGCGTGGACTGGATCCACTGGGTCACGTCCGCCAAACAATCGGCCACGCGCGCCAAGCGGGTCGCCGATGCCTGCGGCATGCTTGCTTCAGGCAAGCGCCGGGTCTGCTGTTTCGACCCGTCCGGCTACTACAGCAAGGCGTTCGGGGCGCCGGACGCGGCGGAGGAGCCGGAGGAGCCGTAGCAGATCCCGGTGGCCGGTCGGTGCCGTAGGACACGTCCGCCGCGGCTTCGGGCCGGCGGAGGACGCGCCGGTTTAGCCGGTGGCTGCGGCAGACGTGCGTCGCTGGCTCAGCACGCTCCGCTGCTGCAGCAGGCGGGTTTGCCCGCCGTCGCCGCACCTTCCAGCACGTTGGCCGCGACGGTCAGCGCCTTCGCCGCGGCTGCGCCCTTGCGCTCGCTGTAGCGGCTGACCAGGTAGTCGCTGCGCCCGCGCACCAGCAGGGTGAACTTGAACAGCTCCTCCATCACGTCCACCACGCGGTCGTAGAACGGCGACGGCTTCATCCGGCCGTCGTCGTCAAACTCCTGCCAGGCCTTGGCCACCGAAGACTGGTTCGGGATGGTCAGCATGCGCATCCAGCGGCCCAGCACGCGCAAGGTGTTGACCACGTTGAACGACTGCGAGCCGCCGCAGACCTGCATCACGGCGAGCGTGCGTCCCTGCGTGGGCCGCACGCTGCCGTCTTCCAGCGGCAGCCAGTCGATCTGGTTCTTGAACACGCCAGTGATCGTGCCGTGCCGCTCGGGGCTCACCCAGACCTGACCCTCGGACCACAGCGACAGCGCGCGCAGTTCCTGCACCTTGGGGTGGCTGGCCGGCACACTGTCCAGCAGCGGCAGTTCGTGCGGGTCGAACACCCGCGTCTCGGCGCCGAAGTGGCGCAGGATGCGCTCGGCTTTCAGCGCCAGCTTGCGGCTGAACGACTGGGGGCGCAGCGAGCCATACAGGATCAGGATGCGCGGCGGGTGACCGGCGTCGGCCGGCAAGGCCAGCTTGGCCAGGCTGGGAGTGTCCAGCATATCGGCGGCTATATGAGGCAGGTCCTGGATCGGCACGGGCACGTTTCCTGTTGCTTTGATTTGACGATTCTATCATTATGGAAATATAGAAACCAATCCGGAACCGTCGCCATGCCCCCGTGTCGCGTCCTGTTCATCTGCACCGGCAACTCGGCACGCAGCATCCTGTCCGAGGCCACCCTCAACCACCTGGGCAAGGGGCGCTTCGAGGCGTTCAGCGCCGGCAGCCAGCCGACCGGGCGCGTCAACCCGTACGCGATCGAGGAGCTCAAGGCGCTGGGCATCGCCACCGAGGGACTCAGCAGCAAGTCGTGGGACCGCTTCACCGAAGCGGGCGCGCCGCCGCTGGATATCGTGATCACGGTTTGCGACAACGCCGCGAACGAGACCTGCCCGGTGCTGTTCGGCGACTTCGTGAAAAGTCATTGGGGCCTGCCCGATCCGGCCGCCGCCCAGGGGGCGGGCGCCGCGATCGCGGCGTTCCGGCGCGCCCACACGCTGATCCTGTATCGAATCACGGCACTGCTGAAGCTGCCGGTGGAAACGATGGGGCGTGACAAGTTGAAGCAGGCGCTCGATCACATCGGCAGCATCACCGACGAAGAAGCGGACGCATGAACCAGACACCCGCAGAACTGACTGCTTGTCCGGCTCCCGCGGAGGGCGTCCGCATCGGCTTTTTCGAGCGCTGGCTCACCCTCTGGGTACTCTTGTGCATCGTCGCCGGCACGCTGCTGGGCCACCTGCTGCCCGACAGCTTCGCGGCGCTGGGCGGCATGCAGGTGGCCCAGGTGAACCTGCCGGTCGCGGTGCTGATCTGGCTGATGATCATCCCGATGCTGCTGAAGATCGACTTCGGCGCGCTGGGCGGCGTGCGCCGCCAGTGGAAGGGCATCGGCGTCACGCTGTTCATCAACTGGGCGGTGAAGCCGTTCTCGATGGCGCTGCTGGGCTGGATCTTCATCCGCCACCTGTTCGCCGGCCAACTGCCGGCCGCACAGCTCGATTCCTACATCGCCGGCCTGATCCTGCTGGCCGCCGCGCCGTGCACGGCGATGGTTTTCGTGTGGAGCAACCTGTGCAACGGCGAGCCGGCGTTCACGCTGAGCCAGGTCGCCCTGAACGACGCCATCATGGTGGTGGCGTTCGCGCCGATCGTGGCGCTGCTGCTGGGCATCTCCTCGATCACGGTGCCGTGGAACACGCTGCTGCTGTCGGTGCTGCTGTACATCGTGGTCCCGGTGGCGCTCAGCATGCTGCTGCGGCGCCAGCTGCTGGCGCACGGCGGCGAGACGCGCTTGCAGAAACTGCTGCAGCGGCTGGGGCCGGTGTCGCTGGGCGCACTGCTGGCCACCCTGGTGCTGCTGTTCGGTTTCCAGGGCCGGCAGATCCTCGCGCAGCCGGCGATCATCGCGCTGCTGGCGGTGCCGATCCTGATCCAGGTGTATTTCAACGCCGGCCTGGCCTACTGGCTCAATCGCCGCTTCGGTGTGCCGCACTGCGTGGCCGGCCCGTCGGCGCTGATCGGCGCCAGCAACTTCTTCGAGCTGGCGGTGGCCACCGCGGTGGGCCTGTTCGGCGTGCATTCCGGCGCAGCGCTGGCGACCGTGGTGGGCGTACTGATCGAGGTGCCGGTGATGCTGTCGGTGGTGCGCATCGTCAACCGCAGCAAGCGCTGGTATGAATCGGCCCAGGAGTAGCGCCATGCAGAACAGGCAAGCCATCACCATCCTCGCCGCGCTCGCGCAGGAATCGCGCCTGGCGGTCTACCGGCTGCTGGTCGAGCACGCGCCGGAAGGACTGGCCGCCAGCGCGATCGCGGAGAAGCTGGGCCTGCCCAACGCCACGCTGTCCTTCCACCTGAAGGAGCTGTCGCACGCAGGCCTGGTGAGCAGCCGGCAAAGCGGGCGCTTCATCTACTACGCGCCGGTGATCGAGACGGTGGACGCGCTGGTCGGCTACCTGACCGATCACTGCTGCAGCCAGTCCGCTGGCACGTGCGCAACCGCCGCGGCCAAGTGCGCACCGGACAAGCGGCCGGCCGCGGCGGCCAGGCGCCGGCGCGCTTCGGCCTGAACCGCCTGAGGTCGCTGCGATCAGTCCACCAGGTCCCGGATCGCCAGCCCGTGCTCGCGGCAGTAGCGCTCGTATTCCGCCCGCTGAGTGCCGGCCGAGGCACGGCCGGTCACCACGCCGCCGGGGCCGAGGAACTCGACCGTGCCCATCACGATCGCCAGCGCCAGCACCGGCTCGTCGCCGACGACCTTCCACCAGTCGGTGTTGCCCGGCGGCTCGTAGACGTAGTCGCCGGGGCCGATCAGTTCGCCGGTGCACAGCTTGCGCGTGCCGCTGAGGTTGTACGCATGGATCTCGCCGGTGTGGCGATGCAGCGGCATCACCGTGCCCGGCTCCATGCGCAGCAGCTCGACGAAGCCGCGGTCGTCGGCGAAGAAGCGCAGCGGGCTGGACGACTTGCCGGGGGTGGAGGAGGGCACCCAGTGCCGCGCGGCAGCGGTGCTGAAGCGGGCGGGCAGGTAGTCCTGCAGGCGGGTGGAGGGCATGGTCATGGGCGCGGCTCAGGCGGCGATGGCGGCAAGGTAGAGGTCGAACGAGGCGTCCACCGCGGCGCGGCCACCGCCGATGATGTTGCGACCCCAGGTGAAGCCGTAGACGTCCTCGAACGCGTAGCCGGCCAGGCGCGCCTGCATGCCGCGCACGGTGTCGGGCGGCATCGGCGTGAAGTTGGGATAGCTGCGCATGAACGAGACGTGGCGGCGGTTGCTGACCACGTGCGGCGCGTCGCCGGAGAACAGCGCGCCGCCGGGTCGCGGGCCGTCTTTCCAGTGCAGCACCGTGCTGCCGGGGAAGTGGCCGCCGCTGCGGATCAGCGTCACCGCATCGGACAGCCGGTACGCGTCGCCACGCCAGAACTGCACGTTCGGCGAGGGCCGGCGTACCCACTCGCGGTCTGCTTCGTGCAGCAGGATCGGCACGTTGCCGAGCGCCTCGCTCCATTCCAGCATCGCGGCGTAGAAATGCGGATGCGAGATCGCGATCAGGTCCACGCCGCCGCGCGCCTGCAACGTGGCGACCGCCTCGTCGGTGACCAGGCTCAGCGCTTCCCACAGGATGTTGCCCGCGTCGGTGGGCAGGTACAGCGCGCGCTGGTTGATCGCGAAATCCGGCGCCAGGCCGATGCCGAGCACGCCGGCTTCGTCCTGCAGGCGCAGTGTGTGGGTGGCTTTCAGCGCTTCGTGGGTCGTCCAGCTCTGGCCATGGGCGCCGACGTACTGGCGCTCGTCCTCGCAGACGGCGCAATGCATGGGGGAGTCTGCATACTGGGTGCCGCAGGTTTCGCAGATGGCTTTCGTCACGATCGATTCTCCATGGGCTGGACCTCACCGGTGGGGCGCACCGAAGGGCGCGATGCTCTTCGTCACGTAACGGAAAGCATGGCGCGGAGGGGTGCTCCTACCGTGCTGACTCTAGGGGTAATCTGGATCCTTGATTGAGCCATTCACGAGAGATTCGATGGAACCAGTTTTCCCGTTTCCCGTGCTGCTGCCGCGCGGCTCCGGCGGGCTCACGCACGCGCTGCACCTGCAGTTGCGCGCAGCGATCCTGGACGGCCGCTTGCCGCCGCACGCCGCATTGCCGGCCACGCGGAAGGTGGCCGAGGCCCTGGGGGTGGCGCGCAATACGGTGGTCACTGTCTACGACCTGCTGGTCGCCGAGGGCTACCTGGTGGCGCGCAAGGGCACCAGACCGCAGGTCGTCGAGTTCGCCCGGCGCCGGTCGAAGTCCGCGCGCGTGGGTACGGACGATTCGCGTTTTGCGCCCGCATGGCGGGCACCGTTCCTGCAGCCGTCGTCCGTGCGCGCCTTGCCCGAGCGCAATTTCCGTCTGGGCATTCCCGACCACCGCCATTTCCCCCACGACGTCTGGCGCCGGTTGACGGCGCAGACGCTGCGCAAGAGCGCGCGCGAACCGTTTGCGTATGCGCCATCGCAAGGCATCCCCGCCTTGCGCGAGGCGATCGCGCAGCACATTGCGTTTGCCCGCGCGGTGGCCTGCAGCGCCGACGACGTGGTCGTCACCTCCGGCGCGCAGCAGGCGTTCGACCTGATCGCCCGGCTGCTGGTCACGCCGGGGCAAACGAAGGTGGCGGTGGAGGAGCCAGGCTACCCGCCGCTGCGCGCCGCGTTTGCCGCCGCCGGCGCACGGTTGCTGCCGCTGCCGGTGGACGACGAAGGCCTGTGTGTCGAACGCCTGCCCGAGGACGTGCGCATCATCAGCGTCACTCCCTCGCACCAGTCGCCCACCGGCGCGGCGATGTCGCTGCGCCGGCGCGCCGCCTTGCTCGACTTCGCGCGCCGCCATCGCGCGGTGATCGTGGAGGACGACTACGACGGCGAGTTCCGCTTCGGCGGCCGTCCGCTCGACGCGCTGCAGACGCTGGATGGCGACGCGCTGGTGTTCTACGTCGGCACCTTCTCCAAGAGCATGTTCCCCTCGCTGCGCAAGGGCTTCGTGGTGGCGCCGGCGTGGGCGCACGGCGGGCTGGTCACGGTCAAGCACTGCGTCGACTCGCATTGCGACAGCCTCACCCAGTCCGCGCTTGCCGCCTTCATCCGCGACGGCCACCTCGCGCGGCACGTGCGCCACATGCGGCCGATCTACGCCGAACGCCGCGCGGCGCTGCTCGACGGGCTGCAGCGCGTGCTCGGCCGCTGGCTGCAACCGATTCCGTCCGAAGCGGGCCTGCACCTGGCCGCGCGATTCCGCGACCCCGCGCGGGCGGCCCGGCTCATGCCGACCATCCTGCGCCACGCCGCCGGCGCGGAATCCACCGCCGACTACGCGATGACGCGCGGGATCGAGCCGGCGGTGACGTTCGGTTATGGCGTGATCGATGCCGGCGACATCACGGCAGCACTGCAGAGTATTCGTCGTGCCCTGGAAAGGGGCCGGGAACCGTAGGCATCGCTGACGGGTTCCGGCGGGAGCGCGTGCAGGACATGGCGGCAAGGCAGCCCGCGTCAGCAACGCTTGACTCTGGACTTCGATCAAAGGTCTAGACTGTGCCGCATGAACACGCAAACTCCCTCCCTGACCATCGGTGCCGTCGCCAAGCGCGTCGGCGTGGCGATCGACACGATCCGTTATTACGAGCGCGAGGGCCTGCTGCCCGAGCCGCAGCGGCGGGCGTCCGGCTACCGCAGTTACGGCGACAGCACGGTGGCGCAGCTGCGCTTCATCCGCCGTGCGAAGGAGCTCGGCTTCACGCTGGAGGAGATCCGCGAGCTGCTGGCGCTGTCGGCCGATCGCCTGCGCGGGGTGAAGGCGGTGAAGAAGCGCGCCGAGCAGCGGCTGGCGGCGATCGAGCAGCGCATCGCGGAACTGCAGCGCGTGCGCGATGGCCTGGCGCAGCTGGTGGCCTCGTGTCCGGGGCATGGCAAGCCGGAGCATTGCCCGATCCTGCGCGCTTTGAGCGATGACGAGGTGAAGGCATGAGCGGGCAAGCTTCCTGCTGCGCGGGCGGCGACAAGCCGGCGGCCGGCGCGGCGATCGATCCGGTGTGCGGCATGACGGTGGACCCGGCGATGGCGAAGCACCTCAGCACGCTCGACGGGCAGACGTTCCATTTCTGCAGCGCGGGCTGCAAGGCGAAGTTCGATGCGTCGCCGGCGACTTACCGGGCTGCCGGGCAGAAGCCTGTGGGGAGCTGTTGCGGTGGCAAGGCGGCGGACGACCATGCGAACCACGAGCATGCCGATCACGATCACGCCGATCACGGGCACGTCGATCACGGGCATGCGCGCGTCGTGAAGGACCCGGTATGCGGCATGACGGTGGATCCGCAAACGGCGAAATACCACGCCGAGCATGACGGCCAGACGTACCATTTCTGTTCCGCGCGCTGTCGCGAGAAGTTCGTGGCCGATCCGTCGGCCTACCCCGGCGAACGCCAGCCCGCGCCGCCGGTGCCGGCCGGCACCATCTATACCTGCCCGATGCACCCCGAGATCCGGCAGGTCGGTCCCGGCCATTGCCCGATCTGCGGCATGGCGCTGGAACCGCTGATGCCGACGCTGGATGAAGACGACGGCGGCGAGCTGGCGTCGATGACGCGGCGCTTCTGGTGGCTGGTGGTGCTGACCGTGCCGACCCTGCTGGTGGCGATGGGACCGCACCTGTTCGGCTGGCACCTGCCCGCGCCGTGGGACGGCGTGGCGGCCTGGACCGAGGCGCTGCTGGCCAGCGTGGTGGTGTTGTGGGGCGGTGCGCCGTTCTTCGTGCGCGGCTGGCGCTCGCTGAAGCCCTGGCGTCCGAACATGTACACGCTGATCGCGCTGGGCACCGGCGTGGCATGGCTGTACAGCGCGGTGGCGTTCCTGCTGCCGGACATCTTCCCGGAGGGTTTCCGCGACGCCGGCGGGCGGGTTGCGGTGTACTTCGAATCGGCGGCGGTGATCGTCACCCTGGTCATGCTGGGCGATTTCCTGGAGTTGCGCGCGCGCCGGCGCACCGGCGCGGCGCTGAAGGCGCTGCTGGGGCTGGCGCCGAAGACCGCGCGGCGCATCGCTGCCGACGGCAGCGAGGCGGACGTGGCGCTGGACGCGGTGCATGCCGGCGACGTGCTGCGCGTGCGCCCCGGCGAGAAGGTGCCGGTCGACGGCGTGGTGATCGAGGGCGACAGCCACGTCGACGAGTCGATGCTCACCGGCGAGCCGATGCCGGTGGCCAAGGCGAAGGGCGATCCGCTGACCGGCGGCACCGTGAACCAGGACGGCGCGCTGACCATGCGCGCGCAGAAGGTCGGCGGCGAGACCATGCTGGCGCAGATCGTGGCACTGGTGGCAGCCGCCCAACGCAGTCGCGCGCCGCTGCAGCGCGTGGCCGACCAGGTGGCGGCGTGGTTCGTGCCTGCGGTGGTGGCGGTGGCCGTGCTGGCCTTCGCGGCGTGGGCGATCGTCGGCCCGGAGCCGCGGCTGGCGCACGCGCTGATCGCGGCGGTGTCGGTGCTGATCATCGCCTGTCCGTGCGCGCTGGGCCTGGCCACGCCGATCTCGATCATGGTCGCCAGCGGCCGCGGCGCGCAGCACGGCGTGCTGTTCAAGGACGCCGGCGCGATCGAGCGTCTGCGCGACATCGACACCCTGGTGGTGGACAAGACCGGCACGCTGACCGAAGGCAAGCCGGCGCTGACCGAGCTGGTGGTGCTGGGCGGCCAGCCGCGCGAACGCCTGCTGGCGCTGGCCGCCGCGCTGGAACGGCCGAGCGAGCATCCACTGGCGCGGGCGATCGTCGTGGCGGCGGACGCCGAAGGCGTGGCGACGCTGGCGGCGACGGATTTCCGCTCGCTGACCGGCCGCGGCGTCAGCGCGAAGGTGGACGGCAGCGCAGCGGCGCTGGGCAATGCGAAGCTGATGGCCGAGTCGCGCGTGGCGATCGGCGAGGAGGCCGGCGCTCGCGCCGAGCAACTGCGTGGGCAGGGTGCCACGGTGATGTTCCTGGCCGTCGACGGCGCGCTCGCCGCCTTGCTGGCGGTGGCCGACCGGATCAAGCCGGACACGCCGACGGCGATCGCGGCGCTGCACGCGGCCGGCCTGCGCATCGTGATGCTCACCGGCGACAACGCCACCACCGCGCAGGCGGTGGCGGGCACGCTCGGCATCGACGAGGTGCACGCCGACGTCTCGCCGGCCGACAAGGCCGCCGTGGTGAGTCGGCTCAAGGCCGAAGGCCGCCGCGTGGCGATGGCCGGTGACGGCATCAACGACGCGCCCGCGCTGGCCGCTGCCGACATCGGCATCGCGATGGGCAGCGGCACCGACGTGGCGATGGAGAGCGCGCAGGTGACCCTGGTCAAGGGCGAGCTGGGCGCGATCGTGCGTGCGCGCACGCTGTCGCAGGGTACCGTGCGCAACATCCACCAGAACCTGTTCTTCGCCTTCGTCTACAACGCGGTCGGCGTACCGCTGGCCGCCGGCGTGCTGTACCCGTGGTTCGGCATCACGCTGTCGCCGATGATCGCCGCGCTGGCGATGAGCCTGAGCTCGGTGTCGGTGGTGAGCAACGCACTGCGCCTGCGCCGGCTGCGTCTGTGACGCCGTGCCCGCCATGGGCGGCGCAGGGGGCGTTCATTCGTTCGTTTGTTCGGGTGATGCTTTAAGCTTTGTGCTTCCCGTTTGCTCGAAGTCACTGCATGAGTCGCACTCTCGCCGAATGGCTGGCGTACCAGGAACGCGTCAACGTCCACAGCATCGAGCTGGGACTGGACCGGGTACGCGAGGTGTGGCGACGGATGGGCGCGCCGGCGCCGGCGAAACGGGTGATCACGGTCGGCGGCACCAACGGCAAGGGTTCCACCGTGGCCCTGCTGGAGGCGATGTTGCGCGCGGCCGACCTGCGCGTGGGCGCGTTTACCTCGCCGCACCTGCTGGAATACAACGAGCGCGTGCGCATCGACGGCGTCGACGCCGATGACGCCGCGCTGGTTGCCTCGTTCGAGCGGATCGAGGCGGTGCGCGGCAGCGTCCCGCTGACTTATTTCGAATTCGGCGCGCTGGCCGCGCTGGACCTGTTCGCCCGCGCCGTGGTCGACGTGGCGGTGCTGGAGGTGGGACTGGGCGGGCGGCTGGACGCGGTCAACATCGTCGATGCCGACGTGGCGGTGATCACCACGGTGGACCTGGACCATATGGAGTGGCTCGGTCCGGATCGCGACAGCATCGGCCGCGAGAAGGCCGGCATCGCGCGGGCCGGGCGGCCGGCGATCGTGGGCGAACTGGACCCGCCGGCTGGTCTGCTCGACGCGCTGGCCGAGCGCGGCGCGCGGGTCGAGCGGGCCGGCATCGACTTCAGCGTGGAGCGGCACCAGGACGGCTGGCGCTGGCTCCATCGCGACGGCAGCGCGATGGAGCTGCCCGATCCGGCGCTGGCGGCGCCGGTGCAGTACGCGAATGCGGCGGCGGCGATCGCCGCGTTGCACGTGCTCGGCCTGGGGGCGCTCACACCGAGCGCCTTTTTCGCGGCGGTCAGCGCCGGCCTGCACGAGGTACGGGTGCAGGCGCGATTGCAGTCGATCGGCGGTGAGCCGCCGCTGGTCGTGGACGTGGGCCACAACCCGCAGGCCGCCCGCGCGCTGGCCGAATGGCTGGACACGCAGCCGCCGGCGCGGGTGCACGCGGTGTACGGCGCGCTGGCGGACAAGGACGTAGCCGGAGTGATCGGCGCGCTCGGTACGCGCATCGGCCACTGGCATCTGGCCGGGCTGGACCAGGCCACTCCGCGCGGCATGCCGGTGGCGACGCTGGCCGCGATCCTGCAGCAGGTACTGCCGCAGGCGTCGTACGGCGTGCATGCCGACGTGCCCGCAGCGTTGGCGGCGGCGCGTGCGGCTGCGCAACCGGGCGAGCGCATCCTCGCGTTCGGCTCGTTTTTCGTGGCCAGCGCGGTGCTCGCTGAACGCCTCGGTTGAGGCTGGCTCATGGCGTCCGGCGCGGGCAGGTATAATCGCGCCGTTGTGCACCGCGTTTGCCGCCCTGGAGCGAAAACTTGAAAACACGCCTGCTGGGAGCCGCCGTCCTGATTGCGCTGGCGGTCCTGTTCGTGCCGATGTTCTTTTCCAGCACCCCGCCGGCGCCGGGCGGCGACCAGGCGGTCAGCCTGGCGATCCCGCCGGCGCCCGACCGCGACCTGCAGACCCGCACCATGAGCCTGGCGCCGGATGCCCCGGCAGGCGCTTCGAGCGCCGCGGGCCAGTCGACGCCGTCGGCGACGCCGGCCTCGAGCGACCGGCTGGCCACGGTGAACATCGGCTCCAGTCGCCCGCGCGACGTCGAGACCGATCCCGAAGCAGGCAAGCCGCCGCAACCGACCACGGTGACCACCGGTTCGGGTACCTCGCCGGGCCAGCCGGTGATTCCTCAGCAGGCCAACCCGCCGGCGGCCGGCGCGAACACCAGCACGGCGCCGGCGACGAAGCCGCACACGGTGGCGATCACGCCGCCGCCCAGGCCGGCGGCCCCGGCCGCGGCGCCGGTGGCTACTGCGCCTGCGCCTGTGCCCGCGCCGGCCGCGGGACGCGGCAACTACACGCTGAACCTCAGCGCCTACGCCAATGCCGCCGGCGCCGCCAACCTGGTGCGCCGCGTGCGGGCGCTGGGTTATCCGGTCGGCGGCCACGCCATCACCCAGGTCGGCCAGCCGCGCACCCTGGTCATCGCCGGGCCGTTCGAAACGCGCGCCGCGGCCGAAGCCGCGCGCTTGAAGATCACCCAGTCGATCCCCGGCGTGCCGGCCCGGCTCGAACAGGACGCCAGCCACGAAAGCGGCACGGCGGCGACGCCGCCGCCGGCGGCCACGAGCACTGCCAGGGCCGGCGGCTGGGCCGTGCAACTGGCGGCGATGAGCGACCAGGCCGATGCGAATGCGCTGCGCGACAAGTTGCGTGCGAACGGCTTCGACGGCTTCGTCGATTCGGTGCAGTCCGGCGGCAGGCGTCTGTGGCGCGTGCGCGCCGGTCCGCAGACTCAGCGCGGCGACGCGCAGCGGGTGCACGACCAGATCAAGGCGAAGCTGGGCATCGACGGCAACGTCGTGCCGGTACCCTGAGCGCCGGTTCCGGCACGCGGACTGACGGGGCAAGCAGGTGAACTGGACCGACTACATCATCCTAGGCGTGCTGGCCCTGTCGGTCTTCGTCGGGCTGTGGCGCGGCCTGATCTCCGAAGTGCTGGCATTGGCGATCTGGGTCGCCGCGTTCTGGGTGGCGTGGCTGCTCGGCCCCGCCGCGGCCGCGCGGCTGGAGCACGTGATCGAGCTGCCGTCGGCGCGGATCATCGTGGCCTACGGGCTGTGCTTCGTCGCCGTGCTGATCCTCGGCGCGCTGCTGCGCTTCGTGATCGGCAAACTGGTCCAGAGCACCGGGTTGTCCGGCACCGACCGCCTGCTGGGCATGCTGTTCGGCTTCGTGCGCGGCGTGCTGCTGGTGACCGTGGCGGTGTTCCTGATCGGCTTCACCGCGTTCACGCGCGATCCATGGTGGCGGCAGTCGGTGCTGCTGCCGCGCTTCCAGCACGTGGCGGCCTGGCTGGGCCAGCAGGTGCCGCCGGGCGTGCGCGAATACCTCCATCCGCCGGCGACGCTCGGCCGTCTGTCCGGCTTGCCGGCGGCGTTGACGGCCCCCATCTCGGGTACAGCGCCCGCACCGGCGGCGAGCGCGCGGCATCCGGCGACGACCGGCACGGCCGTGCCGCCGCGGACTTTCTGAATCATCCTCTGAAGCAGGCAACAAACCATGTGCGGAATCATCGGCATTGTCGGTACCACCGAAGTGGCATCGGCGCTCTATGACGGGCTGACGGTGCTGCAGCACCGCGGCCAGGATGCGGCCGGCATCGCCACGGTGGACGGTGCGCGGCTGCGCCTGCACAAGGGCAACGGGCTGGTGCGCGACGTGTTCGGGCAGAGCGCGATGAGCGGCTTGCGCGGGCGCATCGGCATCGGCCACTGCCGCTACCCCACCGCCGGCTCGGAAGGCTCGGCCGAGGCGCAGCCGTTCTACGTCAACTCGCCGTACGGCATCGCGTTCGCGCACAACGGCAACCTGGTCAACACCGATGCGCTGCGCCGCGAGATGTTCCAGGACGACCGCCGCCACATCAACACCGACTCGGATTCCGAAGTGCTGCTGAACGTGCTGGCGCACGAGCTGCAGATCCAGGACCGCATGGCGCTGACCCCGGACCACATCTTCAAGGCGGTGGCCGGCGTGCACGCGCGTGCCCGCGGCGGTTACGCCTGCATCGCGCTGCTGCTGGGCTACGGCCTGATCGCGTTCCGCGACCCCAACGGCATCCGCCCGCTGGTGCTGGGCGAGCGGGTCAACGGCGAGGGCCGCGAGTACGCGGTGGCGTCCGAATCGGTGGCGCTGGACATCCTCGGCTTCAAGCGCATCCGCGACGTGGCGCCGGGCGAGGCGGTGATCATCACCGACGACGGCCAGTTGCATACCCGCCGCTGTGCCGAGGGCGCGCCGCACACGCCGTGCATCTTCGAGTACGTCTACCTGGCGCGGCCGGACTCGATGATCGAGGACGTCTCGGTGTACAAGGCGCGCCTGCGCATGGGCGAGAAGCTGGCCGCGAAGATCCTGCGCGAGCGGCCCGACCACGGCATCGACGCGGTGATCCCGATCCCCGACACCGCACGCACCGCCGCCAGCGCGCTGGCTGGCGCGCTCGGCGTGCCGTTCCGCGAGGGCTTCGTCAAGAACCGCTACATCGGCCGCACCTTCATCATGCCGGGGCAGGGCGAGCGGGTGAAATCGGTACGCCGCAAGCTCAACGCGATCGACCTGGAATTCCGCAAGAAGAACGTGCTGCTGGTGGACGACTCGATCGTGCGCGGCACCACCTCAAAGCAGATCATCCAGATGGCCCGCGACGCCGGCGCCAGGAACGTCTACTTCGCCTCCGCCGCGCCACCGGTGCGCTACCCGAACGTGTACGGCATCGACATGCCGTCGGCCTCGGAGCTGGTCGCCGCCGGGCACACCGAAAAGGAGATCGAGCGGACGATCGGCGCCGACTGGCTGATCTACCAGGATCTCAAGGACCTGATCTGGGCGGTGCAGGACGGCAACGAGGAACTGAAGCAGTTCGACACCTCGTGCTTCTCCGGCGAATACGTCACCGGCCTGGACCGGAGTTACCTGGAACAGATCGAGATGCTGCGCTCGGACGACGCCAAGGCCGCGCGGCGGGCCGGCTGAGCCCCGCATCGCACGCGCAGGAACGCACCTTGTCCGCAAGGGGCTTCCTTCGGTCGTGCGCGATAGCGGTTCGTCACGTGACGGAAAAGCATCGCTCACAAGGTGCGCTCCTGCAGGGTTCGTCGTGACCGATCTGCACACCGCCGCCAAAGCCTGCCTCGACGCCAGCGCGCCGGACGAGAAGCTCCGCCTGACGCACGCGACCTGGCAGGCCTTCGAGCGTGGCGAGTTGCGTGCGGACGCCGCCGCGCCGCCGCCGGTGCCGATCGGCCCGCCCGGTCGCCCGGCGAAGCCGCGGCTGGTCAGTGCGCGCCAGCTTCCGCAGCGCGGCCTGGGCAGCGCGGAAGGCCGCGCGGCGCTGGTGCACGCGGTGGCGCATATCGAGTTCAACGCGATCAAGCTAGCCCCGCCGATTTATATGATGTAAATTCCAGCTAGGCGAAGAGGCAGGAACCTAGCAATGGCAAGGGCTTACGCATACATTCGGTGGTCAACAGCGGTGCAAGGCGAGGGCGACAGCCTTACCCGCCAGACCGCAGGGCTTGACGACTTCAAGACCAGCTACCCCAAGGTTGAGCTGGTACGAAACTATGTAGATGAAGGGGTCAGCAGTTTCTCCGGCAAAAACCGGATCAACGGCGAGCTGGCAACCATGCTCCAAGACGTCGCCAAAGGCAAAATAAAGCCCGGTGACTACATTGTTTGCGAGAGCATCGACAGACTTACCCGCGAAGGCTGGGAAGTCGCTACCGACCTAATAAGAGGCTTGCTGAAGAAGGGGATTAACCTTTACACCACCTTTGACAAAAGGCTTTATGTAAATAGTCGGCTTGAAGATTTTTTAATGATCGGCTTGATTGCCGAAAGAGCAAAAAATGAAAGTGAAACTAAAAGCCTACGGATAAAAGAGGCTTGGAAAAGAAGGACAGCCAACAAAGAAAAGACACTATTTCAAAGCATAGCGCCTTTTGGTCTAACCATTGTGGATGGTCAATACCAAATCAACCAAAAAGAAAAAGAAGAGGTTGAGGAGTTGCTGGAGGTCATCGCTTTGAGCGGTGTGAATAAAGCAATTTCAGTAGTCAACAAATATTCAACTTATCAATGGAACAAATCCAAGGTTCACGCCCTATTGTCAAAAAAGTGGGTTTTGGGTATCCACTCACGAACGGCCAACATCTATACAGAAGTAATTGAAAAAGGGGAGGTCATCGCCAAAAGAAGGAGGCAAAAGATAGTTGAGACTATCGAGGGATTTTATCCTCAAGTTGTCAAAGAGGAGTTATTCAATCGCGCCATTGTTTCCATGGAAGCCCGGAGTTTTCAAAAGAGCGGAGGCAGGCGATCATCTAACTTCAGCAACATTTTTGCCAAGATGATTTTTTGCCATACTTGCCACTCACCACTCTTTTACCAACAATCCAAAAATCCTAACCAAACTAACATCCAGTTTTTTAGGATCTATCATTGCCCAATCTGCATTTGGCAAATGCCGTTCGATGTGGCTTTTTATGAGTTTCTTTATTTTGCCATGCTTGCGGGATTGGGTGCCAGCCGTGAGGTTACAGAGAGCCACCGAGGAGGCGTAGGAGGCAAGCTGACAGGTATCCTTGCCGATGGTAAGGAAAAGCAAGGCGACGACCTGGAGAAGCTCGAGGAGGCTTACTATAAAGCTGTGCGAGATGAGAAGGCAGTATCTTTACAGATGGAAGAATTGGACATCTTCCCTATTCCAAAAATCTTGATCGAAAAAGTCAAGCAAGTCTCAAAACAATTAGAGATTACCAAGAAAGCTTTTGAAGGAGCCAAAGCCAAAGAGGTTGAGGAGGAAGAAATCACCATTGAGGACTTGGTGGAAAAAATGGAGACAGAAAAAGGAAGGCTTGAACTTAGCGCCATCCTTCAAAGTCTAGGGATCAGTCTATTTTTCCACTTCAATAAGGAGGGAGGCACAGGCTACCTAACTATTTACAAAAACCACGAAAAAATATGGTATAGACAATATCAGTACCCCAAGACTAACCGAGGAACCCGAGCCAAAGACATGGTGGAGAAGTTCGGCTTTAATATCATTGAGGTCATGGAAGGGAAAAGCACCCCCCGCCTACGGCGGCCCCCAAGGGGGCTATAAAGGGGGCTGAGCCCCATTGGCCTACGGCTCATTTATTTCTAGATGTTAACCAGCTTTGGCTTTTAGCTTTTCCAATGTGCGAAGCACCGTTAATAGTCCCCCTTGGGGGACCGACGAAGTCGAGGGGGTCAACTTATTTGCCAGCCTTACTCTTCTCATCCATGTATTTTTTATATTCGGGGTTGGGTTCTTTGAGGTTATCCAATTCCTCTTTGGACATTCCAGCAAAGATGGGATCAATCGGTTTACCGCGAACCACGGGATACACTTTGCCTTTGAACTTCCTAATAGTCATAGGAGGAGCATTAGGATCGGACGGCTTTGAGGTCTTGGTGGTTTTGGCTTTTGTCGGCTTGCCAGACTTGACCCTGAAGATAAAGGAAAAGTCAGTCGGGGAGAAGTCAATACCTTGATCAACATAATCCTCAAACTTTGTACGAATTACCTTTACAGCTTCATTCCTCAATTCTTCTCGTGCCTTTTCTTCACGAGTAGCCAAGATGTTCAAAGCGTCCTTTATTTCTTGAGCGCTCAAACTTCCAAGCAATTTCTCCAAATCCACAGCCATCACTTTCTCCTGTCCCATCGGTAAAGTTTGAGGCTAGCAAAAAGGCAAAGGTTCCGCAAGGAGCCTTTTTTTATGCCTTTGGAAAACATAAGGCAAGGCTACCCAGCTTTAAGACTTACCAAGGAAGGGCAAGGCTACCCAGCACAAAGGAGGGCATTTGGATTTACTGAAAAAAGCACTGACAAAAGCGAAAAGCGAAAATCAAAAGCGCCAAATAAAATAGACCACACGCACCATCGAGATGGTAAAAATTAAAATCGCAAAAATCAAGTACCATAGAGAAAAGAAAACATGAGGCATTTACCAAATGAACAATCAAGAACAAGGGGGCAAGGCTACCCAGAATGAAGCCAAAATTATAGAAAATATAGAGGGCAAGCATACCCAGCAGGGAGAGGAGAGAACGGTATCAAACGGGGGTAATGAAAAAGCCAAAAACACCAAAAATACAAAGCGCTTTTGGATCGAGCTGACCAATGAAGAGATAGAACTAATCAAAAAAAGGACAGGTTACCCAGTTCGGGATTCCAAAAAAAACCAAGAGTTTAACGCTCCAGCAGTTAAGCAATTCATCCAAGAACAATTAAGAAATAGCAAAGAGCAGGCAAGAATATGCATTGATGATTTTGCAGATGAGGCGATAAAAACCATCATCGAAAAACTTCAAGAAAGGAAAAGGGAAGAACCACTAAAAGAACTATTTGAAGAAATAGGAACACAAGAATAACAAGAAAAATGGGCAATCATTATGTTAACAGTAACCAATTTAAGTGGAGACGACTTTCGAGAATACATACTTAACGATGTAGTCCAGGTCAACGAAACACCCAATAGCGCCACCGACTACTACGCAAAAAAAGATGGATTTTCACCATTCCCTAATTCCTTTAGGTTGGCAGGAGAAGCAGCAAAAGAGTGGGGATTGGATGGAAATTTTGAGGACAATAAGGAGATATTTACCCAACTTTACGACGGTATCCATCCGCTCACAAGCAAACCTTTAACCCAAGTCCAAAAGAAAAAGTTTCAAAAAGGCGATAAGGTCAAAGGGAAGAATGCAAGAAAATTGGAGGAGGGTGATAAGAAAATTGGAGAGGGCAAGGAAAGACGCGCAGGGTTAGATTGCACATTTAGTGCTCCAAAAAGCCTATCAGTCGCTTTGGCTAAAGCCAAGATTGACGGAGATACAGCGCTTGCAGATGCCATGCTCAAAGCCCATCGAGAGGCGGTGTCTTATGCGATGGAAGAGATGGGGAAAGGAGCAGTAACACGGTCAGGGAGGAGTGGAGTAAAGAAGAACAAGAACAACAAATTATGCTATGCCATGATTGATCATTTTGACGCTAGACCAGTGGGCGATAATTCGCCAGACCCTCAATTACATACCCATGCGATTTTATTTAATTTCGGTATCGACGCCAGCGGAAAATGTCGGGCGATGGAGCAGCTTTCTATCAATCAGCAAGTGAAATATGGCGGAGCGCTATACCGAGCCAAATTGGCGGAAGGTCTCCAAAAAGCCGGATTGGGAATAAAAAATATTAGGGAGATGGGTGAGTTTGGCCCGACCGATAAAGTAGAAATGGAAGTTCAGGGAGTGGGTGAAGAGGCGATGAAGGCCTTTTCAAAAAGAAAAATGGAAGTGATGGATTACATGCTAAAAGAGAAGATTGACGCAAAGGATATTAAAAAGTACCTCAAAAAGATAAGAAGCAGTAAAGGAATTATGTCCTACGCCGAGATGTTGGACGATTGGAAATGGCAAATGAACGCTATGCCAGCTGATCAGTTCCAATTCAAAAGCAATCAAAAAGATGAACTTTCACAGATTGTCGATGATCAGCAAATCTTGGACTATGTCCACGACCTCAAAAAGAAGACATTTGTAACCGAGTACGACATTAAAGCAGTGATTTGCCAAATGTATACAGGCCACCCAGACGCTATCCAGAAGATAGATGAAACAGCAAAAAGGATTATTGAGGGAGATTTAATTACCCATTTAGATAAGGAAAATGGCTTGGGAGAGAGGCTTTATTGCTCAAAAAAGCTAGCTGTATACGACAAAATCATCATGGAGACGGTGAAAAAAGCCAACTCTATCATTGGCAAAAATCAGATCCCAAAAAAGACTATCGGGGACATGGTTGAGAAGTTCCAAAAGGAGCGAGGCTTTCCACCTTCCAAAGAGCAACTTGAAGCAATCAAGGCCCTTACAGGCAAAGAAAATATAACCGTCCTTCGCGGATTAGCTGGCACAGGTAAGACGACCGCTTGCCAAGTGGTAGCCCAATCTTTCGCAAAGGAAGGATGGAAATGCTATGGAGTAGCGGTATCAGCTGATGCGGCTCGACATTTGGAAGAGGATACAGGGATGAAGAGTACCTCCATTGCCAAGTTTTTAAGTGACTATGAGAGAGGAGTAATCAAGCCAGATAGCAACACTTTCATCTATACCGATGAGGTGGGCATGGTTGATATTGAAACAACTTGGAAGTTGATCGATATTCAAAGAAGAACGGGTTGTCGGATGTCTTTTGGAGGCGATTACGACCAACTTTCTCCAGTCGGAGCCGGATCGGGCCTCAAAATATTAGACCGCTGTACACGACCCGCAGAACTTACAGAGATACGACGCCAAAAGAAGATTGCGGCTAAAAGATTAGGGGATAATTTTTACAACATAAACACCAAGAAAGATGCAAAAAAGATGGTTGAGGATATGAAAAGCCTTGATATGGTGGAGAAGTGCGAAAGTGAGGCTCATGCAATTGAGGCGATAGCCAAGGACTATGTTAAGAACAAAAAGGATTACGCGGATAAATTGGTCATGGCTACGACTAACGATGGTGTGAAATATTTGAACCAAATGATCCAGCAGGAACTTGTCAAGAAGGGAGAAAGGAGCGAAGCGCCATTAAACACTATCGGGGATTACGAATATCGAGAAGGCGATAAGGTCAGGTTCAACAAAAGACGAAGGCTAACGGATGCCAACGGCAATGTTAAGGTTATCAACGGCGACGAGGGTACCGTGGTTGGGCAAGATGCCCAAGGTAGGCTTTTGGTTCAAATGGATTCAGGAGATGAGGCTGGGAAGCGTGTAAGCGTCCCCGATAACTTTGACCAATTACAACTTAACTATGCAGTTACAGTGCATAAAAGTCAGGGAAAAAGCATTGATGATTGCTATTTTTACTGCGACAGCCAAGTTAACCGAAACATGGGTCTAGTAGCATATACTCGACATAAAGATAATTTCAAACTCTATGGAAAAGAAGAAATCATCGAGGGACTAAAAGAAAGTTTGGCAATGAAGGATCTAAGCGATGGTGTCTATAATTTCATCACCAAGGAAGATAGGGATGAGGTTGATAGGATCTATCGGGAAGAGTACGAAAAGCTGACGACAGCGCCAGCGGTAGCGGTGGAGGTAGCGCCAGCCGTTCCCCAGGTCCAGCTGTCAGGCATTGACCCATTGATGATTAAGAAGGCTTCCCAAGTCATGGAGGAGCAACAGCAGGCACCCAGAGAGGAACCAGAGGCCACAGCGGTGGAAAGGGAAGTCTTGCGGGTGGCAAGGAAAGATAGATGGAGCAAAGCACCGAGCAAGCTCAGGAAAGAAGTAAGGGAAGAAGTTCAAAAAAAAAGATCATCGAGATTTAAGATCTAATTTTTGAAATATCGGTTACCATAGGGATACCATAATTGTTACTTGTATAAGAAAGCTGCCGAAAGGCGGCTTTTTTATTGCCAAGAATAAAGAGAATATTGAGGCAACGTTTAGACGCTATTGTAGACGCTTTTTGTCTAAACAAAATCCAGTAAAAAATGGCATAAGATAGGGGTTTTGGATGCTGAATTAGCCCAATTTTAGACGTTTAGACAGGGGGGTGGGGGGTAAAAATAGGAATGGCATAAGATAGCCATTCTTGAGGCATTGAGAAAAAGAAGAGATAGAGGACTAAATTAGGTCACCGAGAATAATTTAGACAAAAATAATTAAAAGTCTAAAAATACAGTACCATAAGGATACAAGAACAATTATAAGGTGAAAATCATGGGGAAGTTTAGAGCATCGGTTTCAGATCTAAAACCAAAAAAGAAAGTCAAAAAACCAGCAGGCTTTACTAAATATCTAATCGACAATAAGACACACATTGACGAAATGAAAGGTTGGCTAACTTACGAAAAGCCAATAAAAGAATCAGAAAGGATTTGGGCAGTTGTTCCTCCAGCATCAGGATTAGAAAAAGTCCTTCAAGCTTTTCAGGCAGCAACCGATTCACCCCTTGAGCTTTGTTTAATGTCATATTTCCACTTTGTCAGCGGATACTTACTAAAAGGTGGTGTAACTTATGGCAGTGAAGAATTGGGAGATGGGTTCATTCCATTTTTATGGAATATTGTTGTGGCCGATAGCGGTGCTGCCAAATCATTTAGTGTTACTAAATTAGCCAAATATTCAAATGTAAAGTGTAATTTTCTTGAAGTCGCAAGCGGTGCCAAGTTCTTTGAACATCTAAAAGATTTATTGGATAAGGACGGTTATGCGCTTTGGTTTCTTGATGAGTGCGCCCAATTTTTGAAAGGTTGTCAGCAAATGGGACACCCTTTATTTGAAATAAAAAGTTACCTCCTCAAGATGTATTCGCAAGATCCAATAACACGAAGCACAAAAAAGGGCGGAGACTTAGTTATTGAAAAACCAGTGATGAGCATTCTTGGTATGAATACCGTCGAGAGCTTCATTAAGTCAATAGATGAAGAAAGCCTTACCGATGGCTTTTGTCAAAGGTTCGGGTTGATTAGGGCTAAGCCCGATCCAGAAAGGGAAATTAAGGATTACCCTTTATACAACTACAAGGAAATGGATGGATACCTAATTGACGCATTTAAGAAGATTGATGAGTTAGAACTTAATGGTAAAAACTTTTGGTTCACCAAGGATGCTGAACTTTTGTTTAAGATGGGTTTTCAACAACATTTCTCAAAAAAAATACCGGGATCATTCTACCGCAGAAATCTTTTCAAGGCTTTTTCATATGCAGTGATTTACCATGTTATTCTAGGTAAAGAGAACCTTGAAATTGACGCTGAGGATATGGCATGGGCTTTGAGGATGGTTGAAATACATTTGAACGACATTTTCTTAATCATCGGTACAGACGTTGTTGATGACTTAAAGAAGAAAGTTGAACATACAAAATCATTGGAAAAGAGATTGAGTGAGAAAGGTAAGAATATTAGGCCCTCAGACGTTGTCCACAGTGTTCGAGGAATTGAAAATAAAGACCAAGCGATTGTTGTGATGAAGCTGGCTGGAATTATTGAGAATGGTGAATAATATGAATATTTTAGATGCAGATGATAGAATAAAGCCCCTTAGTGAAATGAATGAAGAGGAAAAGGCACATCTCATGAAGGTAGTGTTTATGTGCTTTAAGCAAGGGAAAATACCAGTTTCCACATATCTAATGTGGAAATATTCAAGCCAAATGACATGTGAAAAAGATGCCGACTTGATGGAGATTAAATTACTTACAGACTACTCGGTAGGCATTGACCCACTTGAACATCCCGAACTTTTCCCCGGAACTGAAGGGTGGACAGAGAAAGACTTTGATAACCTTCGCTCAAAGACTTGAACCAACCCAGCGACACCAAGAAGAAAGCGCCGAGAGGCGCTTTTCTTGTATCTTGAGAGCGGTTTATCAGTAGGAAAAGAAGGATCTACGGCCACAGCGTGGAGCGGTTCGCCGTGCCTTCGGCACCAAGCAAAGCCACACCGCGTAAATGGGAAGTGCCATCAACCTGGCGTGGGATGCGGTGTATCGGTTCCGCGGCATGCCGGCGGACTATTACCGCGACTGGGCCAGCTGCGCCCACGACGAGGCGCGTCATTTCGCCCTGCTGTCCGACCGGCTAGCCGAGCTGGGCCACGCCTACGGCGACTTCGACGCGCACGACGGCCTGTGGGAGATGGCCGCGAAGACGGCCGGCAGCGACACCGCGCGGATGGCGCTGGTGCCGCGCGTGCTGGAAGCGCGCGGGCTGGACGTCACCCCCGGCATGATCGAACGGCTGCGCGGACTCGGCGACGAGCGCACGGTGGCGATCCTGGAAGTGATCCTGCGCGAGGAAGTGGCCCATGTCGCCGCCGGTACCCGCTGGTACCGCCACTGCTGCGAGCGCGACGGCCTCGACCCGATCGAGACGTTCTTCACCCTGCTGCGCGACTGCATGGGCGTCGGCCTGCGCGGCCCGTTCAACCGCCCGGCGCGGCTGCAGGCCGGCTTCGTCGAGGCGGAACTCGACCGACTGGCCGCACTGGTCCCGCCAGCGGCCGCGCGTTGAGGCGAAGCGGTAACGGTTCGTCGTTGCCTACAGGCCCGAAGGGTAGGTGTCCGGTGGCTCGTGGCGGGTCCAGTGTTCGGTGATGTCGAGCGGCTCGACCGCGCTGGTCTCGTCGAGGTGGAACAGGGCGTCGAATTGCCGGCTCAGCGAGGCGCTGAAGTAATGGCTGGCCAGCTCCGTCTCGGGCCGGTACACCACGCCGATGGCCCGTTCGAGCAGCGGCGCGGTCAGCCCTTCGGCCAGCGTGCCGGACAGCGGCAGGAAGAAGCGGTCCAGGCCGCTGGTGTAGAGCAGGTGCTCGCAGCTGTCCTTGTGCGCGGGGCGCACCCAGCGCCTTTCGGCCGGCGCGTCCCAGTCGTGCGCGGCGGTGACGTGGCCGGTATAGGTGGTGAAACCGACCAGCAGGGCCTGCGCAGCGCCGGCCTGCTCGCGCAGCAGCTGACCGACGTTCCATTCGCCGCGCTCGCCCATCTGCGTGGCGCGGGCGTCGCCCAGATGCGAGTTGTGCGCCCACACCACGATGCGGCCCTGCCGCCCCTGTGCGCGCAGGTGCCGGCGCAGGGCGAACAGCGTGTCTACCATGTGCGCGTCGCGCAGGTTCCAGGTGTTGCTGCGGCCGCCGAACATGGCGCGGTAGTACTGCTCGGCATGCAGCACGACGTGCGCGTTGCGTTCGGCGAAGAACTGTTCGTCGCGCGCCGCCGGGCCGTCTTCGGCCAGGTAGGCCGGTGCCTTGCGCAGCAGTTCGACGAGCAGGGCCGCGGCGGCGTCGCGGCAGGGCGGGCGCAGGCCGGTGGCGGCCTCGAAGCCGTAGGTCTGCGGTTCGCGTACGTGGTCCAGCGCGACATAGAGCCGGCGCGCGAGCATGGCCTGGTCGGGGTCGACCGCTTCGAGGTAGTCGATCACCGCGTCGGCCGAGCGGTACAGGCTGTACAGGTCCAGGCCGTAGAAGCCGGCCCGCGCGGCGGCCGGAAGCCCGGCATTGCGGGCCCGCAGCCACTGGATGAATCCGCGTACCGCGTGGTTGCGCCACATCCAGGTCGGGAAGCGCCGGAAGTCGCCGAATGCCTCGTCGATCGAGGCGTCGCCGACGCCGCGGACGTGGCGATTGAGGCGGTACGCGTCGGGCCAGTCGGCTTCCACCGCCACCGCATCGAAACCCAGTTCCCCGATCAGCCGGCGGGTGATCTCCTCGCGCATCGCGTAGAACTCGTGCGTGCCGTGGGTGGCCTCGCCCAGCAGCACGAAGGGGCGTTCGCCCACCATGCGCAGCAGCGGATCGTAGTCGCGATCGTCGCCGTCGAGCGGCACTGCCGCGTCGCGGATGGCGTCGAGCAGGGGAGGGTGGCGGACGATCACGGGCGCCTCCATACACGCGGTCGCCGCAGCGGCGATGGCGCCAGCTTGGCAGCGGAACCGGGTGCCATGTTGATGCAGGTCAACAAGTGCGGCGGCGGATGGCACACAGTACGCCACAGGCACGCTGGCTGCCGCCGGTGCCGTGCGGCGCCGCGCTGGAGTGCATCCCGATGGTCTCACTGCCGTTTCTCGATCGCGACGATGCCGGCCGGCAACTGGCCGACGCGCTGGCCCACTACCGGGGCACGCAGCCGGTGGTGCTGGCGATTCCGCGCGGCGCGGTGCCGATGGGGCTGGTAGTCGCCGACGCGCTGGGTGGCGAGCTGGACGTGGTGCTGGTGCGCAAGCTCGGCGCACCGGGCAACCCCGAGTTCGCCATCGGCGCGGTGGACGAACACGGCAGCGTGCTGCTCAATGAATACGCCGCCGAGGCGGGCGCCGACACCGCCTATACCCGGCGCGTCGCGCAGCGCGAGTTGGCGCTGATCCGCGAGCGTCGTGCGCGCTACCGCCCCGGCCGGCCTGCGACGGTTCTCGCCGGGCGGATGGTCATCGTGGTCGATGACGGCCTGGCGACCGGCGCCACGATGGTGGCGGCATTGCGGGCGGTTCGCGCGCAGGGGCCGGCGCGACTGGTCTGCGCGGTACCGGTGGCCGCGGCGGACAGCCTGGCGCGCGTGTCCGCCCTGGCCGACGAGGTCGTTTGCCTGGCGACGCCGCGCCCGTTCCATGCGGTCGGTTCGCACTATCTCGATTTCGACAGTGTCGCCGACGAAGAGGTGATCGCCCTGCTGGCCGGCCCGGCCGCCAAGGGGGCACCGGCGTCGCTGCCGCCGGAAGGCCCGGTTCATATCCCCGCCGGGCAGGTGGTGCTCGAGGGCGACCTCGTCTCCCCGCCGTCGCCGCGCGGCCTGGTGCTGTTCGTGCATGGCAGCGGCAGCAGCCGGCACAGCACGCGCAACCGTTACGTCGCCTCCGTACTGAATCGACGCGGTTTCTCCACGCTGCTCTTCGACCTGCTGACGCCGCAGGAGGATCGCGACACGGCCGCGCGCTTCGACGTGCCGCGACTCGCCCGGCGACTGGACGCGGCCGTGCAATGGGCGCGGCAGCAGGTCGCCCTGCGCGATCTGCCGCGCGGCCTGTTCGGCGCGAGCACGGGCGCCGCTGCTGCGTTGATGGTGGCCGCGGCCCGGCCCGGCGAGATCGACGCGGTGGTATCGCGCGGCGGACGCCCGGATCTGGCCGACACGTCCAGTCTGTCGCGCGTGCAGGCGCCGACGCTGCTGATCGTGGGAGGCGCCGACCTGCAGGTGCTGGAGCTCAACCGGGCGGCCCAGGCGGCGATGCCGCAGGGCGCGAGCCTCACCGTGGTGCCGGGGGCCACCCATTTGTTCGAGGAACCCGGCGCGTTGGAACAGGTGGCGGCCATCGCTGCCGACTGGTTCGCGCGCTGGCTCTGACGCGCGTGCGGCAGGCCGCTCCGGAGCGGCGCTTGGAGGTCCTCCGTGGCCGCCGCCGACGTTCGCTTCCATCACGCACGACGCCGCAGGAGAACTGCCGTGTTCGCCATGGTACTGACCGCCATCGGCCAGCCGCTGAGCTTGCGGGAACTGCCCGACCCGCAGCCGGCGGCGGGGGAGGTCCGCTTGCGCGTCGAGGCCTGCGGGGTGTGCCGCACCGACCTTCACGTGGTCGACGGCGAACTGCCGCAGGTGACGCCGCCGGTCATCCCGGGGCACCAGATCGTCGGCATCGTCGAGGCGCTGGGTGAGGGCGTGACGACTCCGGCCGCCGGCGACCGGGTCGGCGTGCCGTGGCTGGGGCACGCCTGCGGTGTGTGCCGGTACTGCATCATGGGCGCCGAGAACCTGTGCGATGCGCCGCAGTTCACCGGTTACACGCGCCCGGGCGGATTCGCCAGCCATGTGGTCGCCGAGGCGGCCTACTGCATTCCGCTGGACCGCCACGCCGACCCGGTGGCGCTGGCGCCGTTGCTGTGCGCGGGCCTGATCGGCTGGCGCTGCCTGTCGAAGGCGGGCGCGGCCGATGCGCTGGGCCTGTACGGCTTCGGCGCGGCGGCGCACGTCATTGCCCAGGTCGCGCGCTGGCAGGGCCGCCGGGTGTTTGCGTTCACCCGGCCAGGCGATGCTGAAGGGCAGGCGTTTGCGCGCTCGCTGGGAGCGGCGTGGGCAGGCAGCTCCCTCGATCGGCCGCCGCAATGGCTGGATGCGGCGATCGTGTTCGCGCCGGACGGCGGCCTGATACCGCTGGCCCTGCAGGCGGTGCGCAAGGGCGGCCGCGTCGTGTGCGGCGGCATCCACATGTCGCAGATCCCGGCGTTTCCCTACCGGCTGCTATGGGAGGAACGGCAGTTGCTGTCGGTGGCGAACCTGACCCGCGGGGACGCGAAGGACTTCTTCGCCGTGGTGCCGCAGGCGGGCGTGGCGACCACCACCGTCGCATACCCGCTCGATCGGGCGAATGAGGCGCTGTCCGACCTGCGCCACGGCCGTATTCGCGGTGCTGCGGTGCTGACCTGCCAGCCCGGCTGACGCATGGCGCGGCCGCCGGGATCGGCACCCCAGGCGCCGATCCTTGCGCCGCTGCCGGCTCAACTGATCCGCAGATGGTCCTCGACCATGCGCACGCCGGGCGTGGACCATGCGGCACGCTCGACCGCGCGGCGCTCCTCCCAGTTGTCGACGTCGCCCTCGATGCTCACCGTGCCGCCGTCGTCGACCACGACGCGGATCCTGGCCGCCTCGATTTCGGCCTGGCGCCGCAGCGCGTTGCGGATGCGTTCCTCGACGTCGGCAGGAATCGCCGCCGGCGTCAGCGCGATCGCGTTGGTCACCCCGAGCACGCCCGACAAGCGGCGAACGCTGGCTTCCGCTGCCTCGCGCTGGTAGTTCCAGCGCACCTCGCCGGTCAGCGTGACCCAGCCGTCCTGGACCTTCACATGCACCGCGTCATGCGGCGAGGGCGAGCTCCAGGCGAGGATGTTGAGCGCGCGCTGGGCAATCTCATCGTCGTTGGTCTTCTTGGCCGCGGCGAAGCGCACCTGGATTTCCTGCGCGATCGCCTTGACGCCCTTGACGCGCCATGCGGCACGTTCGGCGGCGACCTTTTGCGTGTAGCTCGGGACGTGTCCGGAGAGCGTGATCACTCCGTTCTCGCATGTCACGCCGATGTCCGCCGCATCGATGCTGGGCTCGAAGTCCAGCTCGTCGATCACGTCCTGCCGCAATTGTTTGTCGCTCATCGCACACCTCCGGGGAGGGAGCCAGGGGAGAGTGCATTACCGTCCCGTTCCACCGCTGCCGTATTGATCGACGTCAACGCACGTCGCGTTTGCCGGCATCCGCCGCCACGAAAAAGGCCACCCGGTGAAGGGTGGCCTTTTTCGTGATCTGGTCGGGGTGACAGGATTCGAACCTGCGACTTCTACGTCCCGAACGTAGCGCTCTACCAGGCTGAGCTACACCCCGTGGGAAGCCGCGTATCTTAATCGCCGATCGGGGGCTTGGCAACAGCTTCGATGCATCCGCTGGACGATCCGCTGGGGAAGGGCGGCGGCGTTCTGTTAATCTTGACGGCTGCCGTCGTGCGGCCTGTCACGCGACGGAACGTCTCCCATCGTCAGTAGAGGATTCCATGGCGCTTACCCCGGCCCGCACCATGCCCGGCGTGCTCGAGCTGCTGCCGCTCGACCAGATCGCGTTCCAGCGCATGCTCGACGTGATCCGCCGCAACTACGAGCGCTTCGGTTTCCTCCCGGTCGAGACGCCGGTGATCGAATACTCCGACGTGCTGCTGACCAAGAGCGGTGGCGAGACCGAGCGGCAGGTGTACTTCGTGCAGTCCACCGGCGCGCTGGGCAAGGCCGACGAGGGCACACCCGAACTGGCGCTGCGCTTCGACCTCACCGTGCCGCTGGCGCGCTACGTGGCCGAGCATGAGCGCGACCTCAGCTTCCCGTTCCGCCGCTACCAGATGCAGAAGGTGTACCGCGGCGAACGCGCGCAGCGCGGGCGCTTCCGCGAGTTCTACCAGTGCGACATCGACGTGATCGGCAAGGACACGCTGTCGGTGCGCTACGACGCCGAGATCCCGGCGGTGATCTACAGCGTGTTCCGCGAGCTGGCGATCGGGCCGTTCACCATCCAGCTCAACAACCGCAAGCTGATGCGCGGCTACTTCGAGAGCCTGGGCATCGTCGATGGCGAGCAGCAGATGCTGGTGCTGCGCGAGGTGGACAAGCTGGACAAGCGCGGCGCCGACTACGTGCGCGACACGCTGACCGGCGAAGCGTTCGGCCTGAGCGCCGAGGTGGCGGCGAAGATCCTCGCCTTCGTGCAGGTGCGTTCCACCACGCTGCAGGATGCGCTGGACAAGCTCGATGCGCTCGGCGCCGGCCCGGAAGCGATGGAGCAGGGGCGCAGCGAACTGAAGGAAGTGCTGGGCCTGATCCACGCGTTCGGCGTGCCACAGACGCACTACGCGCTGAACCTGTCAATCGCCCGCGGTCTCGACTACTACACCGGCACGGTCTACGAGACCACGCTGAACGACCACCCGCAGATCGGTTCGATCTGCTCCGGCGGGCGCTACGAGAACCTGGCCGGCCAGTACACCAAGTCGCACCTGCCCGGCGTCGGCATCTCGATCGGCCTGACCCGGTTGTACTGGCAGCTGCGCGACGCCGGCCTGATCGATACGGCGAAGAGCACCGTCGACGTGCTGGTGACCCAGATGGACGAGGCGCAGCTGCCGGCCTACCTGGCGCTGGCCGGCGAGTTGCGTGGTGCCGGCATCGCCACCGAGGTGGTGCTGGAAGGCGGCAAGCTGGGCAGGCAGTTCAAGTACGCCGACCGCGCCGGCATCCGCTTCGTGGTGGTGCTGGGCGAGGACGAACTGGCCCGCGGCGTGGTGACGGTGAAGGACCTGCGCCGCGAGGACCAGTTCGAGGTGGCGCGCGGCGAACTGGTCAAGACGCTGCGGGTGGAGCTGGAGCAGGCCGCGGCGATGGGCTGAGTGCCACCTTCCCGGTGATCCATGACAGACGACGCAATCCATCCATGAGGCAGCAGTGAGCACAACCGATACCATCGTCCTCGACGGCAACAGCCTCACCCGCGCCCAGCTGGTGGCGGTGGCGCGCCACGGCAACAAGGTTACGCTGGCCCCGGCCGGACTCGCGCGGGTGCAGCGCGCCGCCGATTTTCTCGCCGACAAGGTCAGCTGCGGCGAACCGACCTACGGCGTCACCACCGGCTTCGGCAGCAACGCCGACAAGCTGCTCGGCGCGCATCGCGTGCGCGACGAGTTGCCGGGCGGGAATCCGCACGCGCCCGAGGGCACGCTGCTGGAGGAGCTGCAGCACAACCTGATCATCACCCACGCCGTATGCGTGGGCAAACCGTTCGGCGAGGACGTGGTGCGGGCGATGCTGCTGATCCGCATCAACACGCTGATGCGCGGTCACTCCGGCATTCGCGTGAGCACGCTCGAAGCGCTCGCGGCGATGCTCAACGCCGGCGTGGTGCCGGTGGTGCCGGAGAAGGGCTCGGTCGGCGCCAGTGGCGACCTGGCACCGCTGTCGCACCTGGCGATCGTGCTGCTCGGCGGCGGCGAGGCGTTCTACCAGGGCGAGCGGATCAGCGGCGCCGAGGCGCTGAAGCGCGCCGGGCTCGCGCCGATCCGGCTGTCATTCAAGGAAGGCCTGGCGCTCAACAACGGCACCGCGCAGATGCTGGCGACCGCCGCGCTGGCGCTGGATGCGCTGGAGCATCTGCTGGATACCGCCGACCTCGCCGCGGCGATGACGCTGGATGCCTTCGCCGGTCGCAGCGGCGCCCTGCGCGCGGACGTCCACGCGCTGCGCCCGCACCCGGGCCAGGTGGAGACCGCGGCACACGTGCGCGAACTGCTGGGCGATTCCACCCTGCTCGACATCCCCTACCACCTGGTGCCACGCTTCAAGCCGTGGAGCGCCGAGGCGTGGAGCGAGCCGGACGACCAGGCGCTCAGCTTCGACATCGGCTGGGACTGGGTGCCGGCCAACCAGCGCCACGGCCGCGAGGCGTTCTACCGCCGCTTCCTGCCGTTCAAGGGCGGCAAGAAACACCAGCCGCAGGATGCCTACAGCCTGCGCTGCATGCCGCAGGTGCACGGCGCGGTGCGCGATGCGTGGGCGCAGGCGTGCCGGGTGATCGACATCGAGCTGAACGCGGTCACCGACAACCCGCTGATCTTCCCGGACAACGACGATGCGCCGTTCATCGAGGAGCAGGTGATCTCGGCCGGCCACTTCCACGGCATGCCGCTGGCGTTGGCGATGAGCTACGTGAAGGCGGCGATCCCGGTGCTCGCCTCGATCTCCGAGCGGCGCCTCAACAAGCTGGTCGACCCGGCCACCAACGACGGCCTGCCGGCCTTCCTCACCGGCAACGAGGACGGCACCGACTCCGGCTTCATGATCGTGCAGTACACCGCCGCGGCGCTGGTCAACGACCTCGCCACGCGCGCGCATCCGGCCAGCGTGTACTCCGTGCCGACCAGCGCGAACGCCGAGGATCACGTCTCGATGGGCGCGAACGAGGCGCGCCACGTGCTGGAGATGATGGAGGATCTCGCTCACGTGCTGGCGCTGGAGCTGTACACCGCCGCGCAGGCGCTGGACTACCGCCAGGAAATGCTGAACGCGGCGCGCCGGCTGGCCAGCCGTGGCGGCTGGCCGGCGCTGGCGGCGAAGATCGCCAACGCGCCACGCGAGGACCAGCCGCACTACGCCCAGTTCGTCGCCGAAGTGCAGCAGCTCGCCGCGGCGCTGGCCCATGCCGGCGATTTCCATGCCGGCGCCGCCGTGCGTACCGCCCACGCGACCCTGCGCCAGCACATCGGCTTCATGCATCGCGACCGCGCGATGGACGGCGACGTGCGCACGGTCTGCGCGCTGGTGCAGCAGGGCGCACTTCGCCCGGCGGCGTGACTCATCCTTTTTTGACGGAAGCCAAGACCATGAGCCTGATCCAGACCCCGGTGTCCTACGGCGAGCTGATCGACAAGATCACCATCCTGGAAATCAAGTCGCGGCGGATCGCCGACGCGGCCAAGCTGGCCAACGTGCGCAACGAGCTGGACCTGCTCAACGCGACCTGGGCCCATGACGCGGCCTCGCGCACCGACATTTCCGGCGAGCGCGCGCATTTGCTGGCGGTCAACGAGCTGCTGTGGGACATCGAGGACCGCATCCGCCTGAAGGAGAAGGCGCAGGCGTTCGATGCCGAGTTCATCGAGCTGGCGCGTTCGGTGTATTTTCGCAACGACGAGCGCGCCGCGTTCAAGCGCGAGATCAATCTCAAGCTCGGTTCGCAGCTGGTCGAGGAAAAGTCGTACCAGGATTACCGCGCGGTGTAATGAGGTGCGCGTAGGGGCCCACTGGTGGGCTCCTACAACAGGTGCATGGCCTGCGCCGCGGCCTCGTAGCGTTCGATCACCTCGTCCACGCCGATCAGATCCATCACGCCGGGCTTCTCGATCTTCGTGCCCCAGGGAATCTCGCTGGCCGGCCTGCCCAGGTACTTGCGCGCCGCTTCGTCGTACTTGTCCACGCACCAGCGGCGGTCGGAGTAGGGGCCGGAACGGTGCGGGTTGCTGGCCGCGTGCAGGCCGAGCACGCGGGTGCCCACGGCGTTGGCCATGTGCATCGGGCCGGAGTCGGGGGTCAGTAGCAGTTGGGCGCGGCCGAGCAGGGCCAGCAGTTTCTTCAGCGTGTCCTTGCCGGTGAGGTCGAGCGGCGGCGACTTGCATGTCGCCAGCACGGCGTCGGCCGCCGCGCGCTCGAAGGCGGAGGGGCCGCCGACCAGCGCCACGCGCCAGCCGCGGGAAGCGGCGTGGTCGATCACCGCGGCGTAACGCTCCGGCCGCCAGTTGCGCAGCGCATGGCTGGAGGTGGGACTGACCAGCAGGGTCGGCGCCTCGCCGGGCAGCTGTTCGGCGGCCCAGGCGTGCGCCTCGTCGGGAACCGGGATGTCCCAGCGTACCTGGGTCTGCTGCAGTCCCAGCGGTTCGCAGAAGCTGCCGATCGCGTCGAGCACATGTTCGCCGGTTCGCGCCGGGATGCGCTCGTTGACCACCAGGCCGTGCAGGTCCTTCGCACGGGCGCGATCGTAGCCGATGCGCCGCTCGGCCTTGATGCCCAGGCTGAGCAGGTTCGAGCGCATGGCGACCTGCATCTGCAGCAGCGCGTCGAAACGCCGGCCGCGCAGCGCCGCATGCACCGCGCGCATGCCGGCCCAACCGGCGGCCTTGTCGAAGGTGACGAACTCCACGCCGGGCAGGTCGCCGACCAGCTTGCGTTCCAGCTTGCCGACGATCCAGGTCAGCGTGGTTTGCGGCCACGACTGCTGCAGGGTGCGCACCAGCGGCACCACGTGGGTGACGTCGCCGATGGCGGAGGTGCGCAACAGGCAGATCGAGGAAGGGCTGGTCATGAGGCTGGGTTAGAATCCGGGACAGTCACCGGGCATGATGATGCAGGAACGAACCCACACCGATGCCGAAGGCGCGATTCTGTTCGACGCCGAGGTATCGCCACAAGTCGGGCACGACTGGTTCGCGCCGGACTACTGGCGCCAGCGCGGTGCGCTGCGCACGCAGGCCGGTGGCCGCGGCGGCGTGGCGATCGTTGCCGCACCGGTGGGTGAATGCGTGCTGCGGCATTATCGTCGCGGAGGCCGGGTCGCCGCGCTGATGGGCGACCGGTATTTTTGGACCGGCGCCGACCGCACGCGTCCGTTCGTGGAGTTCCGTGTACTTGCCGAGATCGCCCGGCTGGAATTGCCCGGCCCGCCGGTAGTGGCCGCGCGGTACCGCCGGCATGGCCTGTTCTATAGCGCCGACCTGATCACCCGCCGCATCGCCGGCGCGCAGACCCTGGCCGAATGCCTCGCCGCCGGTCGGCTGGATGGCGAGCTGGCGGAGGAGGTCGGTGCGCTGGTGGCGCGTTTCCATCGCGCCGGCGTCTGGCATGCCGACCTGAACGCGCACAATGTGCTGGTGGCGCCCAGCGCGCTGTACCTGATCGACTTCGACCGCGGACGCATGCGCATCCCGGCCGCGGGCTGGCAGCGGGCGAACCTGCGACGCCTGCGCCGGTCGCTGCTCAAGCTGGGCGCGGCTGCCGACGGCGAAACGGCATTCGAGAAGAACATCTGGCAACCGCTGCTGTACCGCTACGAGCGTACGCTGACTCCATGAACTGGCATCTGCATTTTCTCGGCGTGGGCGCCGCGCACGCGGTGGCACTGGGCTCGTCGGCGGTGGTGCTGGAACGTGCCGGTGTGCCGATGCTGCTGGTCGACTGCGGCCCCGACACGCTCGACCGCTACATGGCGGCGTACGACGCGTTGCCGCCGGCGGTGTTCATCACGCATACCCACATGGACCACGTGGCCGGACTGGAGCAGCTGTTCATCCGCCTGTGGTTCGACCCGCACCTGCGCGGCACCACCCGGGTGTTTGCCCACGCCGCGCTGGTGCCGTGGCTGCAGGCCCGCGTGGCCGACTACCCCGGTGCGCTGGCCGAGGGCGGTGCCAACTTCTGGGAGGCGTTCCGGCTGGTGCCGTGCACCCGCGGTTTCTGGCTGGATGGCCTGTGGTTCGACGTGTTCGCCACCCGCCACCACGTACCGGGCACCTCGTACGGCCTGGCGCTGGACGGCAGCTTCATCTTCACCGGCGACACCCGGCCGATTCCCGAGATGCTGGCCAGCCGTGCCGGCAGCGACGAGATCATCGCCCACGACTGTGGCCTGGTCGGCAATCCGTCGCACACCGGCATCGACGACGTCGAACGCGAATATCCCGAAGCGTTGCGCGCCCGGCTGCTGCTGTACCACTACGGCAGCGAGGCCGACGGCACCGCGCTTGCTTCGCTCGGCTATCGCATTGCCAGCCCCGGCGAACGCATTGCCCTGTCCGCCCCGATGGAACCCAGGGGCGACGCTGGCTGAATCGGCGCGGGCTTGCTTGCCTGTATGGCCCTGCTGCCGGTATTCTTGCGGACTCTTTGCAGGACTGGATTGCCGCAAGGAGGGTCAAGTCCGCGGAGAGGTGTCCGAGTGGTTGAAGGAGCACGCCTGGAAAGTGTGTATACGGCTTAACCCCGTATCGCGGGTTCGACAAATTCGTCCGGAACGAATTTGGACAGCCGCCAGGCTGGCCCCGAACGCCAGTGAGGGGTGAGGCTCAGGATGAGCCGAACAATCCCGCCCAGTGCGAGATGGTGCGATAAAGATTTTGCGGAGAGGTGTCCGAGTGGTTGAAGGAGCACGCCTGGAAAGTGTGTATACGGCTTAACCCCGTATCGCGGGTTCGAATCCCGCCCTCTCCGCCAGTTTCGAGTGAGTCACGACTGCCGTCGTGCACGTCCATGGTGGCCCCGTCGGTCCCCCCGCGACGATAGTTCGCAAACTCCGCCAGGTCCGGAAGGAAGCAACGGTAGCGAATGATTCGGGTGCCGGGGTGTGGCTGGCGGGGCCGCCGCCATTTCGGGGTCGTCGTTTACTGACTTACCCTGCCTGACTTGGCACAATCACCTTTCGCCCCAAGGTAGTCAGGCATGTCTTATCAGGTACTCGCCCGCAAGTGGCGCCCGCGCAAGTTCGCCGAACTGGTCGGGCAGGAACACGTGGTACGCGCGCTGACCAATGCGCTGGACACCGGGCGCATGCACCACGCCTACCTGTTCACTGGCACCCGCGGCGTCGGCAAGACCACCATCGCGCGCATCTTTGCCAAATCGCTGAACTGCGAGCGCGGCCAGTCGGCCGATCCCTGCGGCGAGTGCTCGGTGTGCACGGCGGTGGACGAGGGGCGTTTCGTCGACCTGCTGGAGATCGACGCGGCCAGCAACACCGGCGTGGACGACGTGCGCGAGGTGATCGAGAACGCGCAGTACGCGCCGTCGCGCGGCCGCTTCAAGGTGTACCTGGTCGACGAGGTGCACATGCTGTCGAAGAACGCGTTCAACGCGCTCTTGAAGACGCTGGAGGAGCCGCCGCCGCACGTGAAGTTCCTGCTCGCCACCACCGACCCGCAGAAGTTGCCGGTGACGGTGCTGTCGCGCTGTCTGAAGTTCAACCTGAAGCGGCTGCTGCCGGAACAGATTTCCGGCCAGATGCGGCACATCCTCGCTGCGGAAAACATCGCCTACGAAGACAGTGCGATCGGCGAGCTGGCCCGCGCCGCGGACGGTTCGCTGCGCGACGGCCTGTCGCTGCTGGACCAGGCGATTGCCTACGGCGGCGGCGCGCTGCATGCCGATGACGTGCGCAACATGCTGGGCAGCGTGGCGCGCGGTCAGGTGCTCGGCGTGCTCGACGCGCTGGCTGCCGGCGACGGTGAGCGGCTGCTGGTTGAATGCACGCAGATCGCCTCGTACTCGCCGGACTTCGGCGGCGTGCTGGACGACATCGCCAGCGTGCTGCACCGGCTGCAGCTGATCCAGCTGATTCCCGGCTACCGGCCGGACGAGGACGGTGCCGACGACGATGCGCTGACCGCGCTGGCCGGGCGGATCACGCCGGAAGACGTGCAGTTGTACTACCAGATCGCCACCGCGGGTCGCCGTGATCTGGCGCTGGCGCCGGATGCGCGCACCGGTTTCGAGATGGCGCTGTTGCGCATGCTGGCGTTCCGTCCTGGCGACGGTGTGCCGGCCGTGCATGCCGAACGGCCCACCACGGTTGGCCCGGCAGCGGTGGCACGCCCCGCGCCGGCGGCACCGATGCGACCTGCTGCGACGCTGGAACCGCGGCATGGTGCTTCACCGCCGCGAACGACACCCGCACCCACCGCGGCGCCGGCCGGCGCCGCCGCCCCGGTGGCCCGCGACGCCAACGGATTACCGGACTGGGAGGCCCTGATCGAGTGCGCCAGCCTGCGCGGGCCGTTCGGCCTGCTGGCGCAGAATGCGGTATTGCGCGAGCGCGACGGGCAGACCCTGGTGCTGGCGCTGCAGCCGGCGCACATGAGCCTGGCGGTGGAGCCGATGGTGAGCCAGATGGAGGAGCGCATCGGCCACGCGCTGGGCGAGCGCATCCGCCTGCGTTTCGTCAACAGCAGCCAGACTGCCGCCGCGCAGACCCCGGCGGCGCGTGCCGCACAGGCGCGCGATGCGGCGCAGGCCGCGGCCGAGCAGGCGATCGAGGGCGATCCGCTGGTGCAGTCGCTGAAGCGTGAGTTCGGCGCGCGTGTGGTGCCGCAGTCCATCAAACCTTTTGACAGCGAATCGGGAGCCGTGTGATGAGAGGACAGATCGGCCAGCTGATGCAGCAGGCCCAGCGCATGCAGGAAGACATGAAGCGCGCGCAGGAGGAAATCGCGAAACTCGAAGTCACCGGCAGCGCCGGCGGTGGCCTGGTCAGCGTGGTGATGACCGGTGCGCACGAAGTGCGTCGCGTGCAGATCGACCGGCAGACGTTTGCCGACGATCCCGAGATGGCCGAGGACCTGGTCGCCGCCGCGATCAACGACGCGGTGAACAAGGTGGCCGAAGTCAGCAAGAACAAACTTGGCGGCGTCACCGCCGGGATGAACCTGCCGGCCGGCTTCAAAATGCCGTTCTGAGGCTTGGAATCGAATGAGCGGTTCCCCCCTCCTCGCCGACCTGATCGAAGCCCTGCGCTGCCTGCCCGGCGTGGGCGGCAAGAGTGCGCAGCGGATGGCCTTCCATCTGCTGGAGCGCGAACGCGAGCGCGGGCTGAAGCTGGCGGCGGTGATGGAGCAGGCAATGCGGCGCATCGGCCATTGCGAGCGCTGCCGCAACTTCAGCGAGGAGCCGCTGTGCGCGCTGTGTTCCAGCTCCAGCCGCGAGCGCCAGGTGCTGTGCGTGGTGGAGTCGCCGACCGACCTGGCGGCGATCGAGCAGGCCACCGGCTACCGCGGCCAGTACTTCGTGCTGATGGGCCGGCTGTCGCCGCTGGACGGACTGGGCCCGGAAGAACTGGGACTGGCGCAACTGACCCAGCGCCTGGGCGAGGGCGAGATCGAGGAGCTGATCATCGCCACCAACCCGACCGTGGAAGGCGAAGCCACCGCGCATTACCTGGCCCAGCTGGCCCGTGCCGGCGGCGTGCGGCCGACCCGGCTGGCGCATGGCGTGCCGCTGGGCGGCGAACTGGAATACGTCGACCGCAGCACGCTGGCGCATGCATTCGGCGGCCGGCAACTGCTCGATTGATTACCGCAAGGGAACTCTCATGACCGACACGATTTTCAGCAAGATCGTCCGCCGCGAGATTCCGGCCGACATCGTCTACGAAGACGACGAGGTACTGGCGTTCCGCGACCTGAATCCGCAGGCGCCGGTGCACCTGCTGTTCATTCCGAAGCAGCCGCTGGCCACGCTCGATGACGCGACGGAGGGCGATGCCGAACTGCTCGGCAAGTTGCTGCTGGCCGCGGCGGCGTACGCGAAGCGGGAAGGTTTCGCCGGGCAGGGCTATCGCACGGTGATCAATTGCAACGAGGACGGCGGGCAGACCGTGTACCACCTGCACGTCCACCTGCTGGCCGGGCGCCGCATGCACTGGCCGCCGGGCTGAGCGCGCAGCCGCCGCATCCCGCATACGAAAACGCCGGCTCGAAGCCTAATGCCAGTCAGTTAAGACAGACTGGCATTTTTCGTGGGGTATTTGTGGGGTCGGCGTTTGACTTCACGGGGACAAGATCGTTGTCGTCGTGCGGGCAACAGATAGATGTGGGCTTGCTGTCGGAGGCGGGCGAGTCGTTTGGGAAAGGCGCCGGGTGTTTCCAGCGGGGCGTATCGCAACTCGGCCACGATGGCGCGCGTGAACCCCTGGAAGCTGAGCCGGGTCGGTGGCACGCCCAGCTCACCAGCGGTTTGGTGCATTTCCCAGCGCAGCAGGTTGTAGGC
>NZ_AXBJ01000025.1:0-62899 GCF_000473345.1 Rhodanobacter sp. OR87
CCCACGGCATTGAAGGGCCCCGGAACGGGGGCTCCGTCTGTCGTCCCGAAAAAGGCCGTCGTGGACTGGAAATCCAGGCTGGATCCATCGGGTCGTGTAAAGGTGACCGGCCCGCAACGAATGGGACGATCCGGATTACCTCCCGTACTCTCGTAGTAACAGATGGTATCCAGCTTGTAATCCAGATTGGTGGTCCACGTTCCCACGTTTGTCGTGCATGGAGCGTTGGATCCAGCGCAGGAAAAACGGGAGTTGTAATACCTTTCGAAGGTCAGACCCATTTCGCCGGGTTCGGCGAAATCGGTAATCTTTTCTATCTTGCTGCCTGAGCTTGTATCAATAGGATCGGCGACGGTTGCTGCGCTCTTTTGTGGCGTAGCTTCATCGCATGGGGTTTTTGGATGTTTGCTGTTCTGCTGGTTGGCCGTGGCCTGAGTACTGTTACTGGTATGTACAGAACCGGCACCGTCTGGGCCCGCGCTAACGGAACCATTTCCGTAGCCTCGATCATCGTTAACCCAAACCCACCCACAACCGCCACCGGTGACGTTGGTAGTTACCGTTCCATCATCATTAGGAGAATATGAAATTGTTTGCCAAGTGCTTCCGCACTCCCACTCCATACGGTCCACCGCCTTGGCCTGGCGGGGTGCAGCGAGTAGCCCCAAGGCCATAGCAAGGAACAAGAAAAAACACGGCAAGGAAGTCATTCGGACCTGTGGCCATAGCGTACTGGGTCTGAAGCTTTTTCCTTTGTCTTGCATCGCAAGCGAAGCCAGTGCGACTGCCGACAGGCAGTTCCCTTGCCAATTCAGCTTCATGTCTGTCCCCTGTCTGGTATGACGTCTAAGCCCCGTCCGAAGACTCCAACTACGACAACGGCACTGTCAACAAGCAAGTTCTTGCGGATGGTCCTATATGGGTCTTCAATGCATGCACCTCTAATCTCCCAAAACGGACTCGCCTAGAGCCAGTCACGTCGGCCGGCGGAAACGCCATATAATCAAGCCTATTGCCAACTGTGCGCGGTAATCCCCCGCAGGTTGGCTGACGCCAGAAGTGGAATTTTCTCGTAGTCTTTCCCGAGGAGGTTCCATGAAAAAGTCCCGATTCACCGATAGCCAGATCCTGGCCGTACTCAAGCAAGCCGAAGCGGGAACACCGGTGCCGCAGCTGTGCCGCGAGCACGGCATCAGCTCGGCGACGTTCTACAAGTGGCGCAGCAAGTTCGGCGGCATGGATGCGTCGCTGATGTCCCAGCTCAAGGAGCTGCAGGACGAGAACCGGCGCCTGAAGAAGATGTACGCCGACACGCAGCTCAGTGCTGATCTGCTGAAGGAGGCGATGGCAAAAAAATGGTGAGGCCATCTCAACGCCGGGAGATGGCCCGATGGGCAGTGGAGAACGGGCGCACGAGTATCCGGCACGCCTGCCAGACGTTTGCACTGAGCGAGACCGGCTATCGCTACCGGGCCAAGCCGAGGGCTCGCTCCGAACGGCATCACTGTCGAGGCATGATCCCGCCTGACTCCGCGAGAATACGCTGAATCGACGAATGGTTACGGTCAAACAGCTGTGCGATTTGCTGCTGCGACTGACCCTTTTGCCAGCACTCCCACATCTGCGCCTTCTGGCTATCGCTGTAGTAAATCCGATGGCGATACTTCATCTGCAACACTCCTGCTGCTCAAGGCAGCGTCCAGTGTGTGTTGCATCCACCGATTGAATCCGCCGCCGAAGTTGGCCGTTCGACCCCCGCCGCTGGCGAGCCCGGCCAGTTCTACTGGCAATGGGGACAGGCTCGAAATCAGGATGTGGGCAACGCGATGGCGGTGATGGGTAGCGTGGCCGCCGGCCGCGGTCAGTTTCGCTGGCGAAGCTGGTCAGCTGCTGTGGCGAAGATGGGCAGGTGGCTGGCGCTTTTTGCATCAACTGCGGTCAGCGCTGGTAACCACCATTGCTGAATGGCTTCTCGCAACACATTTTTTGGGATGCCGGTTTCACGTATCAAATAAGCCAAGAGTCCTTTCCGTGACAGTGGCTTGCTGTGCCTTAGACGCCAAGTCTGGATTTCGTTGAAAGTGGCCTCTCGAGCTTGAATTTTCTTTCGGTTGAGCTCTGCTGTGAGATGGCCGGCCCACGCCAACGACAATCGATTCACAAGCCCAGGAAAATGGTAGCGCATGGCTCCGACTGTGGTCCCAATGTCTCGCGCAGCTTGCCTCAACGATATTGGGGTACTTGCTTCCAGCCCAGCTAGCAGCCTCTCCTCGATCGCCTTAGTGTCGACTTTTGATCCACGTTTATTTGGTTGCATGGACTCCGGCAGAAGTTGCTCTGTCGCAAAGCCAAATGACTGTACGGACGGAAAGTCACCCTGGAGGAGCTCGCAGAGCGGCATTTCCAGCAGATAGGCAATTCGGCGCGCGGCAGGCAAGGTTACTGGTTCGTCGGCGGACGCGTACCTGATGCACTCATCGCGAGGCAGCCGCTTCCAGAGTTCTCTCTCGCGCTCGCTCGCCCAGGCCGCGTTGAATACTTGGTCAACATAACGATTGGTGGCCCCATCAGGGAACGGGGCATTCCTGTGCACTAGATCACCAACGAACCTGATCAGATCAGGCGCTGTTGCCTCTGGGTCGATCTCAAGAACATCATCAGCGCTTACTCTGTTCAAGGGTGCCGCACAGTGCTGGCAGGCCGCGAAAGCGCCCCAACGGTTCATTGGACGGGCCATCTGTTGGCAGATCGGGCATCGATCCCGGAGTCGGATACGGTGGACTGCACAGGTCTCCACTCCATTCAGAAACCAAACTAGTTTCAGATAATCGGCACCGTGCTCAACCTCCTGTTCGCCCAGACATCCCGGACACCATCGAACAGTATTTGTATAGGTGTTCGCTGACCGCTTGAGCGCGGGCATGAGATGAGCAAATGTTCCATGAATCAGCGTATCGAGCGGCTCGATGACATGCGTAGAAGTACATTTGAGAACCCCCAACGTAGTCGCATTCGGGCGTACCAAGCCCGCAAAAGGCTGCGATTGGACCCCCGCTGCCAACGCGTTGCATGTACCTGCGTCCTCCGCGAGCAACAGTCGCAATAGGTGCCCCGTGGTGATGCCGTGGCTGGACGCTAGGCGGATGAGATACGACGGGAAAGCTTCAATATCCTGCGTTCCCATTCCGATCATCTTTAGCGGAAGTAGGTCGGCCATTAGGCTCGCCCGCCGGCCGCACTGCGCCGCGATTTTCGTTGAAACGGTTTTCGGGTCGACGTTTTCTTCTCGCTCGCAGGTTTAGGCGCAGAGCTTTGGACAGGAGGGGAAATTTGCTCGTGGGCACGTTTGAGGTCCTCTTCTCCGATCAAAATTTCCGCGAGAAGATCGCGCTCTTGCAACGAAGGAAGTCTAGTGGACTGGAGACGTTCGAGAGTTACGGTATCGGCCTCGTCGGCCAGCATCGAAGCCAGGCATGCACGAATCCATTGGGACAACAGACCAACGCAGCCCAACGAGCCATCAAATAGCGTGCGATTCCAAGTACTGAGCGATTCGCCGTCTTTGAGCTGAAGCAGTTCATTGAACTCGCGCAGCACCTGTTCCCAATTCTCTACCTCAGTACGAGAAGTTGCTTTGTAGCGACCGAAATTAAGAGGTTGCTGACGCCCAATCAGATGAGGCGCAAGACCCAATAGCGAGAGGAGCTTGTAGGAACCGGAGAGTACGAGTTTGACCTTGGCCTTGCTGGCCAGACATTTCCACGAATCAAGCACTCGGGTAGCCGCATTGTCCCCACCCGCGACATATTGAACGTGATGAGCCTCATCAATGACCAAGTACTCGACCTGTCGCAATTTCAGGGCGCGCTCAAATGCGTCGCGTAAGGTAGCTTCAGATGTCTTATGCAGCAGCTGATCGAATTTGGACCCCCAGAGGTCATCGTTTGCCGGACCTCCATAGATGGGATGTCGGATCGCTTTGAGGCAAGCGACCATAAAAGCCTTGGTCGAGAATTCTCCGCCTTTAGACGAATTCTCCGCCTCGACCATCACCACGCGCATCGTGCCTTCGGTATCAGGCACATTCACAAACGGAACAGAAAGCGCGTCGCTGATACAGCGTGACTTGCCAACTCGCGAAGGCCCCACTAGGACGATCAGTTCTCCAGGCCAGATGGCACGCACGCCGGAAAGGATGCGTCTTCTGATATGGACGTATCGTTTGTGCTATATCTTTCGGTCACCGATGGCATCGATCGCTTTTGGTATCCAATCTCCCTTCTTCACCATTGCGGCGTCTCCAGCTTGTGAAGCTCGCTCGACGCTGCTTCGGCGAAGAAGTCCACTGCTCCCGGCGGCTCGACGGCTTCAGTCATGAGAGGAGGTGCCGTCGCGGCGGAGCTTTGGAAAGTAGAGCCTGCCTGACGCGCGCGAACGGCATGGACCAGATTGCGGTCGGCGTCTTCTTTCACGACCTCGCGCATCTTGCTGCCGTCCAACATCACGACGCCTTCGACCGCCTGCGCCAGTGACGTCTGGGTGAGGTAAATGGGTGCCCTAGACGCCAGACAAGTCACCCATGTCTCTCTAACCAATGCATAGACACGGTATGGGTCTTCGGGATCAATGCGCGCCTCAGCGGCACCACGGCGACGCAGTCCCGATAGCCGCGGATCCCAGTAATAAAACGCGCCGATATGCAGACCGCGCTGCGGATCGAGCTTGTAGGTCTCCGCATCCACCGCTGTAGCGATAACGAACGTGTCGTCGTAAGCGCACTTCCGGCCCGAGCAACCATACTGGGCCAACCCTCGCTGCATGAGTACCCTGGGCGCCGCGAGACTTGAATCGGTAGCGTAGCTATCGAACCATGTGTTGAAGACAAGCAGATCTTCCCAGAGGTCGAGCAGTGTCAGGCACGCATGCCTTTCCGGCCGATGGCTACCGGAAACACTTCGAATCTCTTTGATAGAAATCTTGTTGCCTGGGCGAAGCGATAGCCAAAGGTCCTTGAACTGGCCGAAGAATCGTTCACTTTCGCACCCATAACGAGGGTGCCCCGAAGGGCGGCGCATCAAGTTGACCTTGCAATGTGCCAGCAGCCCGGAAAAGTACACCGAAGAAAAATCTGCACCACCATCAACGATGATCGTTTCGGGCAATCGCCCGTGAGTGCGCAAGCACTGACGCATGATCAGTGCACAATTGCGGCGACTTGGCGCCTTCAACTGAAGCCAGAACGCCAACACCGACTTCGTATAGCAGTCCCGTAGCACAGTGAGCCAAGGCAGCATCGCATAGGTCATGCCGTTCGCATCAAGCACCTCGCAGTACAGGTCGATGAGGTAGTGATCACAGGAGGCCAACTCGAATGGCCTGCTGGCCTGGAGCGCACGATCCATGACATCCGTCGGCTCTTCCACGGCGTTGGCGGCACGGTTGCCTCCACGCGCGCCCGCAAGTGCATCCTTGAGCTCGTCAAGAATTTTGCGAAACGTGGGTTTGGTCAGCGGCTTGTAATCCGGATGAAATGCCTCTGCATCGGTCCAATAAATGCGATATAGGGCTCTTGGTGTCGGTCGCTCCATTGCCGGCCAGCAGGTTCTAATCACATGCTCGGCGAAAGCCAGTACGACCTCCGGTCGTTTCGGGTCCCGGTTTCCCGAGAGATGATGTTTTGGTGTGAGCGCTACTACCGGAGAGAGACCAGCTAGTTCTCCTTCTCGAAGCTTGCTTTTCCAGCGTCTTGCGCTTCTTCCTACCAGCCCATCCTTCAATTCCTCAACAATGGCGACGCCTCGCTTCAGGTACCGGGCCGAAGGCAGCTGAAGTCGACCAGCTTGTCCCGCGAGTTGATGATCGGGATCGCGGGACAATTGAAGCCAAGCCCCATACACTTCTTCGCGAAGCAGGCATGGATCGTCGGTTATGAAGCACGCTTCCGGCTGAGTCAGTGAGAAGCGAGCCAAGTCGGTGAATAGCCGACGATGAGCCAGCAGCCCCAGCAGGGGGGTCAAATCTACCAAACCTAAAGCCCTGGCGACTTCGCCTAGCGAGCTAATTCCCGACTTTCGCAAGTACGCTAGGCATGCTTCTGTCGTCGCGTCATCCGCGGAAGGCTCGTCCAGAGATTGAATGAGCAGCGCAATATTTGAAGTTCGTTGTCGATCCAAATCTGCGCTACACACCACTTTGTGCGGAAGACCGACGCGGGATAGGCCTTCCTCTGCAGCGATGTCTCGATAGATCCCCCTCTCGAAAACCCAGTCCGCCGAATTACCCACCAACTTATCGAGAATATGTTTGGGCTTGATCTGCGCGAGGAATGGGCCGTCTTTATGCAGTACCAACATGTCGGGAACATAAGTCGTCAGCCTGCGCTTTCCTGACTTCAGGGATCGACTACAGTCAACTTTTGGAGGTTGCTCAAAAAAGCCTACGACCATGGGGTCAAAATCTAAGTGGATGGCATAGGACAGCTCACCCGTACGGCTCTCGGTGTTGACGGAGAAACCCATTTTGTATGACTGATATTCGGTTTTGATGCAGGTGTAGTTATTTCCTCCCACATCTCTCGCAAGGCCCGCTGCCGCATAGCGAATGTAGTCGGCAGTTTCTTGAGCTAGCTCGTGATCAGAAATGTAGGCTTCAAGGTCGGGCCGTGAAAAGGACATAGTCACCCCTTCGCCGCGTGCGGCAAATTCGTTGCAGGAGAGTTTGCCCACGACAAATCAGAAGGCTGCGACTGTCGATCAGACAGCACCAAGCCTCCCGGCCTGATCGGGGCTTGCAGTCAAGTCGAAAAGGGGGTTACAGTCAGAACACGCGCTACCAACGCTGGTCTACGACAACCTCGGCCCCAAGCCGGGGTTTGTCGTTTCTGGCCCCCTATTGCCTAGCCCATAGGGGGTTCCTCCTTAGAACAAAACCACGACTCTGACGAGCGGTGGCTTTTTGACTGGACGAATCCTCGGCCGTCTCGCACCGGCCTGATGAGGCCATCGCCACTTTGGCCCACCAGGTGGGTGAGTTCGCGCGCTTCATGAAGCAGGACGGAACTCGGACAACTGCTCGGAAAGGCGATAGGCAGCTGATAGCCATTTCGCCACATCAAGGCTTCGCAGGAAGGTTCCACGACGTCCGGGAAGCGAGACACAGGGAATAGGAAGCGAACCTCTGGAAGCCGCTTTGCGCGCCACATCCAAGCTTGGATAGGACAACCTTCGCCAGATACGAGAGAGCGGAATGTATGGCCCGTACTCATCATCCAATTCTTGGCGAAGCAGTTCGTACTTTGCTTTCATGCGACCACCCGAGCGACCTTCAATCAATCGCGTTATTCGAAATAAACCACGTCGTCCGGACATAGACAAGTACTTTTGGACGTCCATATGCTCAATTGTTCGTCGTGCAATGTTTTTGCAAAAGTACGAATCCGCGGCGTTAAAAACATGTCTTTCCGATGTTGTGTTTAGTCACTACAAACACGAAGGCATCAAACTGCTGTAGTTGTCCCGGATGTACGTACCTGCACGATTGGATGCAATTTCTAGATGCCTTGCGCAAGGCGCAGGCGATTGCTGCCGATCTGCACTGGGAGGTGCCGCGTGACGGCGTGGTCTATCACTGTAAGACTTAAACTACGAATAGATGGTTGGACGCGTTGTGAGACTTTTTCTCGATGTGGAATGGGCCGATGTGCTTGCCAGCGAACTGGTGTCGATTGCGTTGGTTTCCGACGATGATCAACACCAGTTCTATGGCGAGCGAGATCCACTGCCTGCCGAACCTTTGCCGTGGGTGGCTTCGGTGGTGTATCCGCTGCTGGAGCGTGGGGCGTCAGCGATGAACGATGCTGCCCTCACCCGCTTCTTGCGCGAGTTCCTGTCCACGATTCCGGAACCATGGATCTGCTATGACTCGGGTCAAGATCGAGGTCTCTGCCAGTTCGTCATCGATGGCATGAATGAAGTCGAGCCCGATGGGCCCACGGTCGAAGTGTGCTGGCAGCGTCTCGAAGACATGGCTTCGGCGTGTGAGCGGTGGTGGAAAGACCATCCGGAGCATCGATTACAACGGCACCACGCGCGCTTCGATGCGATGGCGTTGCGCGGGGCCTATTTGAGCCGCTGGAGCACGTGAACGCATGCGGATTTTCTTCTGCGGTGATCCACATGGCCACTTCGAGCACATCCATGCTGCTGTGCGTGAGCATCGCCCGGCCGCGATTGTGCTGTTGGGCGACTTGCAGCCGCCGGAGCCGCTGGAGCATGCCTTGAAGCCTATCTTGGGTCTCACCGAGGTCTGGTGGATTCACGGCAACCACGACACCGACAGCGATGCCGACTATGACAACCTGTTCGGATCAGCACTGGCCGACCGCAACCTGCATGGCCGAGTGGTGGAGGTGGCTGGAACGCGTGTCGCGGGACTGGGTGGCATCTTTCGAGGACAAATTTGGAATGCACCCGACGTGCCACTATATGCGTCGAAAAACGATTTCCTTGCTCGCTGCGGAAAGGGGAATCGTTGGCGTGGGGGGATGCCACGGAAGCATCGGAGCACCATCTTTCCTGATGACTACCAAGCACTCATGAACGAACGGGCCGACATCCTTGTGACCCATGAAGCACCAAGCTGCCATTGGCATGGTTTTCGAGAAGTCGATAATCTTGCGCGTGGCTTGAAGGTGAAAACGACTTTCCATGGCCATCACCACGAACAGATCGACTATGGTCAAGACGAAATCGAGCGGCTTGGCTTCACGCCTTACGGTGTCGGGTACTGCGGGATTCGAGATCAATTCGGGACGATCGTTCCGATCGAAAATCGACGTCCCGCAAAGTTTTGAGTAGCACACCGGTTTGGAGTCCAATCCCCCACTTGAAGGAGATTGGACGTGAAGAAGCGGTTTACCGAAGAGCAGATCATCCGACCGCAGGCTTGGCACTAGCCTTGCTGACCGTGAGACAGGCAGCAGACAGGAAGAAGATGACATGGGGAAGAAGTCCCGAGAGAAGCGGGAGCGTAGACTTGCGCGAACGGAAGCCGATCCTAACTTTCTGCTGCGTGGAATGCTCGAATTTCACAAGCGGATCGCCTCCGAGGTAGATCAGGAAAACCCTTTTCACAAGCGCCTTGAGGCGACACGAGCGTTACTACGCCAATTTGAGCGCCTCGACGCAGCGATTGCTTTGAGTGTCTCCGAGCTGTGGCCGGCCAACACTGGAAGCCCTGTCAAGCACATCTTCGCCTGGGGTGTTCTGCTAGCCCTTCCGCACGATGGTCAAGGCGGAATGCCCATCGCCAGCTATGCAGACTTCAAGGCATTTGTGGAGGCTATGTACGAGGCATGGCCCGAGTTCCCGATGCTTGAGGACTTCTCTCCCGAGGCCGATTGGGGTCAAACCAAGGTACGCCTTGGTCGGGCCTTCGTTCCGATGTTCTACGGTAGCTGCATAGAGCGCACACCTGACTTCGCAGAAGCATTCCGCATCACGTATGCACACGTTCCAGAAGCCCAAGCCCACATGGATCTCGCCATCGCGCTGCAAGCACGGATCATCGAATCGATACCTGATCTGGGGGCGGCAGCTGCAGAGGAGTCACAACGAGCCCATGTCGAGGTGCCTCCCGAAGACTTCTGGTTGGCTTGCAGGTCGACGCTTTTGCAGATCGGTGTTGATATTGCTGACTGGCGAGATAAGGCGGGGCGCGCGCTCGAGACTCGTTTTGGTGCTTTCAAAGCGCCACTGACTTGGGACGCTTTCGGCGACGCGGTAATGCAGGGTACGGCCCTTCCTTTTTTAGCGATCGAAAGCGACGGCACTTGGGTGCCGATGTCAGTTCGTAGCGCCCCAGGGGTCGTCATTGACCATTGGGCCAACAAAGAAGTGGTTGGGGTCAGTGCGCATACGCATCGGAGGCTTGCTCGGTTCGTTGCCGAGCGATTCCGAGGGACGGTTATGGGCCCTCTGACGCTCTTCGTCGGTGACGCCGTCTGTGAAGATCTCGCAATCAGCTGCATCATCTCAGCCGACTCCGGTGTATACCTCATTTGCGCATGCGACCACGCATCGAACGAGCGGCTGTCAAACGCAGCAAAAGCTACGTACGCCAAGATGAGGTGCGACGCGCCGATCCACTTCCGTCTCGCAGACGGGCGCGGACTCATGTTGTCCAAGAATGGATCCACTGGACCAAGCGCCGACGAACTTCGCATCGTCATTGTGGTCACCCAGGCAGGCACAGCATTCGGCTCTATAAGCGTTCCCGATAGGCCCACACGCTTATTGCCACTGGCGGACTTCATCACTATCTGCGATAGCCTGAATGACCTCGGCGAACTGGAGCGCTACTGGAAATTCGTCGACTCTCATAGACGCTCTCTCAGCCCCTTCTCGACCGGCCCCGCGGATCTGTATGCGTCATTCAAGGACACACACGGCGTACTTGTGGAAGGGGCGATTTCACCCACTCTTATCGGATTGGACACCCATTGGGGAACCTCTTGGCGTTTCAAAGCGCTTACAGACTTCTGGTCTCATGCTCCGAGAGTGTTCCCAGATGGCTCCGCTGGTTGGCGGCTATCTCCTGAAACTAAAGGCGTCGTTGAGCTCCAATCGCGCCATCACAAAGCTGTTGCATATTCAACATCGGTTGGCTCCTGCACCGTTCAAACCTTGGTGGAAATCTCTGAAGGCCTGCGGATTGAGGATGCTCGGCTGGTCGACCTCTTCGCCCAACTCCTTGCGGACTGCACCTATCGCTGTAGCGAACTGATGCCGGACATCCCGCTGTTTCGACAGCCACATGTTCTGTTTATCTGCGACCCAGATACCTACAGCCTTGTTGATGCGGAGGAAACTCCTCAGCCAATAGAGGGATTCGCGCGAGTAGTGAATTCAGCGGAAGAAGATGACGCTCGTAAGGGCCTGTTTCATCTGCAAGTTGACACTCGCGCAGTACTTTCAGGATTAAATGCAGCCCAGGACGAATCGTTTGAAGTTCGTTGCTTACTGGAGACGCTCGAAAGGTGTCACGCTGCATGCGGATTGGAATTGCCAAACGATCTTGAAGACCGGCTTTGCGGCAGAGCGTCGGAGCCGGCTCGTTACCACTTAAGAGTCGTTGCCCGAAACGTGGATGTCCCTGACTACGTGGATCCCGTCATCCCCTCGCCCAGCGATTACAAGCTTGCACGCAAGCATTTGGCTGCGGAAATCATGGCGCTCGGTCTTTCCCCAGGGCGATATGAGCTGTCCGATGCCAAGACCAGGATTGATCCTGCCGGTGCCCGCCTGAGTCTTCACATCGAGAATCGGCTTGCATCGCTCGACAGGCATCAACGTCTACAGGCATTCATTGAACAGCATGATGCACTCCTGGTCACCGAGAGAATGAAGATTCAACGGGCCCGTCAGAGCCTAGCCCATGATGTGGAATACGACAGACTAGATGCCGTTGAGCAAGCTCGCAAAGAGTTCGGCTCGGTAGCTCGCCACTATCGATATCTGCTGGAGAAGACTGTCAGCTCACCGGCGACCGGCAACGGGAAGGTCACTGATGACGTACTGCGTGAGCTGGTTGGCCTAGTTGATTGGTACATGGTACTGACCGGAGCCAGCGACGTCCTTCACAACGGCATAGACGTTGGTGGCGTTGTGATCGATGATTCGTATATTCCAGAGGTTTTCTACTCGACCGGCTCCGACAACCGAGAGTCGGACTTCGCACGCGAGTATGCGAAGTCAAGACTGGGGCTTGGAGCAAACAACGAAGATGTTGTGGAAGGCTCGTCGGAAGACTTGCTGCCATCAGAGAAGCTCAAGAGTGCTTTCACCGCCGACCTAGGATTTGACCTGCAGAGCATGGTGACCGCTCTTGCGGTTCTGTCGCAAGCTGAGAGGTACGGTTTCGGCGATGAGCTCTCGCTATCCTATGCCGCCGCTCCAAGCCGTGTCGCTCAAGGACTGACCGAGAGCATTGAGAGGCTTGATCTTGCAGAGGCGGAAAGGATTGTGGCGTTCCTCACGCTTTCGGAGAAAGGCGTTCGCAGGCTATCCGGGAGGGATGTTGACGAGGCTGATGTCCCGTACTGGGAACACCGTAAGCGAATCCATCGATACGCAATCAGGCCGCTGGTTGTCGATGGCACAGACTTGCGTTGGGGTGCAGAGGCAGTCAGCAGATCGATGTACAACTGGATGTCGGCGGTGCGGGACGGCTACCTCCCTGCGGACTTCGAGTGGCCCCATGTTGAACCGGTCATCCGGGAGGTCAAGGAGAGCATCGAGAAACGGCTGGAGCTTCGCACCGAGGAGATATTCCGTCGGTACACTCCATTCGTCCAGCGAGGCATCGACTTTTTCAGGAGGTTCCGCGGCGAGGGGTTCGAGGACGTTGGTGATTTCGATGTCTTCGCTTATTGGCCAGATGAGAACCTGCTCGTGACGGTGGAGTGCAAGTACAACCAACCACCCTACACAGTGAAAGATGGCCGTCGACTACGCGACCGAATATTCGGCAAAGCGGAGGAGGACAAGGCTGGGCAGTTCAGTCGAATCCTACGCCGCAGGCAATTTCTCGAGAAGAACCGCTCAAGGATGCTTGATCTGCTGAAGTGGCCGAAATCGGAAACCACGCCTTCCAGGAATGTAGAGCTTTACGTGAGCCGCGACGTGTACTACTGGATGGTTCATCCGCCTTACCCTGTTCCGACCAGGTTCGTGCGAGTGGATGCCCTGGACACCTGGATAAAGACTGAGCTCATCACGTCGCAAAACCATGTCTGAGAACATCAAGAACACCGCAATCACTGCGGCCGGCTACATTTACCAAAATCGGCAGGGTCTCAAGATCCTGTGTGATTGGCTCGACGCGCCGGCTCGCTACAGCCGGGTGAAATTCGAGTGCGACGATGAAAACGAAGCACCTCAAGGGCTGGATGACATCGCCATCGAACGAAGCGATGGTTGTGTTGACCTTCAACAAGTCAAGTTCACCCCCGCCCCTGACACGCATCTGCTTTCCTGGGATTGGATGCTTGAGAAGGCCGGCAAGACGGCACGGTCGAGGTCGATGCTTCGCAAGTGGTTCGATGCCTTCAAGAAGCTCGATCTCGCTCGCATTGGCGAGATCTCGTTGACGACAAACCGCCGGCCCGATGCCGCCATCGAGGCCTGCCTGAATGCTGGCAGGATTTCCTTTGCCAAGATTCCGGAGCCCAAGCGATCGGAGGTGATCGCTGAGCTTGGCAGCGCTGAGGACTGTGAAGCATTTTTCGACCAGTTGCGCATTCGGCACAGTGATAAGGGGTACACCGCGCTGGAGCACGACATCGCTGCGCGCCTTCGGCTGCATGGTACCCCTGAAGGGATCGCGAACCTCAAAAACGTCGCCCTGAACTGGGCGACACAGAAGAATATCCCGGCCCCGGATGGTTGGGTCACGCTGGCAGAGGTCCGCACCATCTTGCGGGCGTCGCCGCCGGCGCCGCTGCCGGAGGACTTCGTAGTTCCCAAGGGGTATGAGGTTCCTGACGAGACGTTCCACCAGGAGTTTGTCCAAGACGCAATCAACGCTGTCGGGAAGGCGATTGTTCTGACAGGGCCGCCTGGCCGCGGAAAGAGCACCTACCTGAGCGCCTTGTGCGACTCGCTCACCGAGCGGGACATCCCGACGGTTCGCCATCACTACTTCCTCTCTACAACGGAGCGTGGCCGCGATCGGGTCAATAGCTATACTGTCGAGCAATCCATCCAGGCGCAGGTCGAGCAGTTTCACGAGGGTGTCCCGAAGACGGCAGGAGGCTTGCGTGCGCTCCTGGAGGCCTGCGCTTCCTACTACAAGGCTCTGGGCAAGCCGTTCGTGCTCGTCCTCGATGGCCTGGATCATGTCTGGCGCATCAACGCTGAAGACAAACGGCCGCTGGACGATCTTTTCTCTCAGGTGATCCCTTGCCCGGACAACATGGTGCTGCTCGTCGGCACCCAACCTGTGGATGACGCTCAGTTGCCGACTGATCTGCTCGCCTCCGCACCGAAGGTCGAATGGCGCACGTTGCCGGCGATGTCCGAGAACGCAGTCCTTTCCCATCTTCGTAAAACGGTTCAAGAGGGCAGGCTCACAACTGGCTTCGAAGGTGAGGTGCAGGCCGAAGAGCAACTGCAAGGTGCAGCATCCGCGCTCTGTTCAAGAACCAACGGCCATCCCCTTCACGTTATCTACGCGACTGCGGAGTTGGAGCATGCTCGTCGCAGGCTGTCCAGTTGGGATGTTGAGCAGTTGAAGGGAGATCTGAGCAAGGACGCAAAGTTCTACTATGCATCGCTATGGGAAAGTCTTCTTCCCAGCCTGAAAGACACGCTGCGGCTCGTCTGTGCTTTTCCGTTCTTCTGGCCAAGGACAGCGTTCGCTGAGATCGCCGCTGCAATCAAGACGGCTGAGCCTGAAGTCGGGAACGTGGAACATTTGCTTTACTCATCGGCGGCCGGACTGAAGGTCTTCCACGAGAGCCTGGCGGTCTTCGTGCGCGCGACCGCAGGCTACGAAGACCGCATCAAGGAGCTGATGCCTTCAGTCGCGAGTTGGCTGGAGAGCTCCGCGCCCACCTCGCTACGAGTGAACTGGCTATGGACGGTTCAAGCGAGGCTCGGCGACCCCAAGAACCTCATCACGGGACTGACCCGCGACTGGATCATGCTGCGCCTTGAAGAGGGGTATCCAGAGTCGCTGTTCGACACGCTGCTATCAGACGCCCTGGTTGCAGCGCTTGAGACCGCCGCATTCGCAGATGCCTATCGACTGGAGCACCTAAAGGCCCGGATGGTTGGTGGCAGCGAGTTCCAAATGCAGAACGACGAGCTGGCTAGGCTCATCTCCTTCACGTTGACGCTAGCTGTGGAGGAAGGCGTCATACGTGAGGCCGTTGCCTCCAGACATGAGGCGGATATCTTACGTGTTGCCGCGCTCGGGTTGGCCTTGCGCTCGCGAGGCGATCAGGTTCTGTCTGAAACGTGCGGTGAAGAGGCGCTTCGTCGGCTCAGGGGTTTGAGCCGGTTCTCCAGCAGGTATGGATCGAGAGCTGGCTCTGATGAGTTTAAGTTCTTGATCGGCGCCTTCGCGCGACTTGGCGCCATGGGCACCACCACCGCAGCACTCGCCAGATTGGTGGCCAAAAACGGCCCGGCCGTATGGCTACCTCGGGTTCAGATATTGGTTGAGGAGGGCAACCTGGACGACTTGATGGCGGTTGTTGCTCAGCTCGCCAGCGGAGAGAACAAAGACGTCATCAGCGATGCTTGCATCCGTGCGGCTGCGAAAGCTGGTGCAAGTATTGCTGAGCGCGATGACTTTCACGCGCTTGCCCGGACCCCCTTCGTTGCTGCAGTAGAGGCGGCGCTCACGCGGTCCTCTCAACCACTGAATGAGCCGATCCCAGTGGATTGGCTGAAAGGCGACTACTACGAACGCAAGGAAAACCTCGCGACGCTCGCGCACCACTGGTTCTTCAGAGCGGTGCATCTAGGCCTTTGCATGGCCGCAGAAGACCAGGCTGCCCTCGAGTACACCCAAGCCCCTGTCTATGAAGGCAGAGAAAACATTACCGCTTTGCTCAATGCACTCTCTACCATCGGTGCTCAGGTCGCCTATCGCTGGTGGCACAGGGAGTTTGTGGACTTCCATGAGCTTTTCGAGCTGCTCAAGCCAGTGGAATTCCGGCGGTTCAGGCAGAGCCATGATTGGAGCTCCGCCGCCGAGGACTTCCGAGGGGCGCTGCATCACATCGCTTGCGACATCCACCTTGGCAGCATCCTGCTGAACACCGTCGACTATGCAGCTCTCACCAAAGAAACCATGGACGCGGCCAGGCAGTGCACTTGGTTCGACAGCGCATCTTTTCGCACCCAGTACGCAGCTGGATCACTGACGAGGATGGCCGACGAAGCGGCTGAGGCGTTCGTTCGGTCTCAACGTTCGCTGCTTGATGCGGAGGTCTGGGAGGAGACCAGCGTGCGCCTTCAGACTCCGCTGCAGCTCTGCGCGATTGCGCTGGCCCACGACTTGACCTCAGAAGCTCGTGAACTCTGCAAGCAGACCTGGGAGCTGACGACCGGCTATGGACATCGCAAAGATCCGACGCTGAACAATACCGTCGACGCCATCGGCTACCTAGTCGACGTTGCAGCAGAGGATGCTCGCCGGTTGCTTGGCCAGATCGCGCCGCAGATCCACCATGTTCTGAATTACACGGACGGAAAGGGCACAAGGCATGTCCTAGCGGATGCTGATCGGCTGTTGGCGAAGCTGATGCCTTCAGCACTGGTGGTCAAGTATGAGGAGCACATTCATGCGGGCGACTGGTCGCAGGCAGAGAACAGCCTGCGAGCGTACGTCCAGCAGGGGGTGAAGGACGGTTGGCCCCTTGACGCACTGATGCGCACAGGACCGCACTCCGAAATACGCGATACCCTTCAGCAGCTGGCACGGGACGGCAGCGCGAGCGCTGCGGAGCGGCTTCGCGTTCTTCAGGAGCACGGCGGTTGGGACGTGGGCTTGTTGCGGCGTCAAGAGCACTCTGGGAGTGGCATTGACAGCAGGCCCTATGAGGGCGATGTCACGATCTTTGAGCCCGAACAATTGGACGACCTGCTCAATAGTTTGTCAGCGAGCCACAACGAGCGAACGGTGCTTCTTCGTGCCTGGTATCAGCACTGGGCAACCAAGGGTCAGGGCAGGAGGTTGCTCGAAGCACTCGACGGCCTGCTTCTGTCAGAAGAGGGGCGGCAAAAGGACGTCCTACTCCTGTCCGACCTCGCCTTTCAAACGAGGCGCAAGCTGAGTGGGGCGAACGCGGCATGGAAGTACCTTGTCCGTGCACAGATCTTGAGCGGCGGGTGGATTGGGTACATGGAGAGCGAGACGAAGACCCGCAGCAGGCTTGATCTGGTCGCCCAAAACTACCCACAGCGCTGCGACGCGTTTGTGGTCGAGACGACCTATGGCATGTTCGACGGCCTCGCGCCACTCCGTGTCGCGCCCAAGGAAATCATGGTCTATTTCTACCTACGGCAGGGCCGCATTGTGGAAGCCGTGAAGTTCGCGGAGACGATGGTCAATTGCGTCATCGACGATACCCGTACCCTCCCGTTGGAGCAGCCTCGCTGGGCGGTTGAGCTGACCTCACCTCCCGTCTTGAGAGCTTGATGAACGATCTTCGCATTCTCATTGCCCGTCTCGGGTGGCCTTCCACGTCAGCACGATGGTGGACCATGCAAGAACTCGCAGCTCGCCTGGGAGAGCCAGCTGTGAGGATCGAAACCGAGTCCGGGCTGCTTCAGTTGCTGCGCTCGCGCAAGCTTGAGGCCGAGGTTGTTGAGGTGCTGTGCATTTTCTGGATAGCGGCGAAGGAACACGGTTACTCCCCCGCCGCAGAGCTGGCGGAGAGCATCGTAAGGCCCTCTCTGCTCTCAGATCTGCTGGCAGCGAGTCTAGGGCTGTCAGTTCAAGTCGACGACACGGACTTAAAGGAGGTTCCGAAGGGCTTCGAGATCCCAGATGACTTCGACGGTGTACAAGGCGTGGACTTGCCCAGGATCTTCCGGACATCCATGAGCGGGCTCGAGGCCCATTCCGGGCTTCCGTTCGTCCGGCAGATGGCCTTTGAGTGGGCAGAGAATCGAGCGACTTACCCAGACGCGCCATACCAAGGCGACCCGTGGCACTTTACGCGATCGCTGGGTGATGGTCTCGTCGGTCAGCTTTCCGCACGTGCCGCGCTTCGCGCCATTTCTGCCTACCTTCGTGCGCTGGCGGTGGCCAAGAAATTCTGGAACATGCCGTCGAAGTTGACGGATGAGAATTCGCTTTTGGCGCTGCCACTCCATCCGACTCTGGCTTTGCTCAGGCCACAGCGCCCTGACTGGTTCCCGGCATCAGCTAACTTCGATGGCGATACCGAGGCGATCGAAGCAACATTTCGAACCCTGATTGCCAGCGTCGAGGCGGTGCGTCCTGGTGATGAACTGATCTCCTTCATCTCGCCAGTTGTGATATCGATGGAACGGTGTGTGGAGGTTTCTCTGGTGAGGTGGTCGCAGGGCCTAGGAAGCAGCGTTGACGATGCGAACCTAGCGGCTCATCTCGACGCCTTCTGGACACGCGCGGGGATGCTTCCCAGCGCAGCTGCAGAACCTATCAGCACAACGACCATCGTAGCTCCACCGACTCTCGAACAACTGGTGGACAAGGACTGCAAGGCTTGGCCTCTGGCCGCAACGCTCGATTTCGACCGGATCGGCTATCTCCAGCATGACCTGTATCCCTCGCGGCTGTTCTTCCCGACGATGCCTGGTTTGCATGAGGTTGAGATCGCGCCTCGTGACGGACAGTTAGAGGTCAAGGTAGAAGATCAGGTCGTCGCTGATTTTAGCTACTGGAACGCTGGGTGGGGACCGGCTCGACCAAAGCAGCTTCGTGGAAATTGTGGGACGGCACTCATTTCACGCGGCAAGGCGTATCGCGAGGGAGCGAGCTCTGAAGCCAGGTCGCTGCGCGCGTTCTATCTTTGGCAGATGCGTACGCTTCACCGAAGCGGCAGCTTTGGCGCGTTCAGCGAGACATTAACTGTAGGCGCCATGTTCGTTTAGCTCATCCTTCGTAGCTTCAGATTCAACCTTCAGCCATCGAGCTGCGTGCCTCGCTGCTGCAGGTTGTTTGCAGCGTGCGCAGCGAGCGGCGGCTGATGGAATAGCTCATCTACAACCTGCTGTTTCACTGGTTTGCCAGCCTAACATCGACGATCCGATGTGGAATCACTCGACTTTCTCCTTCAATTGCCAGCGGCTGTTCGACGAGGCCATCGCCCAGCACTTCCTCGAGCACATGGTGTTGCTGGCGAGCCTGCGCGAACGACGGGGTACGTCGCCTTCGCCAGAGACGGTTCCGCTGCCCACCGCAAAGGCGGTCGACAAACCTCATAGAGTTACCACCGCGGGGCCAAACTATGGTTTCAATGAAAGGGTAGTTTGGCCAGATGTGCATGTGCTTCCTCCTCATTGCGACCAAAGTGCGATGTCAGGGTGACCTGATTAGCTTCGAGCCACAGCCGTGTGTCGCGTGATCTGCAAAGGCGTCGGAGAGGACTCAGATTCGTTCTGAACAACTGGTCAGCTCCAAGTTTCCGCCGTCTCCAACTGTGGAGTGAGCCATGAGTCGTCGAGCAGCTCCTCGACGATCGCCAACGGAACTGTGCGCCAGCCGTATCGGTCCATGACGGGCGAAAAGTACTGTGGAAAACGTCGCTGAAGGAATGTCCGCTCGTCCTTCAGAAGAACCACTTGATCGTCGACCCACGCATATATCTCGTAGGGACTTTTCGCCGATTTCAGCAGGAGCTGGATGCGCTTTCCATCCACCCGCCAATACTCCCTGTCAGGGTGATCGAGCGTAGCGGTCAACACGTCGGAACCTTCGCATACCGCTCGCTTCAAGAAATCGACCACGCACCGATGGATCGGAAAGACGCTGACCCTGACGCCCCTAAGAACGGCACCATCACCATATTTGTCCGTCAACCATGCTCGCGCCGCTATCAAGCGATGGTTACCGTTGCCGCATTCGGCCACCCCACCGTAGACCAATAATCTCAGCTGATAGCGGCTGTTCGGCGCCGGGAAATGCTCTTCTTTTGTCTGCGACTCGAAATAGTCAAAAACTGCGCTCGACCAACCTTCACCTTGAAGGTGATACGTTATCGTTCGCCAGGTATCGCCCGGTGACCAGAAGTCCCGTCGACCCAACGCGACGATTCTGACAACCGGTACGTCGACATAGACCGTCTGCCTGGCTTCAAGGTCGACGAGTCCATACAGCCCAAGATCGTTGTCCAGGTAGACCCGTCGATCCAGCGATTTGCCACGAGCAGCTCTCGCTGCGTCGTGAATGCGTTCAATGGCAGTAGGCGACATCATATCGTGCTGGCACGTGGATTCTCCCCAGTATGCCCAAAGTTCCCTACTAACCGCCGCTTGGACCGACCGCGATTGATCGCCTGGCTGCGCGGCCAAACTATGCTTTCTTAGTTCGGTCAAACTATGCTTTCCAGAACACTTTGTGCGAGAAACCATAAAGTGGCCACTTTGGCCACTTTATGATCTCGTTGAAAGCACGACGTCCCCCCCGCTTTGAGTAGCGGGACGGTTTAGAGTCCGGAGTTACTTTAGCTGCTTCGCGTCGGCGGCAGGTGTCAACTCGTCCTTGGCTCGTGTGCGCTCAAACAAGTTGTCGAGCGCCGCCCGCACTTTACCTAGGAACACCGCTTCTAAAGTCGATGTTTCTTCATCCACGGCTTCCGCTCCATCAAGTCATTCCGCCGCTCTGTTCGCAAGGTCCGCTTCGGGTCGACCTATGCCCGTCGCAGCTTGCCCGGCCATCACCAGCACTGCAAGGGCAACCATCGGCGGAAGCCGACATTAGAAATCGGAGACGAATTCACCGAATGCAAGCACTTTGATCAAAACAGGTGAATGCCAATCACTGCGATAAGAGCGGCATAGTGATTCAGCGGTTCGCGGGGGCCACGTGCTCAAGAGCCCGGATCAATTCTTTAGCCTCTGGGCCCATTTCGGTGGCGCCTCCCTGATCCTTGTAGCTTTGTTGATCGCGTAGCCGTACGTAAGATACGGAGTGCGGCGGCACCACATACTCTCGAAATTTAGATTTTGCGGTCCACACGGCGTTACCCGCGCACACCAGCCTAGCTACGTCGGATTCGCTGAGTTTGACCCAACGTACCACGATGATATGGGTGACACCGCTCTCCGTACGAGTGAAACTCGCAGCGAACTTGTCCGATGGGGCGGGAGCCTCGGGGAGAGGTTCAGAGCCTTCCTTTGAACAATCCCTAGCCGAGTACGCCATTCGGCGTTCGATATCCGCTGCCACAGTGGATCCGCAGCTGAAGCCAGAAGACTCAAAGGCCATGCCACGCGTGATCTCAGGGATCTCAGGCGGAAGTCCGAAGACTTTGCCTGTTACGCCGACTGGTTCAACCTTGATCGCACCGAATTGCTGCCCGCGACATGCCGGTGCGACGGAGGCACACGCACTCAACATCCATGCCATGACGACTACGACGATGTAACGCATCCGCTGTTCCCTCTGCTTGGCCGAAATGTGGCGACTTGTCGACGCGAAAACGCCTGCTTCGGGTCGAGCGCGCATGCCAACGGGCCAGCGATGAACGCCGCTGCCGTCGGTGCCAAGAATATCACTCAGCACATCAGCTCCTACCCGATATGCGATCATGGACTTCGTGGCCAGAGGCCTTTGCCAGAATGGCGGAAGCAGGGGGGATGGATGCGAAAGTTGGGAATTTGGTTGTTACTTTGGCTAGGCACAATGGCTATTGCGCTAATAGCTGGATACGTCGAATACACGCATGCGGCAGCAAGTCTGACCTGGCCAACCACGTCCGGAGTCGTTGAGGTGGCACAAGTAAATCAGGTTGGTGGTCGTTATTGGCCCAAACTCGTCTATGCGTACCAAGTTCAAGGCGTAGATCATAAGGGCCACAATATTGGCTACTTGGATCTGATGCATGGCCCTTCGCTGAATGGCTCTACCGATCCCCAGTGGCCCCGTGACCACTTGGCGCACTTTTCGTTCGGTGACCGCGTGACGGTGCACTACGATCCCTCCAAACCTAGTCAATCATTGTTGTTGGTCGCGCCAATCAACTTCTGGCAATGCGTGCCAGGATGGGGATTCTTCTTGCAGCTGGTTGGAGCCACTGCGCTAATGCAGCGGCTGTTCGTTACAAGAAAGGTGTGGCTCATCGTGCCTGGTCTCTTTTGCATTTTCGCATTGTGGGTGTGCTTTTTCATTTCTATGAGGCCACCCGACTGAAGTGCCCGCTTGGGATGGCGAAAGTTTCCGCCACGGTCGATCGAGGTTGCGCATGCATCCCGTCTCGACGCGCGGCGCGGCCTGCAGCTGCCCGCCTTACGCATCCTGTGCCCGCGCGAGACGCATGCGGATCGATGCCCTCGCCCGGCATTCGGCCGTATCGGCGCCGATGAAGAAATGTACGGTCGGCTCGCCCAGCACCACGCGTACACAATCACGCTGCAAATCGACCACACGTAGACCGTTCGCAGTGAGGTCGGACGTCTCGTAGGGATGGCTGACCTGCGTAGTGACAGGCAAACCGGCCGCGTCGCGCAGCGTGTTGCCATCGGCATCCACGGCCCGGGCGCGCGCGTTGACATGGGTGGCACCGGTCAGCTCGGCCATGGTTTCGATCCCCACGGCGATCAGCGCATCGGTATCCAGTTGCACGATGATGTCCTGAAAGCGCGCCCACGGGGGTTGCGGATCAAGTTTCACGTGCGAAGGTTGGTTGGCGCTCATGGTGGTTTCGTGGCGTGGCGTTGGGCAGCCGCCCGCTAATTGCCAAACGGCGGCTCCACACCCGCTGCCATATGAAATTGACTGATGCCCTCGAACAGCAGGGGCAACGCCGCGCGTTCGGCCGCACTCAGCTCCGGGTGCCAGGCGTCCAGCACCAGGGCCGTGCACGGGCCAGGGCCGTGGTTCCATAATTCATGCGCAAAGCTGCCGTCGTACGCCACGCACGCCCCCATGCGCCAGGTTTCCTCATGACCGGCAACGCTGCGCACGCAACGGCCGTCCACTTGCAGAGGAATCTCCATGTTGACCCGGGCGTTGGTGATGCCGCAGCTTGGCAAGATATGCGTACCGGGAGCAAGCGTGGCGAAATACACGTTGGGGCCGAGGTTCTCCACCTGCACGCGTTGCGGCAGCGATTCCACCGCCGCCAACGAGCGTGGCAAATGTTGCCGCGCGGCCGGCTCCCGGTCGCCATTACGATAAAGGAACCACGCGGTGAGCCGCGCGCCGGTGTCGCCGTCGAGCACGCCCTGTTCACGCAACAGCGCCAGGTCATGCGTGCCGAAATAGGGCTCACCCAACTGCTCGGCGGCAGCTGTATCCAGCTCGGCCAGCCAGGTGTCGCCGGCGGTCGCCAGCGCCACCATGCCTGGCATGTGCGCGGCATCCAGCATCGGTTCGGCGGACAGGCCCGGTATGTAGAAAAACGCGCAACTTTGCCGCGGATCGGGGTATTGCGCCGCTGCGTGCTTGAGGTAAATGGCAAGGCCCTGCTCCACGCGCGCAAGTGCTGCGGCTCCGTACTGCGCGCGCACCGGTTGCATGAGTTCCATGAAAATCTGCTGCTGGTTGCGCTGAATGTAATCGATGGCGTGCCGCACCACCGGCTGCAGCACCGGTGGCGTAGTGTTGCGGTTACGCCAGCTAAACGCCGCCTGCGCGGTAGCGATAGCGTGGTAGTACGCCGCCGTAGCGTCGTAGGTGCTGCCCAGCTGTTCCAGCGCGGCCGCCCGATGCAGCGGCGCCGAGAGCTCCTTCGGATCCATCGCGATCACTTGATCGAAGGTGTCGATGGCATCCTGCGCGTGGCCCAGTGCCAGCTGCAGGATGCCGAGGTTCTTGCGGAAATTGGCTTCCTCCGGGTCGATGTGCACGGCCTTTTCGAGGTGCTCGCGGGCGCTGTCAAACTCGCCCCGACCCAGCTCGCACATCGCAACGAAGTTCAGCGCTTCCGCGTTGTCCGGCTGCGTTTCGAGCGCCTTGCGGTACAGCGCTTCCGCCGCCTGCGCGCGGTGCACCATCACCTCGCCGCGCGCGCGCAAAATGGGATCGCTTTCGGCGCCACTCGTTGTTGTCATGCCGGCCTGCCCAATCGACTGCATGGGACAACTATGCGACGTTGTACAAATTCTTCCATGACCTGGCACAAGCCCCGCCATCGCAGTCGTGCCGAGCGGCTGGCTCTGCACGCCCGGCGGCCGTTCCAGCGCCGAAGCTGATTCAGGTCATGGCGCCGGTGCGCCCACCCGCTACCGTGCAGTGGCTTGTCATGCGCGAAGGTGCCCGTGTCGCTTCCGCTTCTCCTACCGAGCACGCCGCTCCCGAGCGGCTGGTCGATCGATCCGGTTACTGGCCACTGTGTGCGCATCAGCGATGGTGCCCAGTTCGGGCCGGCCACCAGCCGCGCTATCGCGTGGTCCACCCAGGACATTGCCATGCGGCTGCCCACGGCAACCGGTCTTGCCGTGGATGTCGCACGACTGCGCAACGCGCTCGGTTGCGTGGCCACCGCTACGGACGCGGCAGCGGCGGCCGACGACGATCCCGTCACGGACGAAGCCGTCCATGCCGTCGGGATGGAGCTTGTCGCGCACGGATCCGATACCTGGCAATGGCAACCGCCCCGCAGGATTACGGCCCGCTTCCATCAACGCCTTGGCTGTTTTCTCGATGCCATCGGCGTGGACCGCGCACATCATCCGGCCACCCAGGCACCGGCCGGTGAACTCTGGCTGCTTACCGGGCGTATCGGTCATCTGGCGATACGCAGCGAAAGCATCGTTCGCGGCACCGCGGACGTCACCGTCATGCTGCTGGCGCAAGGTTGCGCCAGCGCCGGTGACGCCATGCAGCGCGCCCGCACCTGGGCCATCGAGGCCGCCTGCCAGTACCTGGTCGAGTCGGCCGAAATCGCGCTGGCCCTCGTGCGCCAGGTGCCGTTCCACGAGCACGACTCCGGCTGTGCCGCAGTAACGCACGCCGTGCACCAACTCTTCGCGGGTTTGTCATCAGCAAGCGCAGAACGCCGGCCGGCCACCCCGCCCCGCCCCGGAACCACCCATGGCCATACCTGACTTGTCCGTCATCATCTCCGCGCCCGCCGAACACGACCCGACCCAACCCACGCCGGAGGAACTTGCCGCCATGCATCACTTGGCGGAAGTGGCACTCGGCAACTCGGGCCAGGCCAGCCGCTGCGCCAACTTTCTGCTCGCCTGGGCGGATGCCGACAGCTTTGGTGCCTACGACCCCACCGACATCTGGGCGTGCGACCCGACCGTGATTCGCGACACCGTGACGGTTTTTGGCCTGATTGCGCGCGTATCCGAATGCCCGGAATTGCTGGATCCCACGATCCGCGACGAGCTGGCCGCGATTGCCACCAAATGGCGTCGTTAGCCGGTTCGAATCGCGCGTTTGCAGCGCATACGCCACGTTGCGCACGAAAGAGCTTGATGGAGGTCAGGGCGTCGCCGGTGGCACTCGCTACCATCGAGCAACCAGCGCGAGCGTGCGATGGGCGGTGCCGATCGGGTGTGGCTGCGGTGTACGTCGAGTTCGTCATTCTCACACGCACGTTCCCGTGTCAGGACGAATGGGCCGCGCGGCGCCGCTCGCTGCCGGGTGATGAAACGCCGGATCCCGCACTCACGTGCGAAACGCTCAGCGGCCGCCGACTGCAGCCGCGTCGGCGGAGTTATTGCCGGGCTGACCGGACAGCTTCAGGAGGTTTTTGCCGTGCACAATCCACGCCCCCTTTCACCGCACCTCGGCATCTACCGCTGGCGCATCAACATGGTGCAGTCTTCCTTGCACCGCCTGACCGGGCTGTTTCTTTCCATCGGGGCCGCAGTATTGACGTGGGGCCTGATCGCCGCCGCCGCCGGCCACCATGCGTGGCAACTGTTTGCGGATTTTTCCGGCAGCTGGATCGGCCTCATGGTGTGGTTCGCGTGGATCTGGGCACTGCTGTTCCACCTTTGCAACGGCATCCAGCATTTGTTTCACAGCCTGACTTGGGATTACGGCCCGCAGCACACCCGTGACCGCACGCGCAACCCCTCGTACTGGGCCACCGGCTGGGTGGTAGTGGGCGTGAGCACGGCATTGACCGTACTGACTTGGGTGTTGTTGATCATCAAGTTGACGGGAGGTGCGGCATGAGCGAGTTTCCGGGCCAATCAGGCATGCGCGATCCGCTCAAGACAGCCCGCCACTGGGGGCCATCGCGCACCGGCGTTCAGCACTGGTGGGTGCAGCGCCTGACGGCGGTGGCGCTGATTCCGCTGACTCTCTGGTTTTTGTTTTTTGTCGCCGGCCTGCTACACGCCGACTATGACGCCGTGCTGGCGTCGATCGGGCAACCCGTTCACGCGTTCCTGCTGATCGTGCTGACCGTGTGCAGCTACTGGCACGGCATGCTGGGGCTGGACGTAATCATTGGCGACTACGTGCATGCGCGCGGGCAGGAAGTCACGTTGCAGATTGCCTTGCGCTTCGGTGCGTTGCTCGGTGCGTTGGCCACGATCCTGGCGGTACTCGCCGTCTGGTTCACGCGCCTGCATTGATTCCACTTTGATTTGAAAGGACAACGTTCAACATGCCTGCCGAAGCGTACAAGGTTGAAAAGCATCAATACGACGTGGTGATTGTCGGCGCGGGCGGCGCCGGCCTGCGCGTAGCGCTGGGCCTGGCTGCGGCCGGGCTGTCGGTAGCCTGCGTAACCAAGGTGTTTCCCACCCGTTCACATACGGTGGCTGCCCAGGGCGGCATTGCCGCGGCCCTCGGCAACATGGGCGAAGATGATTGGCGCTATCACTTCTACGACACCGTCAAGGGCGGCGATTGGCTGGGCGATCAGGACGCCATCGAGTACATGTGCCGCGAAGCGATTCCTGCCGTCATCGAGTTGGAACACTTTGGCGTGCCGTTCTCGCGCACCGAAGACGGGCACATTTACCAGCGCCCGTTTGGCGGTCACACGGTTCGCCACGGCGAAGCGCTGGCGCAACGCAGCTGCGCAGCGGCCGACCGTACCGGCCACGCCATTTTGCACACCCTGTACACGCAGGCGTTGAAGCACAAAGTCAAATTCTTTGTCGAATATTTTGTTACCGATCTGGTGACCGATCCGCGCACCGGCGACGTTGCCGGTGCGCTGGCCATCAACCTCACCGAAGGCAGCGTGCACTTTTTCCGCGGCCATGCGGTCATCCTGGCAACTGGCGGCTACGGACGCACGTACTTTTCCTCCACCTCGGCACATACCTGCACGGGCGATGGCGGCGGCATGGCGCTACGTGCCGGAGTGGCCCTGCAGGATCTGGAATTCGTGCAATTCCACCCTACCGGCATTTACGGTTCCGGCTGCCTGATTACCGAAGGCGTGCGTGGCGAAGGTGGTTATCTCACCAACGCCGACGGCGAGCGGTTCATGGAGCGCTACGCGCCGCACGTGAAGGATCTGGCTTCACGCGACGTCGTCAGCCGCGCCATCACGGTCGAAATCCGGGAAGGCCGCGGCGTGGGCGAACACAAGGATCACGTGCTGCTGAACCTGGCGCATCTGGGCAGCGACACGCTGCACGAACGTCTGCCGGGCATTTCCGAAACCGCGCGCATTTTCGCCGGCGTGGATGTGACCAAGGAGCCCATTCCGGTGCTACCGACCGCGCATTACTGCATGGGCGGCATACCCACCAACATGTACGGCCAGGTGGTGCAAAAAGTGGGTTCGGACAACGACCACATCATGCCGGGCCTGTTCGCCATCGGCGAAGCGGCGTGTGTATCGGTACACGGCGCCAACCGCCTGGGCACGAACTCGCTGCTCGATTTGATCGTGTTTGGCCGCGCTGCCGCGCAGCGCTGCGCCGAGCTCATCAAGCCGAACACGCCCTTTGCCGGATTGCCGACCGACGCGTTGGATCCGGCGCTGGCCCGGCTTGACAAGGTGCGTCACGCCAAAGGCGGTACGCCCACGGCACAGCTGCGCGAAAAAATGCAGCGCACCATGCAAAACGACGCGGCGGTCTTCCGCACGGCCGAAACGCTCCAGCAGGGTTGCGAGCGGATTGACGCGATCTACGCCCAGTTCGAGGACGTGCACGTGTCCGATCCGTCCCTGATCTGGAACTCCGACCTCATTGAAAGCTTCGAGCTCGACAACCTGCTGGTGCAAGCCGTAGGCACCATGCATTCAGCGGCGGCGCGGCCGGAAACCCGCGGCGCCCACGCGCGTGACGACTTTCCCGAGCGCGACGACGTCAACTGGATGAAGCACACCCTCGTCAAAGTCGATGACAAGGGCCGATGCACGCTCGACTACCGGCCGGTACACATGCAGCCGCTCGACGACGAGGTGGAAACCATCCCGCCGGCCAAACGCGTGTACTGACGGATGCACCGCGGCACCCGCCGCGGGCAGACAAACTGTTTCGTTCAAGGGAGAATTTCATGGCCCAGTTTCGATTGCCGCAGATGTCCCGGGTACAGAAGGGCAACTACTTTGCCGCCGAACCGGGCGCCAAGAAAGTCCGCAAGTTCAAGGTCTACCGCTGGGACCCGGAGGTCGGGGGCAATCCGCGCACCGACACCTACGAGGTCGACGTGAGCGACTGCGCGATGGTTTTGGACGTGCTGCTTAAAATCAAGAACACCATCGAACCCACGTTGACGCTGCGCCGTTCATGCCGCGAAGGCGTGTGCGGTTCGTGCTCGATGAACATCAACGGCGAGAACACGCTGGCATGCACCAAATCGCTGGACGATTTGCGCGAGGGCCAGGTGAATATCTACCCGCTGCCGCACATGCCGGTCATCCGCGATCTGGTGCCGGACTTCACCCACTTCTACGCGCAATACGCCTCCATTCAGCCCTGGCTCAAGACCGACAGCCCGGTGGGCTCACGCGAGCGCCTGCAGTCGCCCAAGGATCGCAAACAGCTGGATGGCCTCTACGAGTGCATTCTGTGCGCCTGCTGCACGGCCTCGTGCCCAAGCTACTGGTGGAACCCGGATCGTTTCCTCGGCCCGGCCGTCTTGCTGCAGGCCTACCGCTGGATTTCCGACTCGCGCGACGAGGCCACCGGTGACCGTCTGGACGAGCTCAACGACCCCTTCAAACTGTACCGCTGCCACGCCATCCTGAATGGCACCAACACTTGCCCGAAGGGCCTGAACCCAGCCAAGGCGATTGCCAAAATCAAACGCCTGATTGCCGAACGCACCATCTGAGGGCGCGGGGCGCGGGTCGGAAACCACGCCTGCCGGCACCGTACCGCCCCATGAACGCGCCCAGCACGGCAGCGCGACCGTGTGCCCCGTGGACGGCCATGGCGCGGGTCATCGGCAACATGATCGGAGTTGGCACTTCGTGCTGCCGCATCACTCGCACCGTATGGCCTGAACGCACTGTGGGCGTGGGCGGTGGTGCGCGTTGGCGCGCTGGCACTGGCCGGCACCTTTGCCGGGCTGGCGCATCCGTTGCCGCGCTCCGACGTCCGGTACGGCTATATGCGGCAAACCCCGGGCGAGATGCCAGCACCACTGGCGCTCTGCGCCTGCCGGGTATCGGTGTGGCTGTCCAACGCCACGAGCGGCTCACATGCCGTTGTAGATCGGCCCTTCGCCACCGTGCGGCGTCGTCCAGACGATGTTTTGCTTCGGGTCCTTGATATCGCACAATTTGCAGTGAACGCAGTTGGCGGCGTTGATCTGCAACCGCACCGCGCCGTCCGGTCCATGCACGAATTCGTACACGCCCGCCGGGCAGTAAAAGGCCTCCGGGCCGCCGTATTTTGCCAGGTTCACTTGCACCGGCACCGCAGGATCCTTCAACGTGAGGTGCGCCGGCTGGTTCTCGTCGTGGTGCGTATTGGACAAGAACACCGAGCTCGCGCGGTCGAACGTGAGCTTGCCGTCGGGTTTCGGATACTCGATCTTCACGCACTCCGAGAGCGGCCGCAGCCGGGCATGATCGGGCGTGTGGTGATGCAGGTTCCACGGGATGTGCCCGCGCAGCAGCCATTGCTCCACTCCGGTCATCACCGTGGCCACGCGCCGGCCGTAGTGGAACCACTGCTTGAAGTTGCGCGATTTGCGCAGCTCCCGATACAGCCACGAGGCACGCAACGCCTCGGGATAGCGCGTGAGTTCGTCATGGCTGCGTCCGGCCACCACCGCATCGAACACCGCGTCGGCCGCCAGCATGCCGGTTTTGATGGCCGCATGGCTGCCTTTGATGCGCGACGCGTTCAGCACACCGGCTTCACAGCCGATCAACGCGCCGCCCGGAAATACCATTTTTGGCAGCGACGCCAGGCCGCCAGCCGTCAGCGAGCGCGCACCGTAGGCAACCCGTTTGCCGCCATCGAATACCGTGCGGATGGCCGGGTGGGTCTTGTAGCGCTGCATCTCTTCGAAGGGCGACAGCGTGGGGTTGCGGTAGTCGGTGCCAATCACGAAACCGACGGCCACCAGATTGCGCTCCAGGTGATACAGGAACGAACCGCCATAGGTCTGCGCGTCGAGTGGCCAACCGGCCGTGTGCATGACCAGACCCGGATGCGCCTTTGCCGGATCGACCTCCCACAATTCCTTCACGCCAATGGCATAGCTCTGCGGATCGCAATCGGCATCAAGATGAAAGCGCTCGATCAACTGGCGGCCCAGATGCCCGCGCGAGCCCTCGGCAAAAACCGTGTAGCGCGCCACGAGCTGCGTGCCGGACTCGTAGGCATCGGTATGCGTGCCGCCCTTGGCTACGCCGGTTTCGCCGGTTTCCACGCCGCACACCGCGCCATGCTCGTCGTACAGCACCTTGGCGGCGGCAAACCCCGGAAAGACATCCACGCCCAGCGCTTCGGCCTGCACGCCCAGCCAGTGCACCACGTGCCCCAGCTGCACCACGTAGTTGCCCGCATTGCGGAAACAGGGCGGCAGCAGCCAATGCGGCGTTGCGCGTGTGCCGGTCTGGGTGAGAAACACGAAGCGATCTTGTGCCACCGGCAGCGTCAGCGGCGCTCCGCGCTCGGCCCAGTCGGGAATCAACTCGGTGAGCGCGCGCGGATCCATGATGCAACCGGAGAGGATCTGCGCGCCAATCTCCGGCGCCTTTTCCAGTACGCACACGTTGATATCGTGCTGGCGTTCACGGGCCAACTGCTTCAGGCGAATGGCTGCAGCCAGCCCGCCCGGGCCGCCGCCCACAACGATCACGTCATATTCCATCGCCGTGCTGTCGCTCATGCACCACCTCGTTCAAAGCCTCATTCCGGCGTGTCTGCTTGCGCGCCGAACCATTGTCCATGATCGGACCAACCGGCCAAGCACCGGGCCCCGTCACCGGCCAGTTCGATCTAATCCATCCGTATCGTGGGCCGTGCGCTGGCGTTCAAGCGGTCGATCAGCCATAGCAGCCAGCCGCGCAACACGCCATGCAATTGCATCTGATGGCGGCGATAGAGCAACACGTGGCTGAAGTGCGCCAGGCGACCGCGAAACGTGACACTCTTCATCAGACCGTAGTCCCCGAGCGAGCCGAACGCGTCGTAATCGGCCAGCGATACCAGCGCGCCGAAATCGTGATAGCGGAACGGTGGTACTGACCTGCCGTGGAGCACCGCATCGGGCAAGTAGCGAATCAGGTGCTGGGCCTGCTGGTGCGCCACCTGCGCGGTTGGCGGCAGTGGCCGTTCGGCCCCCGCGAGCCGCAAGCTGGAACAATCGCCCACGGCAAAAATATGCGGATCATTGGTGGTGCACAACGACGCCGTCACCACCAATTGATTGCCGCGCGTGGTCTCCAGCCCATCCAGCGCGGCCAGGAACTCCGGCGCTTTCACGCCGGCCGCCCAGACTTTGAGCGAGGCTGGAATGCGGTCCTTGGTATTGAGGATGAAGGCATCCTCCGTCACCGAGTTCACGGCCGTGTGCGTCAACACCCGAACGCCCAACGCTTCCAGTTGCCCTTGCACCGACGTCGAAATGTTTGTCGGAAACGCCGGCAGCAAACGTGGCCCGGCCTCCAGCAAGGTGACGGACAGGCACGTCGGCAACTCCTCACCGCCATAGGCCACCACCGCATCCTTCAAGCGAATCAACTCGGCCGCCAGCTCCACGCCGGTGGCGCCGCCTCCCACAATGCCGATGGACAAGTCCTTGCCCTGCGTAAGGCACTGGGCCACGCGCACACGAATTTCGCGGTTGAAGGCATTGGCCTGGCGGCGCGAGTCGATCACTCGGCAATACTCGGCCACGCCCGGCGTGCCAAAATCATTGACAAGGCTGCCGACCGCAATGATGAGCGTGTCGTAGCGAACGCGCCGCTCCGGAATCACCACGCGACCGTGACGATCGCGTAGCGGCAACAAGCGCAATTCCCGGGCCGTGCGATCCAGCTCGGCAAACTCGCCCATCTGAAAGGCAAAACCGGCCGCATGCGCCTGTGCCTGATACGGGGTCTGCTGCTGCGAAATATCGCTGGTACCGGCCGCAATGGTGTGCAACATCGGCTTCCACACGTGCGCGGTGTCGTGATCGACAAGCGTGACCGACGGCCCCTCGCCGTGCCGCTGCCGTTCGCCGCGGAAACGGCGTCCCAAGGCGGTGGCAATCTCAAGACCCGCCACACCGCCCCCCACTACCACTACCCGATGCAATTGCGGCCTGACGGCCATCGCGTTCCCCACCCGGTTCAACAACCGGTGCCACTGTATCCATAACCGTCCCGCGCGACGCTGCCCTGGATCAAGGTCGACGAGCGCTTGTGTGCATCGAGGCTCACGCGAGCCAATCACCTCGGCGACGGTGGACGCGTCAGGACTGCCCCGGCGGCGGCATGGCGCAACAGCATGCGTGACAGCCGCGGTGCCGCCGCTGCGGGCGAGCCACATCTGCATAGGCAAATGTGACGTCGCCAGCGCTACGCTGGCCTCTTTGGCTTGGTCGCGGCGATTCTCCCTACAGAAGATTCATCGGCACAATCGCCACGCGAGTGCGTAAGCATGGCCACGAGAAGAACATCCGGCAGCGAGTTCAAGCGTGAGGCGGTGCGGCTGTTGCAAAGCCGGGCCCGCTGAGGATCTTCGCCTGCAGGCGGCCATTTCCTGGACGTGCCGGCTGGCGGACAAGTCATGCCTTATAGCCGCGGCCATTTTGTGGTTTCCGGCACACGTGCACCGCATCCGTCGCAGCGAAACCGGCGACCCGCCCGCCGGCACCGCGTCCGACCGCAGGCGGCCGGCATCCGCGGCACCTAAACGTGATACAGATCACGACCTGCCCGGTCGGTAAATGGAAAAATGTGAACGGCTTCACTCTGTGCAGCCAATCTCTCGCCGTGAGGCGATCATCCCGGCCATCCCCCGGCATAGATGGATCCAAGCCCGCTCTGGCGGGCTTTTTCATGCTTGAAACTTCGGCCTGCCGGCCTCACCCAAGCCTGCACGACGCCCACCGGGGACGCCAGCATGGTCAAGGAAAGCCCGATGCAGTATCCGCTTCAGGCCTGGATCGAAGGCCACTACGCACGCGACTGCGGCGAACCGCGGGAAAAGTGCCCTTACGCGCATGGCTCCACGATGGCGCTCGCCTGGTACGGGGGGTGGTCCAACCGCGACCAGCTGGACGCCGCGAAAGACCCGGCAGCGGAGACCGGCGACTAGCCACGGCGCCTGCCGCGCCTCGTGCCGCTCACCGCTCCCGTGCCCGACCGGGACGGCGACCGGCAAGCGCGCCCGGTGCAGCCGTGGCGCACAGGCCGCCGCCCGCTGCATCCGATTTCCCGTTCCCGTCGTATGCCATGGGCATGAAGCACGCGAGGCGGCCGGATCGTCCGGCGGTCGTCGCAGGCGGGAAGTTGCGTATGATGGATTCCGACCAAGCTGCTGCCGAGGTAGCGCCCTTCCGGACGAAACGAGACGTGGCCCCTCCCGCGAGCAACGCCGCCCCCGATGCGCACGACTGGTCGCTCCTGATGGCCGCCGTGTCGACCCAGCGCGACCGCGCCAGCTTCATGCGCATCTACGACCATTTCGCGCCGCGCTTGCAGCGCTACCTGCGCAACCTCGGGGTGGCCGAGTCGACGGCCGACGAACTGGTGCAGGAGGCGCTGCTGACGCTGTGGCGCAAGGCCGCCCTGTTCGATCCGGCGCGTGCCAGCCTCGCCACCTGGCTGTACCGGGTGGCGCGCAACCTGTACATCGACCACGTGCGGCGCGAACCGCACTGGTTGCCGATCCAGGACGGCCTGGACCGGCTCGATCACCTCGAATCCGTCCGGCTCGACTCGCAACCGGAGTCGTCCTTCGACCAGGACCTTCTGAAACAGGCGATCGATCGCCTGCCGCCCTTGCAGGCCAAGCTGGTGCGCATGTGTTATCTCGAAAGCAAAAGCCACAGCGAGATCTCCGGTGAACTGGCCATGCCGCTGGGCTCGGTCAAATCCTCGCTGCGGCGCGCGTTCGCGAAACTGCAGGGCAGCATGAGGGCGCCGCGATGAAACCGCATCACCATCTCGACGACGCCACCCTGCTCAGCTACTCCGCCGGCGCGCTGCCGTCCGCGCTCGCCGTGGTGGCTTCCACCCACCTGGAGCGCTGCGCGCAGTGCCGCGAAAGCCTGCACGCCGCCGACCGGATCGGTGGCGTGCTGCTGCAGCAGCAACGCGTCGACGCGCCAACCGACGACGCCCGCGCGGCCATGCTGGCGCTGCTCGACCGCGAACCTGTGCCCGAACACCCGGCACAGCCGGCCGACATCGTCGAACGGGACGATCCGGATCGACTGCCGGGCGCGCTGCATCCGTGGTTCGGCAACTCGCTGCGCGCGCTGCGCTGGAAACGCGTGGCGCCCGGCGTGCAGCGCATCCGCGCCAGCCGCATCGACGGCGGAACCCTGATGCTGCTGCGCATCGCGCCGGGCAGCAAGCTGCCGCTGCACAGCCATGGCGGCAACGAGCTGACGATGATCCTGGACGGCGCCTACGACGACATGCTTGGCCATTTCGGCCCCGGTGACGTGGCCGATCTCGATGGCGAGATCAACCACCAGCCGGTGACCTCGCCCGGTGTGCCTTGCATCTGCGTGGCGGCCACCGATGCACCGCTGGTGTTCTCCGGCTGGTTCGCCCGCACGCTGCAACCGCTGTTCGGTTTCTGAGCGCTGTGCTTTTTCGACGGAGCGCGAGCCGATGAGCACCGCGCTGGTGCTGTTCCGGCGCGACCTGCGCCTGGCCGACAACCCCGCGTGGAGCGCGGCCTGTGCGGAACACGCGCAGGTGCTGCCGGTTTTCATCCACAGCGGCGACGAAGGCCTGTGGTCGGCCGGTGCCGCCAGTCGCTGGTGGCTGCACCATTCACTGGCCGCCCTCGCTCGGCAACTGCACGGCGCAGGCGCCAGCCTGCACCTGCGTCGTGGCGAACCGCTGGATACTCTGCGGGGCCTGATCGCAGGCAGCGGCGCCAGCGCGGTGTACTGGAACCGCCTGTACGAACCGGCCGCGATCGCCCGCGACACACACATCAAGCATGCGCTGCGCAGCGACGGCATCGCGGTGCACAGCCACAACGCCGCACTGTGGTGCGAGCCGTGGGCGATCGCCACGCAACAGGCTGCGCCGTACAAGGTGTTCACGCCGTACTGGCGCAAACTGCGCCCGCGGCTGCAGCCGGTCGAACCGCTGCCCGCGCCGCGCGTGCCGGGCTGGCACGAGTTGCCCGACGGCCTGCCACTGGCCGCGCTCGAACTGCTGCCGCGCATCGCCTGGGCCGGCGGGCTGGCCGAAAGCTGGCAACCCGGCGCCGCCGGTGCGCGCGACTTGCTGGAGCTCTTCGCCGACGACGCCCTCGGCGACTACGCGCACGCACGCGACCTGCCCGCGCGCCACGGCACTTCACGCTTGTCGCCGCACCTGCACTTCGGCGAGATCTCGCCGCGGCAGATCCACTTCGCGCTCGATCGTCGCGCCCGCGCCACCGACGCCAAACGCCGCCCCGACCTCGAGCCGTACCTGCGCGAACTGGGCTGGCGCGAATTCGCCCATCACCTGCTGTATCACTTTCCGCGCACGCCCACCGACAACTTCAATCCGCGCTTCGACGCTTTCCCGTGGGCGCCCGCGGATGAAGCCGCGCTGGAACGCTGGCAGCGCGGCCGCACCGGCATCCCGCTGGTCGACGCCGGCATGCGCGAGCTGTGGCACACCGGCTGGATGCACAACCGCGTGCGCATGATCGTGGCCAGCTTCCTCACCAAGCACCTGCGCCAGCACTGGCAGCACGGCGCGCGCTGGTTCTGGGACACCCTGGTCGATGCCGACCTGGCCAGCAACACGCTGGGCTGGCAATGGGTGACCGGCTGCGGCGCCGACGCGGCGCCGTATTTCCGCGTGTTCAATCCGGTGACGCAGGCAAAGAAATTCGATCCGGACGGCATCTATCTGCGGCGCTGGTTGCCGGAGCTGGCGGAGGCGCCGCTGGGGTTGCTGCATGAGCCGTGGCGGGATGCTGGTCTGCTCAGGCGCAGTGGGTATCCGGCGCCGATGGTGGAGTTGGGGCGGTCGCGCCAGCAAGCGCTGGATGCCTACGCCGCGCTCGCACGCTGAAACCCCGATGGCAGGGCCGAGGTAACTTTCAGAGCCTGCCGGGCAGATGAAATGTCGATCTGCCGTCGATGGAATGGCGGCGGGTTCGGCCCTTCTGCTGTTCGCCGCCGTACTGGCGTGGGTGCGACGGGACGAAGTGTTCCCGAGCACGGCGCGCGGAGCACCGACGATGCCCCCGCCAGCTGCCGCCAAAGCGAACCTCGAGGCCATCGAAGGCAAGCCCGCCGCAGCTGTGCCGATCCACCAAGGGCAACGGTGACTCAGCCGAGGATCTGTGGATTCGACTGCCACACCGCGAAATTGAGCGCCGCGGCAAAGCTGACCCAGCCCAGGTACGGCAGCAGCAGCGCCCCAGCCAGTGGCCGCACGCGCCAGAAGGCGATCGCGGTGGCGGCGATCAGCAACCACAGCAGCACGATGTCGGCGAAGGCCAAGGCGCCGCGATGCCAGCCGAAGAACAGCCAGCTCCACAGCGCATTGACCGCCAGCTGGAGCACGAACAGTGCGAGCACGCCGCGCTGGCGGCGCCCGCCGCCTTCGCGCCAGACCAGCCAGGCGGCGATCCCCATCAGCGCGTACAGCAGCGACCACACCGGGCCGAACACCGCCGAGGGTGGCGCCCAGGTGGGTTGCGCCAGCTGCCGGTAGAAGGCGGCGGCCTGTATCGAGGCGATCGAACCGATCGCGGCGGCGGCGAAGCTGAGCAGCAGCCAGCCGATCAGTCCGATGATCTGTTTCATGCCTGACATGATGTCTCCCGGTGATGTGGTCGGATACGCAAGCGGTGGCCTGCCGGATCCGTTTCTTCGCACGCGCCGGGGAGAGGCGACGTGAAGCCCGGCCATTTGACCGGCGCATGCATCCGCCGCGGGGGTTCCTGCGTATCCGTCATTGAACCGCTGACAGGTATGTTTCCATGGCCAACCCCGATCCACTCGTGACCGCACCGCCTGACCGGGTCGATGCCTCGACTGTTGGCGGGGCCGGTCGCACCCGCCTCCGGCGGTCCTGGCCGGTGCGCACCGCAAGGCGCTGGTTCGATACCAGCGCGGTGGTGGAAGCGGACGAGGCGCGCGAGGACCGCATCGACTGGCTGCGCGCGGCGCCGTTCGTGGCGATGCACCTCGCTTGCCTCGGCGTGATCCGGGTCGGCGTGTCGCCGGTGGCGCTGGCCGTGGCGGTGGCGCTGTACGCGCTGCGCATGTTCGCGCTCACCGGCTTCTATCACCGCTACTTCTCGCATCGCACGTTCCTGACCTCGCGCGCGGTGCAGTTCGTGTTCGCCACCATCGGCGCCTCCTGCGTGCAGCGCGGGCCGCTGTGGTGGGCGGCGCATCATCGCCATCATCATCGCGTCACCGACACGCCGGCCGACCCGCATTCGCCGGGCGTGCACGGCTTCCTGTGGAGCCACGTCGGCTGGTTCCTGACTCCGCGCAATTTCCGCACCGACCTGGCGCGGGTGCCGGATCTGGCGAAGTATCCGGAGCTGCGCTGGCTGGACCGCTTCGACATCGCGATCCCGCTGCTGCTCGCCATCGGCACGTACGCGCTGGGCGCGCTGCTGCAGCACGTGGCGCCGCAGCTGGGTACCTCGGGCGGACAGATGCTGGTGTGGGGCTTCTTCGTCTCCACCATCGTGCTGTTCCACGCCACCGCGACGATCAACTCGCTGGCGCATCGCTACGGCGGGCGCCGTTTCGATACCCGCGACGACAGCCGCAACAACCTGTGGCTGGCCCTGCTCACGTTCGGCGAGGGCTGGCACAACAACCATCACTTCTTCCCCGGCTGCAGCCGGCAGGGTTTCCGCTGGTGGGAAGTGGACCTGACCTGGTACGGCCTGAAGCTGATGGCGATGCTGGGCCTGGTGCGCGGGCTGAAGCCGGTACCCGCCTGGGTGCTGGCCAGGGCGGGGAGCTAGGCCATGCGCATCGCCGTGGTGGGATCGGGCATCGCGGGGCTGGCCTCCGCGTGGCTGCTGTCGCGCAAGCATGAGGTGACCCTGTTCGAGGCGAACGGCTATCTCGGCGGGCACACGCATACGCATGAGGTGGAACAGGCCGGCCAGCGCCATCGCATCGACAGCGGCTTCATCGTGCACAACCCGGCGCACTACCCGCTGCTGACGCGGATGTTCGCGCAGCTGGGCGTGGCCTCGCAGCCGACCACGATGAGCTTCTCGGTGCACAGCGAGGCGAGCGGGCTGGAGTACAACGCGGCCACGCTGGACACGCTGTTCTGCCAGCGCCGCAACCTGCTGTCGCCGCGCTTCCTCGGCATGGTGCGCGACCTTGCCCGTTTCTATCGCGAGGCCCAGGCGCTGCTGTCGCAGCGTGACGACACGACCACGCTGGGCGCCTACCTGGAGCAGCACCGCTACGGCAGGGCGTTCCGCGACGAGCACCTGATCCCGATGGCGTCGGCGCTGTGGTCGTCGCCGCCCATGCAGATCCTGCAGTTTCCGGCCCGCTACCTGGTGCAGTTCATGGCCAACCACCAGATGCTGCAGCTCGGCGACCGCCCGCAGTGGCGCGTGGTGAAGGGTGGCTCGTCGACCTACGTGGCGGCGCTGCGCGCGCACTGGCCGGTACACGAACGGCTGAACTGCCCGGTGTTCTCGATTCGCCGCCACCACGACCGGGTCGAAGTGGACAGCGTCGCCGGCATCGGGCATTTCGACCAGGTCGTGCTGGCCTGCCACAGCGACCAGGCATTGCGCCTGCTGGACGACCCCAGCGAACGCGAGCGGTCGATCCTCGGCGCGATGACCTACCAGGCCAACGACACCGTGCTGCACACCGACGCCAGCGTGCTGCCGCGCCGGCGCAAGGCGTGGGCGGCGTGGAACGCGTGGCTGCCGCGCGATCCCGAAGCCCCCTGCACGGTCAGCTACTGCATGAACCTGCTGCAGGGCATCGACTCGCCCGAACCGTTCGTGGTCACGCTCAATCGTACCGACGCGATCGACCCGGACAAGCTGCTGGCGCGCATGCGCTACCAGCATCCGGTCTACACCCAGGCCGCGGTCAACGCGCAGGCGCGCAAGGCCGAGATCCAGGGCTGGCGCCGCACCTGGTTTGCCGGCGCGTACTGGGGCTGGGGCTTCCACGAGGACGGCATGCGCAGCGCGGTCGAAGTCGCCGCCGCGCTCGGCGTGCGCTGGCCGCTGGGCGGCGGCCCGCTCGAACCGCTCGGAATGCACAGGCAGGAGCTGGCGGCATGACCGTGAAACCCGCCAGCACGCAACCGCAACTGGCCAGCGCGGTGTACGAGGGCGTGGTGCGCCATCGCCGGCATGCGCCGCACGCGCACGCGTTCGACTACCGCATGGCCCAGCTCTATCTGGACCTGGACGAAGTCGAGCAGGTGTTCGCGAACCGCTGGCTGTGGTCCAGCGAACAGCGCAACGTGGCGCAGTTCCGCCGCCGCGATTATCTCGGCCCGGCCGAACTGCCGCTGGCCGAGGCGGTACGCCAGCGCGTCGAACAGGCCACCGGCCATCGTCCGGTCGGGCCGATCCGGCTGCTCACCCACCTGCGTTATGCCGGCCTGGTGTTCAACCCGGTCAGCTTCTACTACTGCTTCGCCGAAGACGGCGAGACCCTGGTGGCCGTGGTGGCCGAGATCACCAACACGCCGTGGAAGGAGCGCCACGCGTACGTGCTGCCGATCGAAGACGCGCAGGTACTCGGTCGCGGCCTGCACTGGAGCTTTCCCAAGACCTTCCACGTATCGCCGTTCATGCCGATGGACTGCGCCTACGACTGGCGCTTCACCGTGCCGGGGGACGACCTGCGCGTGCACATGGACGTGAGCCGCGGCGGCCAGCGCACGTTCGACGCCACCTTGACCCTGCAACGCCGTCCGCTCACTGGCGCATCGCTGGCGCGCGTGCTGTGGCGCTATCCGCTGATGACCGCGCAGGTGGTCGGCGCGATCCACTGGCAGGCGCTGCGGCTGTGGCTGAAGCGCAATCCCGTCCACGGCCACCCTGCGCGGCATTCCCATGATTCAGACTGAAGACGTCCCGAGAGCCGACATGAACGACATCGCCACCACCCTCACGGGCGAGAACGCCCCCTTCGGCGCCATCGACCGCTTCCTGCGCCAGCGACTGCTCGACCGGCTGCGCGGCCTGCGCCACGGCCGGCTGGTATTGCAGGACGCCTGCGGTACGGTCGAGCTGGGCGACCCGGCCAGTGCGCATCCCGACCTGCAGATCCAGCTGCAGGTGCTGGACGCCGAGTTCTATCGCGCGGTGGTGCGCAACGGCAGCGTCGGCGCCGGCGAGTCGTACATGGACGGCCATTGGCGTTGCGACGATCCGGTGGGGCTGATCCAGCTGCTGCTGCGCAACCGCGACCTGCTCGACGGGATGGAAAGCGGACCGGCCCGCCTCGGCGGCATGGCGATGCGCGCCTGGCACACGCTGCGCCGGAACACCCGCGACGGCAGCCGGCGCAACATCGCGGCGCACTACGACCTCGGCAACGACTTCTTCGGCCTGTTCCTGTCGCGCGACCTGATGTATTCGTCGGCGCTCTGGACCGACCCGACCGACACGCTGGAGACCGCTTCGGCGCGCAAGCTGGAGCGGATCTGCCGCAAGCTGGACCTGAAGCCGACCGACCGGGTGATCGAGATCGGCACCGGCTGGGGCGGCTTCGCGCTGTACGCGGCCACCCATTGCGGTTGCCATGTCACCACCACCACGATCTCGCGCGAGCAGCATGCGCTGGCCAGCGCGCGCATCGCGGCCGCGGGCCTGGGTGATCGCGTCACCCTGCTGCTCAAGGACTACCGCGACCTCGACGGCCAGTACGACAAGCTGGTCTCGATCGAGATGGTCGAGGCGATCGGCGCGGCCTACCTGGACGTCTATTTCGAAAAGCTGGGCCGCCTGCTGAAACCGGACGGCCTGGCCCTGCTGCAGGCGATCACCATCGAGGATCACCGCTACGCGCAGGCCTTGAAATCGGTCGACTTCATCAAGCGCCACGTGTTTCCCGGCAGCTTCATCCCCTCGATCAACGCGCTGCTGGCGGCGAAGACCCGCGCCAGCGACCTGACGCTGACCCGGCTGGAGGACTTCGGCAGCTCCTACGCGCTGACCCTGAAAGCCTGGCGCGAACGCTTCATGGCGAAGCTGCCGCAGGTGCGCGCGCAAGGCTTCGACGAGCGCTTCATCCGGATGTGGGAGTTCTACCTGGCCTACTGCGAGGGCGGCTTCCGCGAGCGCTCGATCGGCGTGGCGCATTTGCTGATGGCCAAGCCCGGCCACCGCCGCGCCGCCGTGCTGCCCGGGCTGGCCGCCGACGTCGAGTTGCCGGCATGAGTTTCTGGTCCAGCCTGATCGGCTACCAGGCGGTGTGGTTTGCCGCGGTGATCGGTGCCGGCCACGGCACGGCCTGGCCCGGCGTGCTCGGCATGCTGGTCTACGCGTTGGCGCAGTTGGCCCTGGCGCGGAATATCCGCGTCGATCTCAGCCTTATGGCGGCCGCACTGGTGCTCGGTTTCCTGCTCGACGGCGGGATGATCCGCTATGGCCTGGCCAGCTATGCCAGCGGCTGGCTGAATCCGGGACTGGCGCCGGCGTGGATCCTGGCGCTGTGGATCACTTTCGCGCTGACCTTCAGCCAGTCGCTGCGCTATCTGCAGACGCGGCTGGGGCTGGCGGCACTGCTGGGGCTGGTCGGCGGCCCGCTGGCCTATCTGGGCGCCGCGCGCGGCTGGCAGGTGGTGAGCTTCGCCGAGCCGGCCTGGCGCGGCCTGCTGGTGCTTGCCGCCGGCTGGGCGCTGGCGACCCCCGCGCTGGCCTGGCTGGCGCGGCGCGCCTCGACGTCGTCGCGCACGGCCGCTCCGTCGCGCACGGCACGAGGACATGCCGCATGAATGCCTGCTGGCAACTGCTGATCGTGTGGGTACTCGCGGCGGCCATGATGAGCCTGGGCTGGCGCTGGCAGCGCGCCCACGCCAATGCGGGCATCGTCGACGTGCTGTGGGCCGCCGGCGTGGGCGGCAGCGCCGTGCTGCTGGCCGTCCTCGGCAGCGGCGCACCGTGGACACGGCTGCTGCTGGCCGTGCTCGGCGGCCTGTGGGGCAGCCGTCTGGCCGTCCATTTGTGGCGACGGGTGCGCGGCGAGCCGGAGGACGGACGCTACCGCAGCCTGCGCGCACACTGGCACGGCAGCCAGTGGAGGTTCTTCGCCTTCTTCCAGTTCCAGGCCGTGCTGGTCGTGCTGTTCGCGCTGCCGTTCGTGGCAGTGTCGCGCAACCCGCAAGCTTCCGGCCCGTGGCTGCTCGTCGCCGCCGAGATCTGGCTGCTCGGCGTGGTCGGCGAGTCGATCGCCGACGCGCAACTGGCACGTTTTCGCAGCGACCCGGCCAACCAGGGCCACACCTGCCGCCAGGGTTTCTGGCGTTACTCGCGCCATCCGAACTACTTCTTCGAGTGGCTGCACTGGTTCGCCCATGTCTGCCTCGCCATCGGTTCGCCGATCGCCTGGCTGGCCTGGTCCGGCCCGCTGGTGATGTACGTGTTCCTGCGCTGGATCAGCGGCGTGCCGTACACCGAGGCGCAGGCCTTGCGCAGTCGCGGCGAGGACTACCGCGAATACCAGCGCACCACCCCGATGCTCATTCCCTGGTTTCCCAGGAGGAACGACCGATGAATACCAGCGCCACCGCCATCACCGAACTGCCGGGCGAGCGCCCGGCGCCGGGCCTGCTGGGCATGGCCGAACGTGGCCACATCCCCGATGTCCTGCTGCGCCTGGGCATCCGCCGGCTGTGCGCGCAACGCCTGCGCGAAGAGCAGGCCGGCGGCCTCGACGCCCAGGCCGCACGCTACGCCGAGCGCATCGCGATGCTGCGGCACAGCCCGGTGGCGATCCATGCCGACAAGGCCAACGCGCAGCACTACGAACTGCCGCCGGCGTTCTTCGAGCTGTGCCTGGGCAAGCGGCTGAAATACTCCGGCTGCCACTACCCGCGCGGCGACGAGTCGCTGGACGAAGCCGAGGAGGCCATGCTGGCGCTGTACGGCGAACGCGCCGAACTGGCCGATGGGCAGACGATCCTGGAGCTGGGCTGCGGCTGGGGTTCGCTGACCCTGTGGATGGCCGAGCGCTATCCGAATGCGCGGATCAAGGCCGTCTCCAATTCCAACCAGCAACGGGAATACATCGAGGCGCAGTGCCACAGCCGCGGGTTGTTCAACGTGCGCGTGCTCACCTGCGACGTGAACCGGCTGGAGCTGGAAGCAGCCCGGTTCGACCGCTGCGTGTCGATCGAGATGTTCGAGCACATGCGCAACTACGAGACCCTGCTGCAGCGCATCGCCGGCTGGCTGCGGCCCGGCGGCAAGCTGTTCGTGCACCTCTTCGCGCACAAGACCGCGATGTATCCGTTCGAGACCGCGGGCGACGACAACTGGATGGGCCGGCATTTCTTCACCGGCGGGCTGATGCCGGCATCGGACACCTTGCTGTGGTTCCAGTCCGCGCTGCACCTCGAGCAGCGCTGGCACGTCGACGGCACGCACTACCGGCGCACCGCCAACCACTGGCTGGCCAACCAGGACGCCCACCGCGAGCGGGTGATGAACGTACTCGCCGAAGCCTACGGACGCCAGGCGGCGCCGCTGTGGTTCCAGCGCTGGCGCATGTTCTGGATGTCCTGCGCCGAACTGTTCGGCTACGCGGACGGCCAGGAATGGCTGGTCGCGCACTACCGCTTCGCGCGGCCGTGACTCCACGCCCCTCACCACCTTCGCCCGGAGCGACCATGAAACTTTCGAAGACCCTGCTGCTGGCCTGCGCCGTGCTGCTGAACGCCAGCGCCTGCGCCAGCGAGCTGCCGCCGATCACCCCGGTGGCCCACGTCGACCTGCCCCGCTTCATGGGCAACTGGTACGTGATCGCCAGCATCCCCACCCGCTTCGAGAAAAACGCCTACGACGCGCTGGAGGTCTACACACTCAAGCCCGATGGCGACGTCGCCACTTCGTTCCATTTCCGCGAAGGCAGCTTCGACGGCGAGAAGAAGGATATCCACTCCACCGGCATCGTCAAGCCCGGCAGCGGCAATGCGGTGTGGGGCGTGCAGGTGTTCTGGCCGCTGAAGGCGCAGTACATCGTGGCCTGGCTCAAGGACGACTACAGCCAGGTCATCGTGGCCCGCGATGCGCGCGACTACACCTGGGTGATGGCGCGCACGCCCACCATTCCGCAGGCCGACTACGACGCGTTGCTGGCCCGGGTGCAGGCGCTGGGCTATCCGATGAACAAGGTGCGCAAGGTGCCCCAGCAAGCCCGGCAATGACCGAACAACCCGCCGCGCCCGCCAGGGACCCCCGCCGACGCAGGGCTTCTTGGTTCCGGCGAAGGTCCGATCTCGTGGGCGCGCCGCGCCCTACGATAAACTCCCACGCTCGCGGGCCTACAGCTCAATGGTTAAGGCCGCCATGCGGATAGTGGTCCGCGACGGGTTGCAACGGCACGCCTTGCATCCCTATTCGCAACGGAGTGACACGATATGAACGACGACCGTATCCAGGGCAACTGGAAACAGCTGACCGGCAAGATCAAGGTCAAGTGGGGCGACCTGACCGACGACGACCTGACCCGGGCCGAGGGCAATACCGAATACCTGGTCGGCAAGGTGCAGGAGCGTTACGGCATCGCGCGCGACGGGGCGCAGCGCCAGGTGATGGAGTTCGAACGCACGCTGTAAGTGCCGCGCCCGATCGCATAGGGCCGGCAGCCTCGTCTCGGCCCTGCCGCGTTCAGTCTTTTCGCGTCAGCAGCGGCACCCTGCGAGCCTTCTTAGCGTTCGCAGTCGCGGGACGGCGCGGGCGCCGCGGAGCCGGCGCGTGGCACTGTCAATTTGCTACTAATTCCGCTATTAATTAGTAGCAAATTGACAGGTGCCCCATGAAACTCCCCATGCCACCCCCGGCGCTCGGCGACCTGTTCGAGCGTTCCGACGTCCGCAAGATACTTCTCGGCAAGCTTGGCCCCGAGGTCAAGGGACGATACGAGCACTGGGATCAGCTACGCCATCTCACGCCACCCGAGAACCTGACGCCGGAAGAATGGTGGCTGGGAATCAAGATGGCGCGCCGCGGGCTGCGCCAGGAAATGCCGTTGAAGGACAAGGCAGGCAACCCGTTCACCGTCGTTCTGAGCGACAGCATCCAGCGAAACCTGTTCCTGATCGGCCGTGATGCCGCCGGCGCGCTTCGTGGCCAGGAGGCCTCCCAATCGGAAGTCACCCGCGAACACTACCTCGTTCGATCCCTGATGGAAGAAGCGATGACTTCGTCGCAGCTTGAAGGAGCTGCCACGACCACCCAAGTCGCAAAAGACATGCTTCGCAGCGGGCGAGAGCCGCGGGATTACGGCGAACGCATGATCTACAACAACTACCTGGCCATGCGCGAACTGAAAGCATGGAGGCAGCGGCCGCTGACTCCTGCGGCGGTGTTCGAGATCCACCGCAAGCTGACCGATGGAACGCTCGACGACGAGGGATGCGCGGGAAGGTTCCGGTTGCCCTCGGAAGACATCGTCATCGAGGACGAGACCGGTCGCGTTCTCCACGTGCCTCCACCGGCACGGGAACTCGAGCAGCGCCTGCAGTCCCTTTGCGACTTCGCCAACCAGTCGGACGACAGCGAGCACTTCGTGCATCCGGTGGTCAGGGCGATCCTGATCCACTTCCAGATCGGCTACGACCATCCGTTCGTCGACGGAAACGGCAGGACCGCCAGGACGTTGTTTTACTGGTCGCTGCTGAGATCGGGTTTCTGGATGGCCGAGTATCTATCGATATCGAGCATCCTGAAGCGAGCCCCCGCTCAATACATGCGGTCATACCTGTATACGGAGACTGACGAGGGGGACACCACCTATTTCGTGGCTCACCAGCTGACCGCCATTCTCGAAGCCATCGACGGCGTTCATCGCTACATCACGCGAAAACAGAATGAACAGGCAGCCGCCGCGGCGCTGCTCAAACCCGGCAGCCCGTGGGCTCACCAGATCAATCATAGGCAAAGAGCGCTCCTTCTGAACGCCCTCAAGAACCCGGGAAAGGTCTTCACCATCGAAATGCACCGCAGAAGCCACGGTACGTCATACCAGACCGCCAGGGCCGACCTGCTTGCCCTGGTGGCCGAAGGGTTCCTGCGCCAATCCCGCGAAGGGAAGGCCTTCGTGTTCGTTCCGGTGCCCGATCTCGAAAAACGATTGCATGCATGACCACGGCTTGGCCTCATCACACGCGGGATCGCGCGTGATGAGGCCAGGCGACAGGGTGTTCTAGCGGATACGGCAGGCGGTTCGCCGTGGCATCGGATCGCCGGGCCGGCCCGTTCGCCTCGGTCCGGCTCCGTAAGCGCTCTCGCCCAATCAGTCCCGCGACGTCAGCTGCGGCACCTCCTGCGAGCCTTCCTCGCGGTCGCGGTACAGCGCGGCGCGCACCAGCAGCATCAGGGTGATCGGCGTGGTCAGGGTGAGGAACACGCCGATCAGGATCTCGTAGACGATCGGCCGGCCGTGCAGCACCGAGAAGCAGGTGATCGAGCCGGCCAGCATGAAGAACGTGCCCAGCGTGGTGCCCAGGGTCGGCGCGTGCACGCGCTGGTAGAAGTTCTGCAGGCGCAGCAGGCCGAGCGAGCCGACGAAGGCGAACAGCGCCCCCAGCAGCACGAGGGCCGCCACCAGGATCGCCGCCCACGGCGGCAGGGCGTCGAGGTGGCTCATTCGATCACCTGTCCGCGCATCAGGAACTTCGACAGCGCCACCGTGCCGGCGAAGCCGAGCAGCGCGATGATCAGGCCGGCCTCGACGTAGAGCAGGCTGCCGCTGCGGATGCCGATGGTCAGCAGCAGGATCATCGCGTTGACGTACAGCGCGTCCAGCGCCAGCACGCGGTCCTGCGCGCGCGGCCCGCGCACCATGCGGATGACCGAGAAGCTCATCGCCAGCAGCAGCAGGATCTGCGCGACGAGGATGGCGGCGTGCAGCAGGCCGTGGCTCATTGGAAGATCTCCAGCAGGGGGCGCTCGTAGCGCCGCTTGATCGAGTCGATCCAGCCCGCCTCGTCGACCAGGTCCAGCACGTGGATCAGCAGGATGTTCGCATTGGAGTCGTAGCTGACCCAGATCGTGCCCGGTGTGGAGGTGATGATGCACGCCAGCACGGCGAGGCCGTAGCGGTCGGTGAGGGTCAGCGGGATCGCCACGAAGCCGGAGCGCGTGCGGCTGTCGCGGCGCAGGATGAGCCGGGCCACCGCGAGGTTCGAGCGGAAGATGTCCAGCACCACGCGCAGGAACAACCGGCCGAGCAGCGGATAGTGGCGCAGCCGCGCCTTCGGCGGGCGCAGCAGGCCGAACACCTTCGCCAGCGCGACGCCCAGCAGCGCGCCGAGCAGGATCGTGCCCGGCGCCACGCTCTGCTGCAGCAGCAGCCAGACCGCCAGCAGCAGCGCGGACAGGATCGGGTACGGCAGCCAGCGCCGGATCATGGTGCGGCCTCCCCCGGTGGCAGCACCGCGTGGATGTAGCCGGCCGGCGCATGCAGCTGGCCGGCGGTATCGCGCAGGTAGCGCAGCGGCCGCTCGACCAGCACGGTGAGCAGCAGGCACAGGCCGAGCAGGATCGCGATGGAGGCGCTCTCGACCAGGCGCACCTTCGGGAAGATCCGCTCCGGCTCGACCCAGAAGATCTGGATGCCGGCGCGGCACAACGCGATCACCGTGCAGAAACCGGCCACGACGACCAGCGCGAACAGCACGCCCGCACCGGACCGCGCGCCGCCGTCGAGCATCGGCGCCAGCAGCGCGAACTTGGCCAGGAACCCGGACAGCGGCGGCAATCCCGCCAGCAGCAGCGCGCAGGCGCTGAAGCTCACGCCCAGCATCGCGATCGGCGCGGGGATCACCACCGGCCGCTCGTCCTCCTGCGCGTACAGGCTTTCGTTCGCTGCCGTTTCGCCCGGCTGTTCGTACGGCTCCAGGCTCAGGCTGTCGTCGGTATCGTCGTCGCCGTCGGAGGCGAGCAGGCCGACGACCAGGAAGAACGCGGCGATCGCCAGCGTGGAGATCACCAGATAGGCCAGCGCGCCGGCAGTTACCGCCGGCAGTTGCAGGCCGATCGCGCCGAGCAGGGTGCCGGAGGAGATCAGCACGTTGTAGCCGGCCAGCTTGGCCAGGTCGCGCGCGCCGAGCATGCCGACGGTGCCGGCGACCACGGTCGCCACGCCGCCCCACAGCATCCAGCCGCTGCCGAAGTGGGCGGATGCCGACCCGGCAGCGTCGCCGAACAGCAACAGGCCGAGGCGCAGCAGCACGTAGATGCCGACCTTGGTCATCAGCGCGAACATCGCGGCCACCACCGGCGACGCGGCCGCGTAGGTGCGCGGCAGCCAGAAGCCCAGCGGCCACATCGCGGTCTTGATCAGGAACGCCACGCCGAGCAGCGCCGCGCCCGCATGCAGCAGCGCGCGGGTGCGCTCGGGCACGTGCGGGATCAGCTCGGCCAGCGCCGCCATGTTCAGCGTGCCGGTGACGCCGAAGATCAGGCTGACGCCGAGCAGGAACAGCATCGAGGCGATCAGGTTCACCGCGATGTAGTGCAGCCCCGCGCTGACCCGGCGCGCGCCCGAGCCATGCAGGGCGAGGCCGTAGGATGCCGCCAGCAGTACCTCGAAGAACACGAACAGGTTGAACAGGTCGCCGGTGAGGAACGCGCCGTTCAGGCCCATCAGCAGGAACTGCAGCAGCGGCTGGAAGTGGCCGCCGCGATGCTGCCAGCGGCCCAGTGCGTACGGCAGCAGCGCCAGCGCGAGCACGCTGGCGAGCAAGACCATCAAGGCGGAGAGTCGATCCGCCACCAGCACGATGCCGAAGCGTGCCGGCCAGTCGCCGATGCGGTAGACCGCTGCCAGCGCGCCGTCGGCGGCCACCGCCAGCATCAGCGCGGCGGCGAAGGCGACCAGCGCCGCGCACGAGCCGATGCTCAGCGCCAGCACCGTGCGCCGGCGCTTCTCGCCGACCAGCAACTGCAGCGCGGCGACCAGCAGCGGCAGCACGATCGGCGCGATGATCAGCTGGCTGCTCACGGCGTGCCGTCCTCGCCGTCGACGTGGTCGTTGCCGGTCAAGCCACGCGAGGTCAGCAGCACCACCAGGAACAGCGCCGTGGTGGCGAAGCCGATCACGATCGCGGTGAGCACCAGCGCCTGCGGCAGCGGGTCGGCGTACTGCGCGATGTCGCCGGCCGCGCCCTGCAGCACCGGGTCGGCGCCAGTGCGCAGGCCGCCGATCGAGAAGATGAACAGATTCACCGCGTAGGAGATCAGGGTCAGCCCAATGATCACCTGGAAGGTGCGCGGGCGCAGCAGCAGCCACACGCCGGAGGCGGCGAGAATGCCGATCGCGGCAGCAAGGACCAGTTCCATCAGCCCGGCCCTCCCGCCGCGGCTGGCGCATCCGCCAGCTGGCGCGGACGGCGCAGCGACTGGTGCGCCAGCGCGATCAGCATCAGCGTGGTGGCGCCGACCACCACGCTGAACACGCCCAGGTCGAACAGCACCGCCGAAGCCAGCGGCAACCTGCCCAGCACGGGCAGCTCCGCGTAGTGGAAATACGAGGTGAGGAACGGACGGCCAAACGCCAGCGAAGCCAACCCGGTCGACACCGCCAGCAACAGGCCCGCGCCGATCCAGCGCACCGGCAGCACGTGCAGGCGCGATTCCACCCAGCGCGCGCCGCGCGCCATGTACAACAGGATCAGCGCCACCGCCACGGTGATGCCGGCGACGAAGCCACCACCCGGCAGGTCGTGCCCGCGCAGGAACAGGTGCAGCCCGAACAGCAGGATCACCGGGAACATCAGCTGGATGATCAGGCCCGGGATCATCAGGTAATCGGTCAGCGAATGGTCGGGCGCGCGGCCGGGCTGGTCCGCGTCGGGCGCAGCCTGCCGCTGTTGCTGCAGCGGCGCGCTGATGCTCTCGGCGGCCGGGCGGAAGCGGCGCAGCAGGGCGAACACGGTCAGCGCCACGATCGCCAGTACGCTGATCTCGCCCAGCGTGTCGAAGCCGCGGAAGTCGACCAGGATCACGTTGACCACGTTGCGGCCGCCGCCCTCGGTATAGGCGCGTTCGAGGAAGAAGTGCGAGATCGAGTCGGCCACCGGATGCATCATCGCCGCGTAAGCCAGGCTGGCCACGCCGAGGCCCACCACGATCGCGATGAAGACGTCGCGCCAGCGGCGGAAGCGGTGCGCGCGGCTCTCCGCCGCCAGCCCCTCGATGCGCTTGGGCAGCCAGCGCAGGCCGAGCAGGATCAGGATGGTGGTGACCACCTCGACCAGCAGCTGGGTCGCCGCCAGATCCGGCGCCGACAGCCACACGAAGCTCACGCACGACACCAGCCCCGCGCCGCCGGTGAGCACCAGCGCGGCGAGGCGGTGGAACTTGGCCTGGCTCGCCGCGCCGATCGCGCAGGCCGCGCCGAGCAGCCACAGCAGCGCGAACGCCGGGTCGACGCTGGACCAGCGCGGCCGGAAGCCGAACGGCACGCTGGTCGCGGCCAGTGTGCCGGCGACCAGCGCCAGCAGCACGATCCACAGCAACTGCGACTGCAGCCGACGGCTCGGGTAGCGGCGCTCGATCCGTTGCGGGATATCCGCGGCGAACACGGCCAGCGCGCGCTCGAAGAGGCGCTTGCCACTGAAGCGGCTGGTCAGCGGCGCCGCCTCGATGGCATCGAAACGGCGACGCAGGCTGACGAACAGCAGGCAGCCGGCCACGAACGCGAACACGCTCATCAGCAGCGGCGTGGTCAGCCCATGCCACACCGCCAGGCTGTAATCCGGCAGTTGGCCGGCGCCCAGCACCGAGCTTGCCGCCGCGCGCAGCGACGGGCCGATCACCCGCGCCGGCAGCATGCCCACCAGCAGGCAGGCCAGCGCCAGCAAGCCGATCGGGAAACGCATCCACAGCGGCGGTTCGTGCGGTTCCCGCGGCAAGCCGGCGGGCACGCGGCCGAAGAACACGCCACGCACGAAGCGGATCGAATAGGTCACGCCGAACGCGCTGGCGGCCACCGCAACCACCACCGACACCAGGTCGAGCAACGGACCCTGGCGGGTGGCCAGCGTCTCGGCGAAGAACATCTCCTTCGACAGGAAACCGTTGAGCAGCGGCACGCCTGCCATCGCCGCACCGGCGATCAGCGCCAGCGTTGCGGTGACCGGCATGAAGCGGCGCAGCCCGCCAAGCTTGCGCAGGTCGCGCGTGCCGGCCTCGTGGTCGACCGCGCCGGCAGCCATGAACAGCGAGGCCTTGAAGGTGGCGTGGTTGACGATGTGGAAGATCGCCGCGACCACGCCGAGCGCGCTGCCCAGGCCGACCAGCATGGTGATCAGGCCCAGGTGGCTGATTGTCGAATAGGCCAGCACGCCTTTCAGGTCCTGCTCGAACATCGCCGAGTACGCGCCCAGGATCAGCGTCACCAGGCCCACCCCGCCGACGACCCAGAACCATTGGTCGGTGCCGCCCAGCACCGGCCAGAAACGCACCAGCAGGAATACGCCGGCCTTCACCATCGTCGCCGAATGCAGATACGCCGACACCGGCGTCGGCGCCGACATCGCCTGCGGCAGCCAGAAATGGAACGGGAACTGCGCGCTCTTGGTGAATGCGCCAAGCAGGATCAGCAGCAGCGTCGGCGTGTACAGCGCATGCGCGCGCACCGCGTTGCCCGCGGCGAGGATCGCGTCGAGGTCGTAGCTGCCCACCACGTGCCCCAGCAGCAGCACGCCGGCGAACAGGCACAGGCCGCCGCCGGAGGTGACGATCAACGCCATCCGCGCGCCGTCGCGCGCCGACGCGCCGTGGTGCCAGTAGCCGATCAGCAGGAACGAGAACAGGCTGGTCAGCTCCCAGAAGAACACCAGCTGGATCACGTTGCCGGACATCACGATGCCCAGCATCGAACCCATGAACGCCAGCAGCAGCGCGAAGAAGCGCGCCAGCGGATCGTCCGGCGACATGTAGTAGCGGGCGTACAGGCCCACCAGCGTGCCGATGCCGCAGATCAGCAGCATGAACAGCCAGCTGAAGCCGTCCACCCGGAACACCAGGTCCAGCCCCAGCCCCGGCACCCACGGGATCACCTGGCGCAGCACGTGGCCGGCGGCAATCGTCGGGTACAGCCACAGGGAAAGCAGCAGACCGAGCAGCGCCGTGGCGGTCATCAGCCACGCCGCCAGATTGTGGCCGCGACCGCGGCCGCGCAGCAGGAACACCACGACGCTGGCCGCGAACGGAAGGCAGATGATGGCGCTTGGCAGGGCGTTGTCAGGCATCAGTCACTGCGCTCGGTCGAAAGGTTGTCGGTGTCTCCGGCAACCGGGGCGGACACCCCGGCACTTCATGAGCGTTCGCACGCCTCGGCGGATGCAACGCCTGTGCGTACCCTGGCGCGGGCAATCATTGCGATCGCCCGAATGACCTCACACCGCTTCGTTCGATTCTATAGGCCGGCCCGACCGGTCGGCAAACGCACGGCGCAAGGGCGGCCAGCGGGTTTAAGCACTTCGTAAGCGGATGCACGGATAATCTCCCCACGAGTCGCGCCGCCCCGCGGTTCCCGCGATCGAAGGAGTTGTCCGTGCACATCATCCTGGTCGAGGACGATCCCCAGCTCGGCGCGGCGATCCAGCGCGCGCTGGAGCGCCTCGCCTATACCGTCAGCTGGCTGCGCGACGGCCGCGAGGCGCTGCTCGCGCTGCGCGACCAGACCGCCGACCTGATCCTGCTCGACCTCGGCCTGCCCGGCAAGGACGGGCTCGACGTGCTGGTCGAGGCCCGCCGCCTGCACGTCAGGACCCCGGTGCTGGTGATGACCGCGCGCGATACGCTGGACGACCGCGTGCGCGGCCTCGACGCCGGTGCCGACGATTACCTGGTCAAACCCTTCCACCTGGAGGAACTGGCTGCACGCATCCGCTCGCTGACCCGGCGCGCGCAGGGCCTGGCCGCCAACCGCATCGATGCGGGTGCGTTGAGCCTCGACCTGGGCACCTCCGAGGTGAGCTTCCGCGGCGAGCGGGTCGAGCTGACCAAGCGCGAGTTCGCCCTGCTGCAGATCCTGATGGAACGCGCCGGCCGGCTGGTGCGCCGCGAGAACCTGGAGAACTCGCTGTACGGCCTCGACAACATGGTCGGCTCCAGCGCGCTGGAGGTGCTGGTGCACACGCTGCGCCGCAAGCTGAGCTTCGACACCATCCAGACCGTGCGCGGCTTCGGCTACATGATCCCGCGGGAGCCGAAATGAGGTTGGCGCGCCTGCTGAAGCCGGCCAGCCTGCATGGCCGGTTGCGCCTGCTGATCATCCTGGTGCTGCTGGCGGTGCTGCTGCCGCTGGGCGTGCTCAGCTTCCATCGCACCATCACCGAGGTCGACGAGCTGTCCGACGGGCGGCTGGCGCAGTCGGCGCGGACGCTGCAGGTGCTGATCGAGCATGCCGACGTGCAGGCCCTGCAGGGGCGCGACGAGGCGGACACGCTGGTGCCGATCGAAGCCGGCCGCAGCCACCCGCCGAAGCGGCACCGGAACACCTACGAGTCCGAGGTCGGCTTCCAGGTATTCGACGGTGCCGGGCGCACGCTGCTGGCCACCGCGAACCTCGCCGCCATGCCGCCGCCGGCGGCCGGCGACGCGGACTTCCAGGACCTGCAGCAGGGCGGCTACCGCTGGCGCGTGTTCACCCTGCGCGACATCGTCGACGGCATGGTGATCCGCACCGGCGAACGTTACGACAGTCGCCACGACATCATGCACGCGGTGTGGCTGGAGCACAGCCTGCCGCTGCTGATCGGCCTGCCCCTGCTGGCCCTGCTGGTGGGCTGGGCGGTGCGGCGCGGATTGCGTCCGCTCGAAGTGCTGACCCGCGCCCTCTCGGCCCGCGAGCCGGGCAGCCATGAGCCGGTGCAGCTGCCCGCTGCGCCGCTGGAATTGCAGCCGGTACTGGCCGCGTTGAACGGCCAGCTGGCGCGACTGGAGGATGCGCTGGAACGCGAACGGCGCTTCAGCGCGGACGTGGCGCACGAACTGCGCACGCCGCTGGCCAGCGCCATGATCAATCTCGAAAGCGCGATGGCCACCACCGATCCGGCCGAGCTGAAGACCGGCCTGGGCAGCGCGCAGCACGGCATCGCCGGGCTGGCACGCCGGATCGAACAGTTGCTGGCGCTGGCCCGGCTGGAAGCGGGCGCGGCGTCGAGCCAGCGCAGCCGCGTCGACCTGGTCGCCGTAGCGATGGGCGTGATCGAGGAACTGTCGCCGCTGATCGCCGACAGCGGCGTGGAGCTGAGCTTTGCGCGGCTGACGCCGCAAGTGTCCGTGCAGGGTTACGAAGCCGCCCTCGCGGCCCTGCTGCGCAACCTGCTCGAGAACGCGCTGCGTCACGCCTCGGCCGGCGGCCAGGTGCAACTGTCGATCGAACAGGGCGAACACGCCGCGCTGATCGACGTGATCGACGACGGCCCGGGCATCCCGGCCGAACGCCGCGCCAGCGTGTTCGCCCGCTTCCATCGCGAAGCCGTCAGCCACGGCGACGGCTACGGCCTGGGCCTGTCGATCGTGCAGCGCGCGGCGCAGCTGCACGACGCCACCATCGAACTGCTCGACTCGCCTTACGGTAGCGGCCTGCGCGTACGCGTGGCGATTCCGTTGCGGTCCTGAGACCGGCTCAAGGCCGCCCGACGATGAGGATGCCGAAGCTGTCCGGCTCGATCGTGCGGCGGCCGTTGGCCTGCCGGGTGGCGCCCAGCCGCGCTGCGGAGAGGTACAGCCGGTGCAGCTTCGGATCGAGCGCGAGCGTGCGCGCGCTGGCCTGGGTGGGAACGGTCGCGGTCACGCGGTAGTGGTCCGGATCGTCCTCGTGCACCGCGGTGAGCGTGCCGCTCCCGCCATTGGCGCTGTAGATCATCGCCTCGGCCGGATCGAACACCACGCCATCCGGACCATCGCCGATCGGCACCTCGGCCACGCGATGGCCGTCGAGCGCATCGAGCACGGCCATCGTGCGGTTGTCGCACACCGCGAACAGCCGATGGTGCGCGTTGTCGATCGCCAGCCCGCTCGGCGATTCGCACGACGCCAGCGGCCACACCTGCAGCACCTTGTCGCGGAGCGAATCGAGCTGGACCAGCTCGGACTTGTCCTCGATGTTCACGTAGACATGGCCGGCGCCATCGGCCACCGCGAACTCCGGCTTGCCGGGCAGCGCGATGCTGCCGATCACCGCGTTCTTCGCCGGGTCGATCACGCTGGCGCTGGCGCTCCTGCCGTTGAAGGTCAGCACGTGGTGCGAGGCGCCGTCGTACAGGATCGCATCGGGATTCTGGCCGGTGCCGCTGATCGTCGCCACCGTCTTCAACGAAGCCAGGTCGAACACGGTCACCGAGGCGCTCCTGCCGTCGCTGACGAAACCGCGATGCAGGTCATCGGCCAGCGCAATACCGTGCACGCCTGCGGTGCCAGCGATCATGCCGATCTGCTTGCCGGCACCGACGTCGATCACCAGCACGCGGTCGCCGCGGCTGACGAACAGGTGCCGGCTGGGCGCATCGAACGCCAGATAGTCCCAACCGCCCGGGCCGCCCAGCGCCAGTCGCGACAGCAACCGGACGGCCGGCGGTGGCGAGGCTGCCGCGCTTGCCAGCGGGACCGTGGCCAGCGCCAGCAGCGCAACGGGCAGCAGCTTGCGAATCAGTCGCGGCATGGTCGGCACCTTGGATGAAGAGGGACGGCGGCCAGCATGTGCGCGATCGCTTATGCGCGCCTTAGCCGGCCGGTTCTTGCGCATCGCGGCGGCGCAGCAGCGCGTACAGCACCGGCATCAGCAGCAGCACCAGCGGCACCTGCACCAGCAGGCCGGAGATGATCGCCACCGCCAGCGGCTGCTGCATCTGCGAGCCCCCGCCGAGCGCCAGCGCCAGCGGCAGCAGGGTGAGCATCGCGGCCAGCGTGGACATCAGGATCGGCCGCGTGCGGTGCCGGCCGGCTTCGTGCAGCGCCTCGTGCAGCGGCATGCCGGCGGCGGCCTGTTCGAGTTCGGAGAAGTAGAAGATCGCCACTTCGGTGACGATGCCGACGATCATCGTCATGCCCATCATCGCCGAGATGTTGAGCTCGATGCCGGTCAGCCACAGCCCGGCGAACACCGCCGGGATCGCCAGCAACGGCATCGCCAGGATCACCAGCGCGACGCGGAAACTCTCGTACAGGAACAGCAGCAGGGTGAACACCAGCGCGATCGCCGCCAGCAGCACGATGCTGAGGCCGCGGAACGCCTGCTGCTGTTGCTGGTACAGGCCGCCGAGCTGGTAGTACATGCCCTTGGGCAGCAGGCCGGGCCGGGCCAGCACGCGCTTGACGTCGGCGATGGTGGCGCCGAGGCTGCGCCCGCTGATGCGCCCGGTCACCGCGACCATCCGCTTCAGGTTGTCGCGGGTGATCTGCGGCTGGCCCTGCACCTGTCGCAACGTGGCCACCCGCGACAGCGGCAGCAGGTGGCCGTCGCCGGCGCGGATCGGCAGCGCGGCGACCTGTTCCAGCCGCTGATGCGTCGCGGCCGGCAGGCGCACGCGCACACCCACCAGCTTGCCGTCGGTGGGAAGTTGCGCGGCCACGGTGCCGTCGATCGCCGCGGCGACCTGATCGGTGATGCTGGCCGGGTCGAGCCCTTCCAGCGCGGCCCGATCCGGATCGACCTGCACGGTCAGCGCATCGCCGGCCGGATTGATGCCGTTGCGCACGCCGACCACCCCGCCGATCCTGCCGACCGCCGCGGCGACCTTGCCGGCGGTGGCGGAAAGCTGCGCCGGGTCGTCGCCGTACAGCTGGATCTCGATCGGTTGCGGCACCGCCACCAGGTCGCCGATCAGGTCCTCCATCAGCTGCGACAGCTCGATGTCCAGCCCCGGCACATTCTTCTCGACCTCGCCGCGCACCTGCCCCATCACCGCCTCGGTATCCGGGCGCGAACCGCTTTTCAGGCGCACGAAGAAGTCGCCCTGGTTCGCCTCGGTGAGGCCGCCGCCGAGCTGCAGGCCGGTGCGCCGCGAGTAGGTATCCACATAGGGATTCGCGCGGATGATCGCCTCGACCTGGCGCAACAGCCGGTCGGTTTCCTGCAGCGAGGTGCCCGGTGGCGACAGGTAGTCGAGGATGAAACCGCCCTCGTCCATCTGCGGCATGAAACCGGTGCCCACGCGGGTGAAGGCCAGGCCGCCGACGAGCAGCAACGGCAGCACCAGCAGCAGCACCAGCAACGGCCGCCGCAGCCAGCGCTGCAGGATGTCCTGGTAGCCCTGCATCATGCGCCGGGTGAAACGGCCCGGCGGATGCTCGGCGCGATGACGCTCGTCGAGGAAACGCTCGGCCAGCAGCGGCACCGCGATCCAGGTCAGCAAATACGAAATGACCAGCGCACTGGCCATGGTCAGCGACAGCGCCTTGAAGAACGCGCCGGTGACCCCGGACAGGAACGCCAGCGGCAGAAAGATCACCACGGTGGCGGCACTGGAACCGGTCAGCGGGCGGGTGAACTCCCACGCCGCGGCGGCGATGCGCTCGTGCACTTCGCCTTCGCCTTCATCCGGACGCAGCCGGCGCATGATGTGTTCGAGCATCACGATCACGTCGTCGATGATCAAGCCGACCGCCGCGGCCATGCCGCCCAGCGTCATCATGTTGAAGCTCATGCCGAGCACCGACAGCAGCAGCACGGTGATCGCCAGCACCGCCGGCACCACGATCAGCGCGACCAGGATCACCCGCGTGTTGCGCAGGAACACGAACAGCACCAGCCCGGCCAGCACGATGCCGATCAGGATCGCATCGCGCACGCTGGCCGCCGCGCCGGTCACCAGCTGGGTCTGGTCGTACCAGTTGGCGATGCGCACGCCGGTCGGCATCTGCGGCGCATAGTCGGCCAGCCGCTGCTTCACTTCCCGTGCGATCTGCACGCTGTTGCCGTCGGGCTGCTGGTAGACCTGCAGCAGCACCGCGTCCTGGCCATCGGCGTTGACGCGGATCCACTGCGGCACGTGGTCGAGACTGACCGCGGCCACATCGCCCAGCCGCACCGCGCCGCCGGGGCCGGCGCGCAGCACGATGCCGCGCAACGCGGCGAGCGTCTTCGGCTGGTTGTCGGCCAGCAGCAGGTACAACTTGTAGTGATCGGCGACGCGGCCCATCGCCTGGATCGTCGCCGCATGGCTGACCGCCGCGGTCACGTCGGCCAGGCTGAGCTGCAGCGCGCGCAGCTTGCCCGGATCGACGTCGGCGTGGAACTCGGCCACCTCGCCGCCCTGCACCTGGACCTGGGCCACGCCGACGATGCCGCTCAGCAGCGGACGCAGCTGGTACTCGGCCAGGTCGTGCAGCGCGCTCGGCGACTGCGTGTGCGAACGCAGGCTCCAGGCCAGCACCGGAAACGTGGTGGGGTCCATCCGCCGCGTGCTCAGTTGGGTGCCGGTCGGCAGCTGCGGCAGGATCTGCCCGACCGCCGCATTCACTTCCTGCAGCGCGCCGGCCATGTCCGCGCCCCAGTCGAAGGTCACCGCCACCTCGGCGCTGCCGCGGCTGGTGGTGGAGCGCACGTCGCGCACGCCGCGCACATGGCGGATCGCCTCCTCCACCGGCGTGGTCACCTCGATCGCCATCTGGTCGGCCGGGCGGTCGCCCGCATCCAGCGACACCTGCACGCGCGGAAACGCCACGTTGGGAAACAGCGCCACCGGCATCAGCAGCGCACTGGCGATGCCGCCGATCGTCAACATCAGGGCGAGGAACAGCAGCGAACGCCGATGCCGCTGCATCCATGCGGTGACGCTCACCGGGCGGACTCCCGCACCGCATCGCCGTTGGCCAGTTCGTAGGCGCCGAGCACGATCACCTTCGCCTGCGCATCGAGCGGACCCTCCACGCCGACGGGATCGCCCTCCGGGCTGCGCAGCGTCACGTCGACGCGTTTGGCGTGGCCATGCACCGCCTGGAACAGGTAGTCGCCGTGTTCGTCGTGCAGCACCGCCGCACGCGGTACCGCCCACGCGCTGAAATCGGCCGTGCGGATCTGCGCCTCCAGCGCCGCGCCGGCGACCAGCGCGGCGCCGGCCCCGGCCGGCAGTTCGACTTGCGCGCCGAGCAGATGGGTCTGCGGGTCGATCGACTGGCCGATCATGCGCAACGTGCCCACGAAAGCGGCCTGGTCGCCGTACACGCTGCGCAATTGCACCGGCATGCCGGCATGCAGCTTCGCGCCGTCTTCCGGCTGCACGCCGAGCTGCGCGACCAGCGCATGCGCCGGGGTGAAGCTCAGCAACGGCGCGTTCGCGGCGAAGCGCTCGCCCAGGCCCACACTGAGTGCGTTGACCACGCCATCGGCCGGCGCGCCGACGGTTTCCTGCGCGCTGCCGCCGCCGAGCGCGCGCTGCGCCGCCAGCGCGGCCTGCGCGTCGGCCAACGCCTTGCGCGCGGTCGCCAGTTGCGACTGCGTGGCCAGCCGTTGCACCGCCAGCTGCTCGGTGCGATGGAGTTCGCCGCTGGCCAGCTCCAGCGCACTCTGCGCCTGCTGGTACGCGCTGCGCGCGGCCGGATCGGGAGCGATCGTCAGCAGCGGCTGTCCGCGCCGCACGCTCTGCCCGGCCGCCACATCCAGCGCCACGACCTGGCCGCCATGCGCGAGGCTGATCGCACGTGCGTGCTGCGGATCGCCCGCGGCGCTGCCCCACGCCTCGACGTTGTCGTGGAAGGTCCGCTGCACCGGCGTGGCGGTGGTCACCGCCACCTCGCCCTTCGCCGCGGCCGCTTCCTCGTCATCGGCGGCGCCGTGGCTGCACGCGGCCAGCAGCAGGCACAACAGCGGCAAGAGCAGCGATCGGTTCATGGCGTGGGCGCCTGCGGGGAAACGGGATGGGTGGCGATGTCGACATCGGTGTTGCCGAGCAGCGCTTCCAGCGCGATCGACTGGGTGGCCTGCTGCTGTTGCACGGCGAGCAGGTCGAGGTCGGCGGCCAGCGACCGGCTGCGGATCGCCAGCCAGGTCGGCCAGTCCAGCAGGCCTCGCCGCCACGCCGGTTCGGCCGCGCGGCGGGCGTCGGCCAGCTGCCTTGCGTGGGCGGTCAAGGCGTCGCGTTGCCGACCCAGCGTGGCGAGATCGGCGGCGAGCCGCTGCATGTCGCTGCGCGTGGTCAGCACGCGCGACGCGTAGTCGTCCTTCAACTGCTGCCGGGTCGCCCGCTCGATCGCGATGTTGCCGCGGTTGCGGTCGAACAGCGGCAGCGTGACGCCGACGCTGAAACCGTGGGTGTAGACGGCGCTGGTGTCGCGCGCGCTGTTGAAGCCGATGTTCAACGCGGGAAACTGCGCCCGCACCGCGCCGCGCAGTTTGGCTTCCTGCGATTGATAGCCTGCCTGCAGCGCCAGCAGGTCCGGCCGACGACGCGGCAGGTCGGCCAGCGCCTGCTGCAACTGTGCCCCCGTGGGCGCGACCCGGTACGGCGCGCCGACCAGCTCCAGCGGTGCGGTCGGCGCCAGCCCGAGCAGCACGTGCAGGTCGCTGTCGGCCTGGTGCAGGGCGACCGCGTTGTCGGCCCGCTGCTTGCGCACGTCCGCGGCGGCGTTGAGGCCGGCGCTGGCGCTGTCGTAGGTGAGGTTGCCGGCGGCCAGCGCGGCATGAATGTAGGGCGTGACCTGCTCCAGCGCCGCCTGCTCGCTGGCCAGGCGGGCCTGTTGCGCGCGCAGGTTCAGCACCTGGTCGAACAGCAGCCGCGCCTGCGCCACGGTCTGCCACTCCGCCCACAGCAGCTCGAGGTTCACCTGCCCGGCCTGGCTGCGCGCCGCCGCCTGGCGCGACGAACGCGTCAGCAGGGCGCCGATGTCTTCGCTGAGGCCGAGGTTGAACGCCGTGGTCAGACCGCCGCCGGAGTGCTGCGGAAAATCCTCGCCCAGGCTCAGTTGCGGGTCGGGCAGCAGTCCGGCCGCAAAGGCCTGCGCGCGGGCCACGCCCAGTTCGTCGCGCTTGAGCTTCAGCGCCGGGCTGTTCGCCACCGCCAGCATCGCCGTCTCGGTCACGTCCAGCCCGTCGGCGGGATCGAAGCGATGCGTCGCCAGCGACGGCGGCATGTCGGCACCGGGTGCGACGAGTTGCGCCACGCCGGCCGCGCCCGCGCCCCGGCCCAGCGGCAACGGCGCGTAGCGGGCGCAGGCGGACACGATCAGCGTGACGGCGACGACACAGGTCAGGCGCAGGCCGGATCTCGTCGCGGGGGAATGTCGCTGGTGGACGGCATCATGCATGCTGCCATTCTGGAAGCTGCCGCTTAGGGATGCTCTGATTTATTCCCGATCTGCGGCATCATAGCGACAGACCTCAGGAAGCACCCGTCGATGAAGCAACGTTCCTTTGCCTCGCTCAGTTTCGAGTCCAAGAAGAAGCCGACGCGGCGGGAGAAATTTCTTGGAGAGATGGACAAGGTGGTGCCGTGGGAAGCGCTGTTGGCGTTGATCGCACCCGCCTATCCGACGTCTGGCCGACGTGGCCGACCGCCCATGCCAGCAGCGACCATGCTGCGCATCCACTTCATGCAGCAATGGTATGCGCTGAGCGATCCTGCGATGGAAGACGCGCTGTATGAGATCGAGTCAATGCGGCGCTTCGCTGGGTTGGAGTTGAACGAGGAGGCGATCCCGGATGAGACAACGATTCTCAAATTCCGCCGGTTTCTGGAACAGCACGGCTTGGCGGTTCGGATTCTCGAAACGGTGAACTCCTACCTCGGTAAACAGGGCTTGCTCTTGCGTCAGGGCACTATCGTGGATGCCACGATCATCCAGGCTCCGTCGTCGACGAAGAACCGCGACAAGCAGCGCGACCCCGAAATGCATCAGACGAAGAAAGGCCAGCAGTGGTACTTCGGCATGAAAGCGCACATCGGAGTGGACGTTGAATCGGGCTTGGTGCACACGGTGACCACCACACCAGCAAACGTGGGTGACGTGACGGAAGTAGACAAGCTGCTGCACGGCAAAGAGAAGACGGTGTACGCCGATGCCGGTTACCAGGGTGCCGAGAAGCGAGCAGCCAAGCGCGGTCGCACTTGGTACATCGCTGCCAAACGCGGCAGCGTCAAGGCGATGCCCGAAGGTGAGTTGAAGGAAGCGGTGAAGCACACCGAACACATGAAGGCAGCGGTTCGTTCCAAGGTAGAGCACCCGTTCCGGGTGGTGAAGCGCCAGTTCGGCTATCAAAAAGTGCGTTTCAAGGGACTATTCAAGAACACCGCGCAGGTACTGACGTTGTTCGCACTCTCAAATCTTTGGATGGCACGGCGAACGTTGCTGACTTCCGTAGGGGAGGTGCGCCCGTGAGGCACCCAATCATGGTGATTCGGCGCAAAACGGCACCGTGACAGTGCTGGAACTGCTCAAAAGTCATCTTTCTATGTAACAAGACCGGAAGTTTTGGCACGGCCGTCTGGACGGCTGTTTCGAACTTCATTGATCAGAGCATCCCT
>NZ_AXBJ01000026.1:0-59854 GCF_000473345.1 Rhodanobacter sp. OR87
GGTGTTGACGGTCGTAAAAAGCGATGTAGAATGGGCGGCTCACCCGGGACGAAAGGTCACGGGGCGATCACCGAAACGGTGGTCGGCAAGGTGAAGATCTTTGACAGTGTGCGCAGGTGAATTGTGTGGACGTCTTGTGCTGGAGGGTTGCGACCTGTCCAAGCAATGCAAGCGTCCCACCAAGTAAAAAGTCAGTAATGAGTTTTGATTGGTTGGGAACATACGCTTCAGAAAGATAGATCGACTTCGGTTGATCGAAAACTTAAGTGAAGAGTTTGATCCTGGCTCAGATTGAACGCTGGCGGCATGCCTAACACATGCAAGTCGAACGGCAGCACAGAGGAGCTTGCTCCTTGGGTGGCGAGTGGCGGACGGGTGAGTAATGCATCGGGATCTACCCTGACGTGGGGGATAACCTCGGGAAACCGGGACTAATACCGCATACGTCCTACGGGAGAAAGCGGGGGACCTTCGGGCCTCGCGCGGCAGGACGAACCGATGTGCGATTAGCTAGTTGGCGGGGTAATGGCCCACCAAGGCGACGATCGCTAGCTGGTCTGAGAGGATGATCAGCCACACTGGGACTGAGACACGGCCCAGACTCCTACGGGAGGCAGCAGTGGGGAATATTGGACAATGGGCGCAAGCCTGATCCAGCAATGCCGCGTGTGTGAAGAAGGCCTTCGGGTTGTAAAGCACTTTTATCAGGAGCGAAATACCACGGGTTAATACCCTATGGGGCTGACGGTACCTGAGGAATAAGCACCGGCTAACTTCGTGCCAGCAGCCGCGGTAATACGAAGGGTGCAAGCGTTAATCGGAATTACTGGGCGTAAAGGGTGCGTAGGCGGTTACTTAAGTCTGTCGTGAAATCCCCGGGCTCAACCTGGGAATGGCGATGGATACTGGGTGGCTAGAGTGTGTCAGAGGATGGTGGAATTCCCGGTGTAGCGGTGAAATGCGTAGAGATCGGGAGGAACATCAGTGGCGAAGGCGGCCATCTGGGACAACACTGACGCTGAAGCACGAAAGCGTGGGGAGCAAACAGGATTAGATACCCTGGTAGTCCACGCCCTAAACGATGCGAACTGGATGTTGGTCTCAACTCGGAGATCAGTGTCGAAGCTAACGCGTTAAGTTCGCCGCCTGGGGAGTACGGTCGCAAGACTGAAACTCAAAGGAATTGACGGGGGCCCGCACAAGCGGTGGAGTATGTGGTTTAATTCGATGCAACGCGAAGAACCTTACCTGGCCTTGACATGTCCGGAATCCTGCAGAGATGCGGGAGTGCCTTCGGGAATCGGAACACAGGTGCTGCATGGCTGTCGTCAGCTCGTGTCGTGAGATGTTGGGTTAAGTCCCGCAACGAGCGCAACCCTTGTCCTTAGTTGCCAGCACGTAATGGTGGGAACTCTAAGGAGACTGCCGGTGACAAACCGGAGGAAGGTGGGGATGACGTCAAGTCATCATGGCCCTTACGGCCAGGGCTACACACGTACTACAATGGTCGGTACAGAGGGTTGCAAGACCGCGAGGTGGAGCCAATCCCAGAAAGCCGATCCCAGTCCGGATTGGAGTCTGCAACTCGACTCCATGAAGTCGGAATCGCTAGTAATCGCGGATCAGCTATGCCGCGGTGAATACGTTCCCGGGCCTTGTACACACCGCCCGTCACACCATGGGAGTGGGTTGCTCCAGAAGGCGTTAGTCTAACCGCAAGGGGGACGACGCCCACGGAGTGGTCCATGACTGGGGTGAAGTCGTAACAAGGTAGCCGTATCGGAAGGTGCGGCTGGATCACCTCCTTTCAAGAAACGACGGCGTGAGTCTTCACGCAAGACGTCCACACAAGACACCTGTACTTCACGCGAAGGGTTTGCTTTACGCAACGTCCCTGTTGCGAAGAGCAGACATCAAGACCGGCCATCCATGGCCGGACTCTTCACAACAGCCGCTTCGAACGAGGCTTACGGCCACGTCAAGCGGGACCAGGTAGCTTGGCTCGCGGGTTCTGGGGTTCACCTTTCATGGGTCTGTAGCTCAGGTGGTTAGAGCGCACCCCTGATAAGGGTGAGGCCGGTGGTTCGAGTCCACCCAGACCCACCATGGGGCCATAGCTCAGCTGGGAGAGCACCTGCTTTGCAAGCAGGGGGTCGTCGGTTCGATCCCGACTGGCTCCACCACTCAAGCGCCGCGTGAAGTATCAGCACACACAAGATTTGAAGTCATCCGGCATTGAGGCCGGTGTGACGTTCTTTGAAAACAAGTAAACGAGTGACAAGCGTCTTGGTTCGAACCGAACCGAGGCAAGTGTTAAGGCACGAAAACGAAGTAACTTGGCTGCACCTGAGGAGGGTGCATGCCCCGAGGCGACTTGGGGTTATATGGTCAAGCGACTAAGCGTATACGGTGGATGCCTTGGCAGTCAGAGGCGATGAAGGACGTGGCAGCCTGCGAAAAGTGTCGGGGAGCTGGCAACAAGCTTTGATCCGGCAATGTCCGAATGGGGAAACCCACTCCGCAAGGAGTACTGCATGGTGAATACATAGCCATGCAGGGCGAACCCGGGGAACTGAAATATCTAAGTACCCGGAGGAAAAGAAATCAACCGAGATTCCCTGAGTAGCGACGAGCGAACGGGGACTAGCCCAAAAGCACATTGTGTTCTAGTCAAACGGCATGGAAAGGCCGGCCATAGATGGTGATAGCCCAGTCGACGAAAGGGCACTTTGTGTGAAATTGAGTAAGGCGGGGCACGTGAAACCTTGTCTGAACATGGGGGGACCATCCTCCAAGGCTAAATACTCCTGACTGACCGATAGCGAACTAGTACCGTGAGGGAAAGGCGAAAAGAACCCCGGAGAGGGGAGTGAAATAGACCCTGAAACCGTATACGTACAAGCAGTGGAAGCCCGCAAGGGTGACTGCGTACCTTTTGTATAATGGGTCAGCGACTTACTGTCAGTGGCAAGCTTAACCGTATAGGGGAGGCGAAGAGAAATCGAGTCTGAATAGGGCGCATAGTCTCTGGCAGTAGACCCGAAACCGAGTGATCTATCCTTGGCCAGGTTGAAGGTGCGGTAACACGCACTGGAGGACCGAACCCACATCTGTTGCAATAGATGGGGATGAGCTGAGGATAGGAGTGAAAGGCTAAACAAACTCGGAGATAGCTGGTTCTCCTCGAAAGCTATTTAGGTAGCGCCTCGGACGAATCTTCCTGGGGGTAGAGCACTGTTATGGCTAGGGGGTCATCGCGACTTACCAAACCATGGCAAACTCCGAATACCAGGACAGACTATCCGGGAGACACACGGCGGGTGCTAACGTCCGTCGTGAAAAGGGAAACAACCCAGACCCGCAGCTAAGGTCCCAAAGTCATAGCTAAGTGGAAAACGATGTGGAAAGGCATAGACAGCCAGGAGGTTGGCTTAGAAGCAGCCATCCTTTAAAGAAAGCGTAATAGCTCACTGGTCGAGTCGGTCTGCGCGGAAGATTTAACGGGGCTAAGCTATGCACCGAAGCTCGGGGTGTGCACGCAAGTGCACGCGGTAGAGGAGCGTTCCGTAAGCCTGTGAAGGTGGATTGTAAAGTCTGCTGGAGGTATCGGAAGTGCGAATGCTGACATGAGTAACGATAATGGGGGTGAAAAGCCCCCACGCCGAAAGCCCAAGGTTTCCTCGCGCAACGTTCATCGGCGCAGGGTGAGTCGGCCCCTAAGGCGAGGCAGAAATGCGTAGTCGATGGGAAGCTGGTTAATATTCCAGCACTTTTCTACAGTGCGATGTGGGGACGGAGAAAGTTAGGTCTACCGGGCGTTGGTTGTCCCGGGGAAAGGCGGTAGGCATGGATCTTAGGCAAATCCGGGATCCTTTATGCCGAGCACCGAGACGAGCCCTTTTGGGCGAAGTGACCGATACTACGCTTCCAGGAAAAGCCACTAAGCTTCAGCTGTAGAAAAACCGTACCGTAAACCGACACTGGTAGGCAGGGTGAGAATCCCAAGGCGCTTGAGAGAACTCGGGTGAAGGAACTAGGCAAAATGGCACCGTAACTTCGGGAGAAGGTGCGCCCTTCGATGTGGTCACGTGCGTGACTGAGCATTGAAGGGTCGCAGTAACCTGGCCGCTGCGACTGTTTATCAAAAACACAGCACTCTGCAAACACGAAAGTGGACGTATAGGGTGTGACGCCTGCCCGGTGCTGGAAGGTTAATTGATGGGGTCAGCCGCAAGGCGAAGCTCTTGATCGAAGCCCCAGTAAACGGCGGCCGTAACTATAACGGTCCTAAGGTAGCGAAATTCCTTGTCGGGTAAGTTCCGACCTGCACGAATGGCGTAACGACAGCGGCGCTGTCTCCACCCGAGACTCAGTGAAATTGAATTCGCTGTGAAGATGCAGCGTTCCCGCGGCAAGACGGAAAGACCCCGTGAACCTTTACTATAGCTTTACACTGAACGTTGAGTTCTTCTGTGTAGGATAGGTGGGAGGCTTTGAAGTGCAGACGCCAGTTTGCATGGAGCCATCCTTGAAATACCACCCTGAAGTGCTTGACGTTCTAACCTCGGCCCGTAATCCGGGTCAGGGACCGTGTATGGTGGGTAGTTTGACTGGGGCGGTCTCCTCCCAAAGAGTAACGGAGGAGCACGAAGGTACGCTCAGCGCGGTCGGACATCGCGCACTGTGTGCAAAGGCATAAGCGTGCTTGACTGCGAGATCGACGGATCAAGCAGGTACGAAAGTAGGTCTTAGTGATCCGGTGGTTCTGTATGGAAGGGCCATCGCTCAACGGATAAAAGGTACTCCGGGGATAACAGGCTGATACCGCCCAAGAGTTCATATCGACGGCGGTGTTTGGCACCTCGATGTCGGCTCATCACATCCTGGGGCTGTAGCCGGTCCCAAGGGTATGGCTGTTCGCCATTTAAAGTGGTACGCGAGCTGGGTTCAGAACGTCGTGAGACAGTTCGGTCCCTATCTGTCGTGGGCGTTGGAGATTTGAGGGGGGCTGCTCCTAGTACGAGAGGACCGGAGTGGACGTTCCGCTGGTGTTCGGGTTGTCTCGCCAGAGGCATTGCCCGGTAGCTATGAACGGAAGTGATAACCGCTGAAAGCATCTAAGCGGGAAGCACGCCCCAAGATGAGATCTCCCGAGAGCTTGACTCTCCTTAAGGCACCATCAAGACCAGGTGGTTGATAGGTCAGGTGTGGAAGCGCAGCAATGCGTTCAGCTAACTGATACTAATGAGCCGTGCGGCTTGACCATATAACCCCAAGTGGCTTTGTTTTACGCAGGTCCCTCTGCGAAGCTACCGGCCATCCATGGCCGGAGCCTTCGAAAGAGCGATCGTTCCAAGGCACTTGCCAAATATCGAATTCACCTCGACGCTTGTCACTCGTTTACGATTTATCTCACGTGAGATCCCTCTCACGAAAAGAAGAGTCAAAACCCCGCCATCCGTGGCGGACTCTTCAAAAATGCGGAGCCGGCGCGTCAGCGCTGCTCCCACCCCTTCCCTGGCGGCCATAGCGGCGTGGTCCCACCTGATCCCATCCCGAACTCAGAAGTGAAACGCGCATGCGCCGATGGTAGTGTGGCTTTGCCATGCAAGAGTAGGTCACCGCCAGGGGCTTTATCCTTAGAAGGCCTCCCCATCCGGGGAGGCCTTCGTCTTTATCAGCCTCACTCCCCCAACGGCAACGCTCGGGGGCTTTGGTACGGCTGGCGCTTCACCCCGGGTCTCGGCCAGCAGCGTGTTGCCGCCCGTGCGCCAACACCTTCGGCGCCGCTCCGGAGCCCCCCGGGATCCGCCGTGCGCGCGCTCTCTTGCTAATCTTTGCCGGCAGGTTCGCGTGGAAGGAATGGCTGTGGCACAACGTTATGTACTGGCGATAGATCAGGGCACCACCAGTTCGCGCGCCATATTGTTCGACCGGGCCGGTGGCGTGGTCGGCTCGGCGCAGCGCGAGTTTCGTCAGATCTTCCCCCGGCCAGGCTGGGTCGAGCACGATCCTCAGGAGATTCTGGCCAGCGTGCTGGCGACGGTTGGCGAGGTGCTGGGCGCGGCACGGGTTGGCGCGCGCGAGCTGGCCGGCATCGGTATCGCCAACCAGCGCGAGACCACCGTGGTGTGGGATCGCCATACCGGCCGACCCGTCCACAACGCGATCGTCTGGCAATCGCGACAGAGCCTGGCGATCTGCGAGGGGCTGGAGGCGGAGGGTTATGCCGCGCTGGTGCGCCAGAAGACCGGACTGCTGATCGACGCGTACTTTTCCGGCAGCAAGATCCGCTGGATCCTCGATCATGTCGCTGGCGCACGTGCCCGCGCGGAACGCGGCGACCTGCTGTTCGGCACGATCGACAGCTGGCTGCTCTGGAACCTGACGGGGGGCGGGCTGCACGCCACCGACGTCAGCAACGCCGCGCGCACGCTGTTGTTCGACATCCACATGCGGCAGTGGGACGACGAACTGCTGCGCATGCTGGATATTCCGCGCAGCATGTTGCCGGAGGTGCGCTCGTGCAGCGAGGTCTACGGCCGCACCGTGGCACTGCCCGGCGTGCCGGCCGGCGTGCCGATCAGCGGCGTGGCCGGCGACCAGCAGGCGGCACTGTTCGGCCAGGCCTGTTTCGAGCCCGGCATGGCCAAGAACACCTACGGTACGGGCTGCTTCATGCTGATGCATACCGGGGCCCGGGCCGTACCGTCGCGCCACGGGCTGCTGACCACGATTGCGTGGGAACTGGATGGGGCCGTCGAGTACGCGCTGGAAGGCAGCATCTTCGTCGCCGGCGCGGTGGTGCAGTGGTTGTGCGATGGCCTGCAGATGTTGGCACGGGCCAGCGATTCACAGGCGTGCGCGGAGAGCGTGGAATCCAGCGAAGGCGTGTATGTGGTACCGGCCTTCGTCGGGCTGGGCGCACCGTACTGGCGCAGTGAGGTGCGCGGCGCGATGTTCGGCTTGTCGCGAGGCACGCGCAAGGAGCATGTCGTGCGCGCGGCGCTGGAGTCGATGGCCTATCAGTCGCGCGACGTGTTGGCCGCGATGGAGGCCGACGCCAGCATTCCGTTGAAGGAACTCCGCGCGGATGGCGGCGCGATCGCCAACGACTTCATGGCGCAATTCCAGAGTGACATGCTCGGCGTACCGGTACTGCGGCCGAAGGTCGCCGAGACCACGGCGCTGGGCGCGGCTTACCTGGCCGGTCTCGCCGTGGGCTTCTGGGAAAGCCGCGAGCAGATTGCGGCGTTGTGGCAGGTTGACCGGCGCTTCCTGCCTGCGATGGAGGCGTCGCGCCGTGAGCGGCTGTATCGCGGCTGGCTGGCTGCGGTGAACGCCACCATCGGCTTTCGCGTCGATTGAAGGCCGGCGCGCTGGCCGCCGCGACCGCGCCCGCCTTCAAGCCGCGATCAGTCCAGGCCGTAACCGAACTGGTCCAGGAATGCTGCGGCGAACTCGCCGTAGCTGAAGCGCTGATTCTGCGTGCCGGGGTGCTCCACTTTCAGCGCGCCCATCAGCGAGGCCATGCGGCCGGTCGTCGGCCAGTCCTTGCCGCGCATGATGCCGAAGATCAGCCCGGCGCGATAAGCGTCACCGCAGCCGGTCGGGTCCACGATCTGGCGCTCGCGCGCCGGCGGGATGTGGTGGGTGTCGCTGCCGGCGTGGATGACTGAGCCGCGCGGGCCCTGGGTCACGATGTACGCCGTCACCTGCTCGGCGATCTCGGCGGCACTCCAGCCGGTGCGCGCCTGCAGCAGCTGCGACTCGTAGTCGTTGACGATCACGTAGGTCGACTTGCCGATCATCGAGCGGAACTCGTCGCCGCTGAACAGCGGCATTGCCTGGCCCGGGTCGAAGATGAACGGTACGCCGCGCAGGGCGAACTCGTCGACGTGCTGCAGCATCGCCTCGCGGCCGTCGGGAGCAACGATCGCGAAGTCGATCTGTGGAATGTCCCGCACGTGGTTTTCCTGCGCACTGGACATTGCGCCGGGATGGAAGGCGGTGATCTGGTTGTTGTCCAGGTCGGTGGTGATGAAGCACTGCGGGGTGAACTGGTCGTCGAATTCGCGCACGCCGTCGAGCCGGATGCCGCATTGCTCCATGTGCTTGCGGTACGGCCCGAAATCCTGGCCCACGGCCGCCACCGGCAGCGGGTCGCCGCCGAGCAGCTTGAGGTTGTAGGCGATGTTGCCGGCGCAGCCGCCGAACTCGCGGCGCATCCGCGGCACCAGGAACGACACATTCAGGATGTGCATCTGGTCGGGCAGGATGTGGTTCTTGAACTGGTCCTGGAACACCATGATGGTGTCGTAGGCCAGCGATCCGCAGATGACGGCAGACATGTGTGCGGGAGCCCCCGGAGCAAGGTATGGAAAGAGCGGCAGCCGTGTCCGGCATGAGGCCGGGCCGGACGGCTCCGGTCAAAGCGGTGAATCGTACCGCCATCCGCCCGGATTGGCGACTTCCGGCGGCGGCCCCCAGTTCATTTCGAGGCGCAGAAAGTGTGCTTATGGTCGTGTTGTACAAGGGTTTCTTAACGTTATTGTCCTTGCGCATGCCGGTCACGCTGACTAGACTGGCGAGCTTACTTTTTAGCCAGGCCGAACCACGGCGGACCCATGTTCAAGAAGTTTCGCGGGATCTTCTCCAACGACATCTCCATCGACCTCGGCACGGCCAACACGCTGATCTATGTGCGCGGCCAGGGCATCGTGTTGAACGAGCCCTCGGTGGTGGCGATCCGCCAGGATCGCGGCCCCGGCGGCCCGCGCACGATCGCTGCGGTCGGCAGCGACGCCAAGCGCATGCTCGGCCGCACGCCGGGCAACATCGCCACCGTGCGGCCGATGAAGGATGGCGTGATCGCCGACTTCACCATGACCGAGGCGATGCTGCAGCACTTCATCAAGCAGGTGCACAAGTCGCGCTTCCTGCGCCCGAGTCCGCGCGTGCTGGTCTGCGTGCCGTGCGGTTCGACCCAGGTCGAGCGCCGCGCGATCAAGGAATCGGCCGAAGGCGCCGGCGCCCGCGACGTGTTCCTGATCGAGGAGCCGATGGCTGCCGCGATCGGCGCCGGCATCCCGGTGCACGAGGCGCGCGGCGCGATGGTGCTGGACATCGGCGGCGGCACCTCGGAAGTGGCGGTGATCTCGCTCAACGGCATTGTCTACTCGCAGTCGGTGCGCGTGGGCGGCGACCGCTTCGACGAGGCCATCATCAACTACGTGCGGCGCAACCATGGCACCCTGATCGGCGAATCCACCGCCGAGCGGATCAAGCTGCAGATCGGTTGTGCGTTCCCGCAGGGCGAGGTCAAGGAAATCGAGATCTCCGGCCGCAACCTGGCCGAGGGCGTGCCGCGCATGTTCACGATCAACTCCAACGAGATCCTGGAGGCGCTGCATGAGCCGCTCGCTGGCATCGTGGCGGCGGTCAAGTCGGCGCTGGAGCAGACCCCGCCGGAGTTGTGCTCCGACGTCGCCGAGCGCGGCATCGTGCTCACCGGCGGCGGCGCGCTGCTGCGCGATCTGGACCGGCTGATCTCCGAGGAGACCGGCCTGCACGTGCAAGTGGCGGACGATCCACTGACCTGCGTGGCGCGTGGCGGCGGCAAGGCGCTGGAGCTGATCGATCAGCACGGCAGCGATTTCTTCGCGCCCGAATAAGCCGCGTCCACGATGGCGCGCACCCGTGACGAGTCCTCGCCGCTGTTCGCCGGCAATGCCGCCGGCACGCTGCGGCTGATCGTCTATCTCGCACTGGCCGTGGTGCTGATGGTGCTCGACCATCGCAACGGCTGGCTGTGGCGCCTGCGCTATGCCGCCTCGGCCGTGGTCGAGCCGGTATACCGGCTGGCCGGCCTGCCGGCGGTCGGGATTCGCACCGTGAGCGTGGCGTTCGCCGATCGCCAGCGGCTGACCGAGCAGAACCAGCGCCTGCGCGAAGACCTGCTGCTGGCGAACGCCAAGTTGAACCGGATGGCTGCGGTGGCCGAACAGAACCAGCGGTTGAAGGAACTGCTCGACACCCAGCACAGCCTGGAGCTGAACGTGCAGCTGGCACGGGTGATCGGCGTGGATCTCGGCGCCTACCGCTATCGGCTCACGCTGAACATGGGCGCCCGCGACGGCGTCAGGCCGGGTCAGCCGGTGATCGACGCGCACGGCGTGATGGGCCAGGTGAAGGAAGTGCTGCCGACCACCTCGGTGGTGATGCTGATCACCGATCCGGCGCATGCGATCCCGGTGGTGATCGAACGCACCGGCCTGCGCACGGTGGCCTACGGCTCGCGCGACGGCGACCAGCTCAGCTTGCCGACCATTCCGCTGGCGGCCGACGTGCGCGCGGGCGACAAGCTGCTCACTTCGGGGATCGGCGGGCGCTTCCCGCCGGGCTTCCCGGTCGGTGAGGTGCGCTCGGTGGCGCCCTCGGCGACCGGCATGTTCCTGGTGGCGATGGCGCAGCCGGCAGCGGATCTCGACCGCGGCGAGGACGTGCTGCTGCTGCACGACCTGGCCGAGCCGGATGGCCCGCCGGCGCCGGTGACGCCGATGGGGCCGCCGACTGATCTGGCGCCGACCGGCGCCACCTCGGCCGCCCCGCCGGCAGCCGTCGGAGCGCCGCGATGAACCGGCAACGCCTGAGCCTGTGGTGGTTCGTCGGCACGCTGGTGTTCGCGCTGGTGTCGATGCTGGTGCCGCTGCCCGGCGTGCTGGAGCCGTTCAAGCCGTACTGGCCGGCCCTGGTCCTGTTGTATTGGTCGCTGGAATCGGAAGACCGGGTCACCCTGGGGCTGGCCTTCAGCGTGGGTCTGGCGGCGGACCTGCTTAACGGCGTGGTGCTGGGTGAGCAGGCGCTGCGCCTGTGCGCGCTGGCGTTCATCGCGTTGCGTTTCCGTTCGCGGCTGCGCTTCTTCCCGATGTGGCAACAGGCGCTGGCGGTGCTGGCGCTGCTACTGAACGACCGCATCCTGCTGCTGATCGTGCGCGTGCTGGCTGGCGCCTCGCTGCCGCCGGCCAGTTGGTGGATCTCGCCGTTCGTCGGCGCTGCACTATGGCCGTTCCTGTTCTTGCTGCTCGACGACCTGCGCGCGCGGCTGCGGATCCAATGAGCCGTGAACCCGTGACATGAAACCCCGGCGTTCGATCAAGGACCCCCGCGGCGAAAGCCTGTTGTTCCGGCGTCGCGCGCTGGCCGGCTTCGTGCTGATCGTACTGTGCCTGTGCCTGCTCGTCGGCCGCTTCGTGTTCCTGCAGGTGCTGCATCACGACGAGTTCGTCACCCGTTCGCAGGCCAACCGGGTCAAGCCGCGCGCGATCCCGCCGGCACGCGGGCTGATCTACGACCGCAACGGCGTGCTGCTGGCCGACAACGTGCCGGCGTTCCGGCTGGAAGTGGTGCCCGAACAGGTCAAGGACATGCCGGCGCTGCTGGAGCGGCTGGGCCAGGTGGTGCCGCTGGACCAGGACGACCTGGACGCGTTCCGCAAGCAGCTCAGGCAGAGCCGGCGCTTCGAGAGCGTGCCGCTGAAGCTGCGCCTGAGCGAAGACGAGATCGCCCGCTTCGCGGTGAACCGCTGGCGCTTTCCCGGCGTGGACGTGGTGCCCTACCTGACCCGGCGCTATCCCTTCGGCGGGCTGTTCGCGCACGTGGTGGGCTATGTCGGGCGCATCGATGCGGACGACCTGGAACGGCTCGATCCGCAGCGCTACCAGGGCACCAGCCACGTCGGCCGCAGCGGCATCGAGCGCTCCTACGAGAACATCCTGCACGGCACGCCGGGCTACGAGCTGCTGGAAGTGAATGCCGACGGGCGCACCCAGCGCGTGCTGGAAACACACGCGCCCACGCCCGGCAGGAACCTCTACCTGAGCCTCGACGTGCGCCTGCAGAAGGCCGCCGAGGCGGCGTTCGACGGCCGCCCCGGTGCGGCGGTGGCGATCGATCCGCGCAACGGCCAGGTGCTGGCGATGGTCAGCGTGCCCAGCTTCGATCCCAACCTGTTCGTCAACGGCATCAGCCAGGCCGACTACGCCGCGCTGACCAACGACCCCGACAAGCCGCTGTACAACCGCGCCCTGCGCGGCGTGTACCCGCCCGGCTCCACGGTGAAGCCGCTGATCGGCCTGGCCGGGCTGGAGACCGGCATGCGCACGCCGCAGGACAGCGTGGTCTCCACCGGCGTGTTCTACATTCCCGGCCAGCAGCGCGGCTACCGCGACGACCAGCGCGGCGGCGTGGGGCGGGTCGATCTGGTCGGCGCCATCGAGCAGTCGGTGAACACGTATTTCTACAAGCTCGCGCTGGACATGGGCATCGACCGGCTCAGCGAATACATGGGCAAGTTCGGCTTCGGCCGGCCGACCGGGATCGACCTGATCGGCGAGTCGTCCGGCGTGCTGCCCTCGCGCGAGTGGAAGGCGGCGAACCTCAGGCAGCCGTGGTATCCCGGCGAGACGGTGATCGCCGGCATCGGCCAGGGTTTCTGGGCGGTCACCCCGCTGCAGCTGAGCCATGCGATCGCCACCTTCGCCGGCCACGGCATCCCGTACGCGCCGCGCGTGGTGATGGCCACCCAGGACGGCGTCAACGCGAAGCCGCAGGCACTGGCCAATCCGCCCAGCGGACCGTCGCTGATCCGCAAGCCGTCCGACTGGGACGTGGTGAACCAGGGCATGCAGCAGGTGATCTACGGCGCCCGGGGCACCGGCCGCAAGCTGGGCGTCGGCTTCCCGTACCTGATGGCAGGCAAGAGCGGCACTGCCGAGCGATTCTCGCGTACCTCCGAGGCCTATGACACTAATCGCAACACGGCCTATCTGGCCACCCGCCACCGCGCCTGGTTCGTTGCCTACGCGCCGGCCGACAACCCGCAGGTCGCGGTGGCGGCGATCCTCGAATCCGGTGCCTGGGGCGCGGAGGCAGCCGGACCGATCGTGCGCGCGATTCTCGATACCTGGCTGGCCGGGCGCGGTGGCGTGATTGCCGACGCGAAACGCCTGCCGGTGTCGGTCGCGCCGTTGGCGCCGGCTGCCGTGCCGGCCGGGAACGTTTCGCCCGACGCCGGCGTGGAAGACAGCGAGCCGCTCGAGGATCTGCCGGCGCAGGCGACGAGCAGCGGGGGCACGCCATGATCGAGGCGCTGTACGCACGGGCGCGCCGTTTCGCGCGCCGCCTCCTCAGCCGGCCGCGGATCGACCTGCCGCTGGCGCTTGGTCTGTTCGTGCTGGCGCTGACCGGGCTGGTCACGCTGTACAGCGCCGGCGACGGCAATCTGGCGCTGGTCGGCGGCCAGGCCGCCCGTTTCGTGCTGGGCGGCGCGCTGCTGCTGGTAGTGTCGCGCATCCCGCCGGCGGTGCTGCGCGGCTGGACGCCGTGGCTGTACGCCGGCAGCACCGCACTGCTGGTGGTGGTGGCGATCCTGGGCGAGGGCCGCGGCTCGATCCGCTGGCTGGACCTCGGCTTCATGCGCTTCCAGCCGTCCGAACTGCTCAAGCTGACCATGCCGATGATGGTGGCCTGGTACCTGCACCCGCGCCAGCTGCCGCCCGGCTGGAAGGACATCGTGATGGTCGGCCTGCTGATCGCGATTCCGGCGGGGTTGATCGCCGAGCAGCCGGACCTGGGCACCGCCGTGCTGGTGACCGCGGCCGGCGCGTTCGCGCTGTTCCTGTCCGGCATGGCATGGTGGCGCATCGGCCTGCTGCTCGGCGCGGTCGCCGGCATGATCCCGGTCGGCTGGCACTTCATGCACCAGTACCAGCGCGAGCGCGTGCTGACCCTGCTCAACCCCGAGTCCGACCCGCTCGGCAACGGCTGGCACATCATCCAGTCGCAGATCGCGGTGGGCTCCGGCGGCGTCTTCGGCAAGGGCTGGCTGCACAGCACGCAATCACGGCTGGATTTCCTGCCCGAGCACACCACCGACTTCATCTTCGCGGTGTTCTCCGAGGAGTTCGGCCTGGTCGGCGTGGCCGCCTTGCTCGCGCTGTACGCGTTCATCATCGGCCGCTGCCTGTGGATCGCGATGGAGGCGCGCGACACCTATTCGCGCCTGCTCGCCGGCGCGATCGGCATGAGCTTCTTCGTCTACGTGTTCGTCAACGGCGGCATGGTCGCCGGCATGCTGCCGGTGGTCGGCGTGCCGCTGCCGCTGATCAGCTACGGCGGCACCTCGGCGGTGTCGCTGCTGACCGGCTTCGGCGTGCTGATGTCGATCCACGCGAACCGCAAGATGCACCTCTGAACGTTGCCGGTTTTCCGCCCGCCCTTCACCCGGAGTTGCGCCCGCGTGCGTGTTAGGCTTTCGACGACATCGTTGTTCTGTGAGCGAAGCCACGACATGACAGTTGCACCCATGCCGTTCCCGGTCCGTTTCCTCGCCATCCTCGCCTTGCTGTGGATGGGCGCGCCGACCCCGGCCACGGCGACGACGCATCCCGGCCAGGCCGAGCTGGTGCGCGAGGTGGCGCGCGAGACCGGCAAGAGTCCGCAGGCGCTGAATGCGCTGCTCGACGGCGCGACGAGGCAGCAGGCCATCCTCGATGCGATCAGCCGCCCGGCCGAGGCCAAGCCGTGGAAGGACTACCGGCCGATCTTCCTGACCGAGCAGCGCATCGCCGATGGCGTCGCGTTCTACCGCGCGCATCGGGCATTGCTGGAGCAGATCGGCAGGCAGTACGGCGTGGCGCCCGAGTACATCGTGGCGATCGTCGGCGTGGAGACCAGCTATGGCCGCAACACCGGCAAGTACAAGGTGCTCGACGCGCTGGTCACGCTGGGCCTGTACTACCCGCCGCGGGCGACGTTCTTCCGCGAGCAGCTGAAGGAACTGCTGGAGATGCCGGACAACCGCCTGGCTGGGCCGATCGACACCCTTACCGGCTCCTACGCCGGCGCGCAGGGCTGGGGCCAGTTCATGCCCACCAGCATCCGCGATTTCGCGGTGGACGCGGATCAGGATGGCCATATCGAGCTGTCGAATTCACTGCCGGACATCTTTGCCAGCGTGGCGAATTACTTCGTGAAGCACGGCTGGATCGCCGGAGGCCCGGTGGCGGCGCGGGCGCAGCCGGACGGCGCGGCCAGGCCGATCGCGGTGAAGGACGCCAAGCCGCAGTGGCCGCTGGAGCAACTGGAGGCCTGGGGCTACGCGCCGCTGCAGCCGCTGTCGCCGGCCGAACCCAGCAGCCTGCAGACACTGGAAGGCGCGCGCGGGCCGGAGTACTGGTTCACCTTCCAGAACTTCTACGTGATCACCCGCTACAACCGCAGCCCGCTGTACGCGATGGCGGTCGACCAGCTGGCGCAGGCGATTGCCGCCGGCGTGGGCCAGGCGGAAGTGGCGCGATGAGGGCGCTGCGCGCGGCGGCCGCGCTGGCGGCGATCCTGCTGCTGGCCGGTTGCGGCAGCCACCGGACCAAGCCGTCCCATGGTGGCAGCCGGCAGGATGGCGCCCGGGATCAGTCACGCTCCCGCGGTGGCGACGCTTTCCATGACGACCTCAGCAAGCCGCAGGGCAGCCGCTATCGCGACGGCGAAGACAGCGTACCGCCGCCGCTCGACGTCAGCCAGCTGGTCGAGCCGGTGCCGAAGGCGGAGCCGCGCTCGCTGTACGGCAACAAGTCGCCCTACACCGTGCGCGGGCAGACCTATCGCGTGCTGCCCAGCGCGCGCGGCTACGACGAGCGCGGCATCGCCTCGTTCTACGGCAACAAGTTCCACGGCTACAAGACCTCCAGCCTGGAGACCTACGACATGTATGCGTTCAGCGCGGCCAGCACCACGCTGCCGCTGCCCAGCTACGCGCGCGTCACCAACCTGGAGACCGGCAAGAGCGTGATCGTGCGGGTCAACGACCGCGGTCCGTTCCACGACAACCGGCTGATCGACCTGTCCTACGCCGCCGCGGTGAAGATCGGCATCTGGCCCAAGGGCACCGGCCTGGTCGAGGTGCGCGGGATCGACCCCGGCCAGCCGCTGCAGGAACTGCCGCCGCCGACCGTGGTCACAAGCGGACATCCCGGGATCTACCTGCAGGTGGGTGCGTTCGCCGACGCGGACAACGCCGATCGGCTGGCCCAGCGCCTGCGCCGGGCCAATCTCGGCGCGGTGCAGGTGAGCGAGGCGGTGATCAACGGTCAGCGCGTGCGCCGGGTGCGGGTCGGGCCGCTGGCCAGCGTGGATCGGGCCGACCAAGTCACCACGCGGATCGAGGGCATGGGTCTGCCGCGACCCCAGGTCGCGGTAGACTGAGCAGGATTTGCGCAGCTTTTTTCCATCATGTCGGCGATGCCGGCATCCAGCTACCGGACTGAACCACACGATGAATTTTTTCCGCCGTACCCTGACCCCGTTCGCCGCCGTCCTGCTGGTCGGTGTTGCCGTTGCCCAGACGCCGCCGCGCCCGTCGCCGGTGCCGCGTCCGGTGGTACCGGACGCGCCGGTGCCGCCGCCGCCGGACGTCGACGGCAAGAGCTGGGTGCTGATGGATTACGCCACCGGCCAGATGCTCGCCAGCAAGGAACCCGACCAGCGCGTGGAGCCGGCCTCGATCACCAAGGTGATGACCGACTACGTGGTCTCGGCCGAGATCGCCAACGGCAAGATCCACATGACCGACCCGGTCACCATCAGCGAGAACGCCTGGCGCGGCGGCGGCGCCGGCACCGACGGCTCCACCAGTTTCCTCAAGCTCAACAGCCAGGTGCCGCTGAAGGACCTGCTGTACGGCATGATCATCCAGTCCGGCAATGACGCGGCGATCGCGCTGGCCGAGCACACCGCCGGCTCCGAGCCGGCGTTTGCCGGGCTGATGAACGCATACGCCAAGCAGCTGGGCATGGTCAATTCGAACTTCGAGAACGCCTCCGGCTACCCGATCGCGAACCACTACACCACCGCGCACGACATCGCGATCCTGTCGCGCGCGCTGATCCACGACTTCCCCGAGGACTACGCGATCTCCGCGGTCAAGGAGTTCGAGTGGAACGGGATCAAGCAGCACAACCGCAACACGCTGCTGTGGCGCGACCCCAGCGTGGACGGCATCAAGACCGGCCACACCGCGGCCGCCGGCTACTGCCTGGCCGCCTCGGCGAAGCAGGGCGATGCACGCATGATCGCGATCGTGATGGGTGCCAGCAGCGAGAAGGCACGCGCCGATTCGGCGATGGCCCTGCTCAACTACGGCTTCCGCTTCTACGAGACGCACAAGCTGTACGGTGCCGGCAAGCCGCTGGCCACGCCGCGGTTGTGGAAGGGCGCGGCCAACCAGCTGCCGCTGGGCGTGGCCGACGACGTGCTGGTCACCGTCAAGCGCGGCCAGTACGACCAGCTCAAGGCGACCATGGACATTCCCGCCACGCTGATCGCGCCGTTCAGCAAGGGCCAGCAGATCGGCACGCTGCGCATCACGCTGGACGGCCAGCCGGTGCAGAGCGTGCCGCTGGTGGCGCTGGCCGACGCGCCGCAGGGCGGCTTCTTCTCGCGCTTGTGGGACAGCATCCTGCTGTGGTTCCACAGCGACAAGAAGGTCGACGCGCAAGCACCGGCCAAGGACGCGGGTGCGAAGTGATACGGCCGATCGACTTCAGCAAGGCGAAGCAGGAAGGCAAGGGCTTCCAGTTTCCCGGCGAGTTCGAGATCACCGCGGTCGGCAGCGCCAGCGCGAACCTGCCGACCCACGTGCCGCAACTGCTGGAGCGCGCCGGCCTGCACGTGCTGCACGAGACCGTGCGCCACCGGCACTCCGGCGCGGGCAACTTCGTCTCGGTCACGGTGAGCTTCCGCTGCGACAGCCGCGAGCAGTACGAGGCGGCGCATCATGCGCTGCGTGCCGACCCGGATATCCGGTACACGCTGTGAGGGCAGGGAATAGGGAATCGGAAGCAGGGAAAGCCAGCGTTCCTGGTGCCCGGCTTGGGCAGCCAGCATGAGCACCCCTTGCACGCTTCTCGCCTCAAACAACGATTGCCCGTCCCCTCTTTCCTGATTCCCTTCGCCAACCGTGAACGCCGATTCGCCATTCCCCAATCCCGATCCCCTGCCTTTGGCCATCCGTCGCCTCGGCCGTCAGCCGTACGCGGCGACCTGGCAGGCGATGAGCGCGTTCACCGACAACCGCACCGCCGGCACGCCCGACGAATTCTGGCTGCTGCAGCACGACCCGGTGTTCACCCTGGGCCAGGCCGGCAAGATGGAGCACGTGCTGGCGCCGGGCGACATCCCGGTGATCCCGGTCGACCGCGGCGGCCAGGTGACCTACCACGGCCCCGGCCAGATCGTCGGCTACCCGCTGATCGACCTGCGCCGCGCCGGCGTGGGCGTGCGCGAGCTGGTGCACCGGATCGAGCAGGCGCTGATCGACACGCTGGCGCACTGGAACGTGATCGCGGCGCGCCGCGAGGGCGCCCCCGGCGTCTACGTGGCCGACGCCAAGGTCGCCGCGCTCGGCCTGCGCGTGCGCCGCGGCTGCAGCTTCCACGGGCTGGCTTTCAACGTGGCCATGGACCTGGAGCCGTTCCACCGCATCAACCCCTGCGGTTACAAGGGTTTGGCGGTCACGCAGCTGCTAGACTTGGGCGGCCCGTCGCAGCTGGCCGCGGTCGAGGACGTGCTGGTGGAGGAGTTCTGCCGCCAGTTCGGCTTCGTCGCCGAGCCCGCCGCCCCCATCCTGCCCGAACTCCCCGCCCGCGCCGCGGTCTGAGCTGTCTACATGAGCGAAATGTCCACCTCTCCCAAGGTCATCCCGATCGCCGTCGTCAGCGGCGCGCCCGCGGGTGAAAAGCAGCTGGGCAACGACAAGATCGCGCTGAACCGCGCTGGTTTCGACACCAGCGTGCCGACCCTGCGCAAGCCCAGCTGGATCCGCGTGCGGCTGCCGCAGGGCAACGCCGTGCAGCAGCTGAAGGCGCGCCTGCGCGAGAACTCGCTGATCACCGTGTGCGAGGAAGCCTCCTGCCCGAACATCCACGAGTGCTTCAGCAAGGGCACCGCCACCTTCATGATCCTGGGCGAGGTGTGCACGCGGCGCTGCTCGTTCTGCGATGTGGCGCATGGCCGCCCGGTGGCGCCCGATCCGCTGGAGCCGGCGCGGCTGGCCGAGACCATCGCCGACATGCGCCTGAAGTACGTGGTGATCACCTCGGTCGACCGCGACGACCTGCGCGATGGCGGCGCCGAGCACTTCGCCGCCTGCATCCGCGCCACGCGCCACGCCAGCCCGAACATCCGCATCGAGATCCTCACCCCGGATTTCCGCGGCAAGGGCCGCATGGAGCGCGCGCTGGAAGTGCTGAAGGACTTCCCGCCGGACGTGTTCAACCACAACCTGGAAACCGTGCCGCACCTGTACCGCGAAGTGCGCCCCGGCGCCGACTACCGGTGGTCGCTGGATCTGCTGAAGCGCTTCAAGGCGCAGCACCCGCAGGTGCCGACCAAGTCCGGCATCATGCTCGGCCTGGGCGAGACGCACGAGCAGGTGCTGGAAACCATGCACGACCTGCGCGCCCATGACGTCGAGATGATCACCATCGGCCAGTACCTGCAGCCCACGCCGCACCATCATCCGGTGGTGCGCTACTGGACGCCCGACGAATTCGACGCGCTGCGCGAGGAAGGCGAGGCGATGGGGTTCCACCACGTCGCCTCCGGTCCGTTGGTGCGTTCGTCCTACCACGCCGACCTGCAGGCCCATGCAGCCGGTGTCACCGAGTCAGCCTGAGAGCCTCCATGAAATTTCGTCCCGCGCTGGTCCTGCTGCTTGCCTTCACCGCGACCTGCGCGCTCGCGCAGTCGGCCGCCGACCTCGGTGCCGGCAAGGCCCGCAAGGCGGCGACTTGGCCGCTCACGTCCACCCCCGAGGAAGCGCAGGCCGCGCAGCTGTCGGCACGCTTCCTGACCCGTTTCCACTACGACGCGCAGCCGCTCGACGATGCGATGTCGGCGCGCATCTACAACGCCTACTTCAAGTTGCTGGACAGCGAGAAGGTGTTCTTCACCCAGGCCGACATGGCCAAGTTCGCGCCGCTGAAGACCCAGCTCGACGACGCGATCTGGAACCAGGACCTGTCCGCGCCGTTCGCGGTGTTCAACCTCTACGTGCAGCGCGCGGTCGAGCGCATGAACTACGCGCGCGGCCTGCTCAAGCAGGGCTTCGACTTTGCCGCCGACGAGAGCTACACCTTCGACCGCGAGCACGCCGACTGGCCGAAGGACCAGGCTGCGCTGGACGACCTGTGGCGCAAGCGCACCAAGAACGACTGGCTGCGGCTGAAGCTGGCCGGCAAGGGCGACGCGGAGATCCGCAAGACGCTGGACAAGCGCTACGCCGGCTACATCGAGCGGGTCAGGCAGCTCGACGGCCAGGACGCGTTCCAGACCTTCATGACCGCCTACGCCGAGACCACCGACCCGCACACCGACTACCTCGGCCCGCGCGCGGCGGAGAACTTCGACATCTCGATGAAGCTGTCGCTGGAAGGCATCGGCGCGGTGCTGCAGCCGCGCGACGACTACACCCAGGTGCGCGAGCTGGTGCCGGCCGGACCGGCCGCCAAGTCCGGCCGGATCCAGGTCGGCGACCGCATCGTCGGCGTCGGCCAGGGCGACAACGGCCCGATCGTCGACGTGATCGGCTGGCGGCTGGACGACGTGGTCAACCTGATCCGCGGCAAAAAGGATACCACCGTGCGGCTGGAGGTCATCCCCGCCGACGTCGGCGTGGACGGCAAGCACGAGATGGTCAGCCTGGTGCGCAAGAAGGTCAGCATCGAGGAGCAGGCGGCGAAAAAGAAGGTCGTGGAGATCAAGGACGGTGACGTCACCCGCAAGATCGGCGTGATCGAGCTGCCCACGTTCTACTCCGACTTCGGCGCGCGCAGTGCCGGCGACAAGAATTTCAAGAGCGCCACCCGCGACGTCGCCCGCCTGCTCGGCGAGCTGAAGCATGAGGGCGTGCAGGGCGTGGTGGTGGACCTGCGCAACAACGGCGGCGGTTCGCTGGCCGAGGCCAATTCGCTGACCGGCCTGTTCATCGACAAGGGCCCGGTGGTGCAGGTGCGCGACTCCAAGGGCGAGGTCGAGGAGCAGGGCGACGACGACCCGGGCATGGCCTGGAGCGGGCCGCTGGCGGTGCTGGTCAACCGCGGCACGGCGTCGGCGTCGGAGATCTTCTCCGCGGCGATCCAGGATTACCATCGCGGCCTGATCATCGGCGAGCCGACCTTCGGCAAGGGCACCGTGCAGAACCTGGTCGACCTGGACCGCTTCGCGCAGAGCGACAGCGAGAAGCCGCAGCTGGGCGAGCTGAAGATGACCATCCAGGAATTCTTCCGCATCAACGGCGGCTCCACCCAGCTGAAGGGCGTGACGCCGGACATCGCGTTCCCGAAGAACGGCGACGACAAGGACTTCGGCGAGTCGACCTACGACAACGCGCTGAAGTGGACCCAGATCGCGCCGGCCGATTACCAGGCGGTGGCGAACCTCAACGCCTACCTGCCGCAGCTGCAGCAGAAGCACGCCGAGCGCGTGGCGCAGTCGCCGGCGTGGAAGCTGATGCTGGACGAACTGGCGCAGTACCGCACGATGCGCGCGAAGACCGCGATCTCGCTGAACTTCGCCACGCGCGAGGTCGAGCGCAAGCAGCTGGAGGCGGTCCAGGCCGATTTCCGCGCGCGGCACAAGGCCATCGACGGCACCGACGCCTCGCTCGCCGACGAGGCCAGCAGCCTGGACGACGGCCTCAACGCGAACGAGCGCAGCCTGAAGAGCGAGCTCAAGCAGGAGAAGGAGGCGAAGAAGGCGAAGGACGTGCAGCTCAACGAGACCGCGCACATCCTGTTCGATGCGATCGGCATGATCAAGGCCGACCCGCAGCTGGCCGCCGAAGTGCTGCCGTACGGCGGCAGGTTCTCGCCCCACGCGCTGGCCAGCGTACCTGCACCGGCCGCAAGCAGCGTCGCACACTGAGTACCCGCTCTGGCGAAACGAAGAAGGCAGCGCATGGCGCTGCCTTCTTCGTTCTGCGGGTAGGAGCCCGCTGGCGGGCGATGCTTTTGCCTTTGCTTTTCAAACCCCGGCTCCCGGCTCCAAAGCATCGCCCGCCAGCGGGCTCCTACGCCTCGTAGCCGAGGCGGTCGAGCCACGGCTGCAGCACCGGCAGCACCGGCTCGAACTGCTCGCGATAGTGCTGCCAGCGCCCGACCGCCTTGCGATGGACGCCCTCGGTGACCTGCGCGTAGCTGGGCGTGCTGATGAAACGCTTGCGCCGGGCGTGTTCGGCAAAACGCGTCATCGGCGACGTGTCGGCGATGTCGAGGAATTGCCCCAGGCGGGCGACCTGCGCGTCGAACTGGTCGACCACCGATTCGTAGCGCCACTCCAGCACCTGCGGCGCACAAGCCTCGACGTCACGGTACCACTGCTCGAAGGCGCCGGCGTAGCCCTGCGCCAGGCGCTGCAGCGACGAGCACAGCACCATGAAAGCCGGCGAGCGGAACGGCTGCATGCTGCAGCTGAGCAGCACGTCGCACGGGTGGCGCAGACACAGGATGATCCGCGCGTGCGGAAACAGCCGCATGATCATCGGCAGGCACAGCATGTTGAGCGGATTCTTGTCCACCAGGCGGCGTCCGCCGAGGTCGGGCAGCACCTCGCCGACCATGCGCCGGTAGACGCTGCGCAGCTGATCGGCGTCCTGCTGCGTCAGGCTCGCCAGATCCTCGGGATACCGCTGGCCAACCAGCTCCATGCCTTCGATCAGGTCGTGGACGTAGGCGCGCTCGTCCATCGACCGGAAATCCGGATGGGCGTCGAGCATCTGTTCCAGCAAGGTGGTGCCGGAACGGGGGAAGCCGACCACGAAGACCGGACTCTGTCGGCTGCCGGGCGAGGACAGCGGTTTCCAGTCGGCACAGGTGCCGCGCGCGACGTTGCCGCCTGCCACCTGCAACGGTCGGCTGTCGGTGGCCAGCAGTTCCGGCACCACGTTCCGGGCGGTGTCGAGCTGGATCGCGTGCGCCTGCTGCAGGGCCTGCCACGCCTCGGGGTAGCGGCCTTGCCGATCGCGGGCGGAAGCCAGGCCGAAGGCGGCACTGGCCCGGCTCTCGTCGTCGATGGCGCAGGCGAGCACGCGCTGGTACAGCGCGTCGGCCTCGGCATGCGCGCCGCTGCGCATGGCCAGTGCGGCGTGTGCGCGCCAGCCATCGGCGCGGGCTTGCTGTTCATCCGGCAGCAGGGCGTCGAGCGCGGCCAACGGCAACTGCCGCAGTTCGTCTTGCGCTGCGTCGATCCGGTTGTTTCTTTCGTACAGCAGGACGCGTTGCGCAGCGATGCGCAAGCGCATGCTCCCGGCCGCCGCTCCGTCGGGCAGTTGCGCATGCGCCAGCGTGCGCAGCGCCGCGTCCAGGTTGCCCTGGACCGACAGCATGGCGGACAGCACCAGGGCTTGCTCGGCCGGTTGCGCCGGCCAGTCGCCGGCGCCGCTCAGCATGGCTTCCTGGCGGGTGTTGTCGCCGCAGACATAGCAGGCGTACGCCGCCTGCAGCCGGGCTTCGATGAAATGCGGGTCCAGCTGCGCCGCATCCAGCAGCGCCTGCCTGGCCGGCAGCCAACGCCGTTGCTGCGTATGGAGCAGGCCGAGGTTGTAGTGCAGCTCGGCGTCGTCCGGCGCCAGCGTCAGCGCGGTCAGCAGGGCCTGTTCGGCGCCGGCGAGATCGCCCGCCTGGCGGCTGACCACGGCCAGGTTGTTCCAGTAGGCCGAGACGTCCGGTCGCCGCTGCGCCAGCCGCCGGAAGGTGGCCACGGCCTGCGCCAGGCGCGCGGTTGCCTGTTGCGCCAGGCCGAGCAGCAGCAGCACGCTTTCGTCGCTCGCCTGCGCCGGCGTGGCCTGTGCGGCCAGGGCAATCACCCGCTCCGGTTCGCCGGCGTTCCAGGCGCCAGCCATGGCGCCGGCCAGATCCGTGCTCGCGGTGGGCATGCCTTCTCCGTCGATGGTCTTGCGTAACCCATTATGCAAGAGGGCCGCGAATGTTCGCGGCCCTCCCGTTTGCTGCCGGTTTGCTCAGGCGATCAGAACTTGATCGTCGCCCGCGCCCAGTAGTAGCGGCCGAGCACGTCGTACGTGGCGGTATCCACGTTGTAGTTCGCCCCGTTCTGGTAGACCAGCGGCGGCAGCTTGTTGCTGAGATTGTCCACGCCGACGTCGAAGCGGGTGTGGATCGATGGCACCGCGTAGCCCAGCTGGATCGAGTGGTAGATCACCGAAGCCATCGGGATGTTCACCCCGGCGATGGCGGCGTCGGCATTGAGGGCGGTCAGCTTGTTGATGTAGCGCGACTGCCACTGGGCGTTCCAGTTGCCCTTGTCCCAATTGAGCGTGACCGTGCCGCGCCAGCGCGAGATGTTGCCGAATTGCGGGCTCAAGGTGCCGGCGTAGTTGACCGTCTTGGTGTTCGGCTCGCCCGGCGTGGCGTTGACCTTGTAGGTCGAGGTGTAGCTGGTGCTGAGGCCGGCGCGGAAGTTGCCCGGATCCACGCTGCCCAGGTCGAAATGCGGGATCTTGTAGCGCAGCGTGTAGTCGATGCCGGTGGTGCTGAGGGTGCCCAGGTTGACCACCGGCGTGTTGATCAGGAACACCTGGCCGGGCTGGCGGCTGGTGTTGTCCTCGCGATGGATGAACGAGCAGTACGGGCTCGCGTTGTTGTTGTAGCAGGAGCTGACCACCGTGTCGGCCTGGATCGCCGTGAGCGTATCCCGCAGGTAGATGTGCCAGAAGTCGAGGCTGGTGGACACGCCGGGCAGCCAGTCGGGGTCGTAGACCAGGCCGAGGTTGATCGACTTGCCCTTCTCGGGCTTCAGCGTCGCGCCGACGGTGGAGGCGCCCGAATAGAACGTGTTGACCTGCGCGGGCGAGTTGCCGGCCCAGTTCACCGGCACGAACTGGCAGGCGGCCGGATGCGCCGCCAGGTCGGCCGCGGTGCGTCCGACGCAGGGGTCGTTCAGGTTCGGCTGGACCAGGGTGCGGCCGTCGTAGAGCTCGTTGAGGTTCGGCGCACGGAACACCTGGGAGATGGTGCCGCGTACCAGCAGGTCGGCAACAGGGCGCCACTCGATCGCGATCTTGCCGTTGGTGGTGGTGCCGGTGGTGCTGTAGTTGGACGAGCGCACGCCGAGGTCGAGGTTCAGCGAGTGGGCCCATGGCTGGTCGGAAAGCAGCGGGATCAGCGTCTCGGCGTAAACCTCCTTGACGTTGAAGCTGCCACGGCCGGGCGAGCCGCAGGCTTCCTGCAGGATCTGGCAGGTGGTGGTGGTCGGATCGAGCACGGCGAAGTCGCTCACCGTGTAGTTCATGAACTGCTTGCGGTACAGGGCGCCGGCGGACAGCTGCACCGCGCCGGCAGGCAGATCCCACAGCTCGCCGTTGGCGTCGAACTGGGCCTGCTTGGTGGACTGGGTGTAGATGTAGATCGGCGTCTTCACGCCGGTACTCAACACGTTGCCGGCATTCGCCTGGTCGAAGATGTTGGCGCCGGCGTCGACGGCCGCCTGCAGCGAGGGGATGTCCACCTCGTTGGAGTCGCGCTGGTCACGCTTGGTGTGGCTGTAGTTGATCGACGCGTCCCAGTTCCAGCTGCTTTCCTGGCCGAAATTGCCGCGCAGCCCCGCGTTGATCTGCGAGGTGTCGGTGGTGTAGCTGTGCACGCGGGTGCCGGCCCCGGTGAGGCGGGTCTGGAAGTTGTAGCCGCTGTTCGGGTCGCCCGGAACGGGGTTCTGGCTGAAGGTGATGCCGAACGGATTGATCGGGTTGCTGGAGGAGATGATCAGGCCGTCGCCGGTGCCGACCGGCGAGGGCGCGTCCTGGCCGCTGGATACCGTGTGGTTGTAGAACGCATTGACGAAACCGGTCAGATTGTCGGTGAAGTCGTAGCTGCCGAGCACGAAGCCATTGGTGCGCTTCTGCGCGGTCTGGATGTAGTTGAGCGCGGCGTAGTTGAAGGTGTCCGAGCCGAGCCGGCAGCGGTAGTCGCCCAGCGACGAACCGTTGCCCGTGGCCAGGGTCACCTGCGCGTAGCCGCTGGAATTGAGCGTGCAGCCGTATTGGCTGGCGATCGAGGCGGGCACCTGGATGCGGCCGGTCGGGATCGAGCTGGAACCGGCCGGGATGACCGAGCCGCTGGACAGGTACAGCTGCTGCTTGGAGAACTTGCGCCTGGCGCCGAGCGTCGCGTCGTACTTGTTGTAGTCGAGGCCGGCGGCAATGCTGTAATGCTCGCCGGTCATGCCGCCGGTGAGGTTGAACCCGCGGCGCTGGGCGTCGCCGTGGCTGGAGATGCCGTCGTTCAGGCTGAACTGGGCGCCCTTGAAATCCTTGCGCAGGATGAAGTTGACCACGCCGCCGATGGCGTCGGAGCCGTACACCGTGGAGGCGCCTTCGGCCAGCACGTCGACCTTCTCGATCATGTCCGGCGGGATCAGGTTGATGTCCGGGTTGGACATGCGCTGGCCGTTGACCAGCACCAGCGTGCGGCTGATGCCCAGGCCGCGCAGCGAGACGCGCGAGGCGCCATCGCCGGCTTCCAGCAGCGGGCTGGCGACGCCGCCACCGTTGCTGTTGTTCTGCGGGTTGGTCGCGTTGCCCGAAATGCTCGGCATCTGCTGCAGCACGTCACCCAGCACGGGCTTGCCGGAGTTGCTGATGGTCGCGCGGTCCAGCGTCACCACCGGGCTGGCCGTCTCCACATCCACGCGGCGGATCAGCGAGCCAGTCACCACCACCGCTTCCAGATTCTTGGCCTTGCTCTTGGACGGCGGCGTGGCCTGGTCCGTCGAGGTCGGGTTGTCCGTCTGCGGTGCCTGCGCCTGGACGGCGCCCGCCGCCGCGAAAACGCCCGCGGTCAAGGCCAGTCGCACCGCCAGTGACAAGTGATTCATGCCGTATTTCATTTGGTCTCCCCGTTGAATGTTGTTATGTGATGCGTTCCCAGCCTTCGAGCCTGTCGCGTCCCCTCCCCGGGGTACACACTGGGCCACGTCACGACAACCGTCCGCGGTGCCCAGCCGGCAAGAGACTACTCCCAGTATTGGCGCCGCGCACCACCGTCGTCGGCGCGGCCGGCGGTCGACCCGCCCGCGCTCAGGGCTGTCGGGGTGGCGCGGCAGGCGCCGTCCCGCTTTCGCGGTTGAAGTCGCCGATGGCGGCGACCAGGTCGGCCACCGCCGCCCGTTCGGCCTCGCTGAGGTCGGGGTTCCAGCTGTCCACGATCAGCACCACGCGGGTCTGCGTGCTGCGGTTCCACGCTTCGTGCTCGAAGGTGTCGTCGAAGGTGACGCAGCGGCCGTGCTGCCACACGTGGGTTTCGCCGCCCACGCGCAGGGCACAGTCCGGCGGCACGATCAGCGGCAGATGGGTGACCAGGCGCGTGTTGGTGACGCCGCGGTGCGGCAGGATGTGCGTGCCCGGGCCCAGTACCGAGTACAGCGTTTCCGGCGCGTGCTCGCGCACCCGCACCAGTGGCAGCGAGTCCAGCATCGCGCCGGTCTGCGGGCAGCGGGCGCAGTGCAGGTCGTGGCGCAGGCCGTGCCGGTAGAAGAAGAACGCATCCCAGGCCGCCCCCTGCGTACCGGACGAACCGAGCAGTTCGTTGCTGGTATTGGTGCCCAGGAATGGCACCAGCTCGTCCTGGGCGAGCACGCCACGCAGCTCCTCGCCGATCGTCTCGGTGGCCGCCTCCAGCCGCGCATGCTCCGGAAACTGCTCGCGCGGATAGAACGTGCGGCTGGGAATGCCCGGGAAATACAGGAAGGTGGGGCGTTGGCGCGGGTCCGGCAGGTCCGCTTCGCGCTCGTGCAGGTAGATCGCCAGGCACTGGTCGACGCGGGTCAGTTCCGAGCAGCCGTAGCGCTGGCGCAGCGGCTCGATGATCGCGTCGAACAGTTCGCGCCGGCCGGCGGCCACGAAGCGTGCGGCCTGCTTCACCGCTTCGCGCAGGCCGGGCGCGGTGGTGGCGTCGCTGAGCCAGCGCCCTTGCGCCTGCGCCGCATCGATCGCGCCGAGGTAGGCCAGCATCGCGTCGTGCCGGTGCCCCAGCCGTTCCAGCGCGACGCCCAGGCGCAGGCGCGCCACGAACATGCCGGGCGCGAGCTGCAGGCCCTGGCGCAGGCTGTCGACGGCGGCTTCGTCTGCGCCGGCCAGCATCTGCACCTCGCCGAGGCGGTGCAGCACGGCCGCGTCCTGCGGCTGCGCTCGGTGCGCCGCGGTCAGCAGGGCGATCGCGCGCTGCGAATCGCCCCGGCCAAGTTCGCAGGTGGCCACGAACTGCAGCGCTTCGGCGTCGTCCGGCAGGACTTCCAGCAGCCGTCGGAAGGCCTGCTCGGCGGTCGCCGCATCGCCGCGCTGCCAGGCGGCCAGCGCCTGCTCGCGGCACGCGGCGGAAACGGCAAGGGGCGACTGCATCGGCAGGATCCATGGCGGGACGTGCGCCGATTATAAGGACGCGCGGCCCCGCGGCCGGTTATTTCCCCGCGCGCGGCGCCGCCCGCTGCTGCTTCAGCCATTGCTGGTAGGCCGCGACGTGCGGCAGCTCGCGCAGCACCTTCGAGCGCGGGTCGACGATCGGCAGGCTGCCGGCCGGCACCTGCAGCTGGCTGCTGCCGTCGCGCATCGGCAGGGTGTGCACGCTGTCGCCTACCTGCACCTCGATCGGCATCGGGAACGGCTTGCCGTGTTCGGTGACCCAGCGCAGTTTCAGCGTGTCGCCCACGCGCTGCTGCTCCAGGCGCGGCAGCGCGGCGTCGCGCAGGTAGACGTCGAAGAGCCAGTCGAGCTTGCGCCCGCTGACCTGGTCGACGATCGCGACGTAGTCGCCGGTGCTGGCGTAGCGCGGGCTGAAGTTGCCGGGTTTCGGGTCGGGGCGGCCGTAGACCAGCCGGCGGATGCTGTCGAAGAAGGCCTGGTCGCCGATCAGCTGGCGCAGCGTGTGCAGCATCAGCGCGCCCTTGTTGTAGATGTCCTGGCCCGGGCCGGCCTTCTCGTCGTAGACCTGTTCCTCGGTGCGGCTGCTGCCGGAGACGATCGGGTGGCGGTTGCGCAACTTCAGGCGCAGCTCGTGCAGCCAGCTGAAATAGTCCATGTCGCCGTTGAGGTACTGGCTGTACAGCGGCTGCATGTAGGTGCCGAAGCTCTCGTGCAGCCACATGTCGTCCCAGTCGGCGTTGGTCAGCTGGTTGCCGAACCACTCGTGGGCGAATTCGTGCTGCAGCAGGCTGTCGTAGCCGTATCCGTTCAGGCGGTACTGGTTGCCGTAGGCGTTGAGGGTCTGGTGCTCCATGCCCAGGTGCGGGGTTTCCACCACACCCATCTTCTCGTCGCCGAACGGATACGGGCCGATCTGCTGCTCGAAGAAATCCAGCATGCGCGGGAACTCGCCGAACAGCCGCTGCGCGCCGGCCGCGTGTTCGGGCAGGTACCACAGCTGCATCGGGATGGTGTTGCCGTAGCGGCTGGCGTAATCGCCCTTGAGCAGCTTGAAGGGTCCGACGTTGATCGCGATCGCGTAGGTGTCGGGGTGCCTGGCGCGCCAGTGGTACGTGTGCCGGTCGCCCGCCTCGGTGATGCCGACCAGCACGCCGTTGCCGGGCGCGGCCAGCGTCTTCGGCACGGTGATGAAGGTGTCGACCAGGTCGGGTTCGCCCTGCGGCTGGTCGATGCACGGCCAGAACAGGTCGCAGCCCTCGCCCTCGACCGCGCTGGCCACCCACGGCTGGCCGTCGGCACTGTGGCTCCACACGAAGCCGCCGTCCCACGGCGCCTTCTTCGCCACGTGCGGTTGGCCGCCGTAGCGGATCGTCACGCTGACCTTGCCGCCGGCGGCGAGCATCGCCGGCAGGCGGATGCGCAGGCGACCGTCGGGGTTGCTCCATGTGCCGGCGGCGAGCGGGCGGCCGTCGAGGTCGATGCCGCCGATGGCCAGGTTGCGATCCAGATCCAGCAGCAGCGTGTCGGTGGTGGATGTCGCGGTGAAGCCCAGGGTGGCGACGGCGTCGATGCGCTGCGCGGCCGGCTCGACCGTGAAGTGCAGCTCGGCATGATCGAAGTGCACGCGCGCCTGTTCGGCCGGCATTGCGCCGCCGGAGTTCAGCGTCTGCGCGGTCAGCGCCGGCTGGGCGGTGGCCACGGTCCGGGCGACGGGAACGCCGCTGCAGGCGGCAAGGCCGAGTGCCGTGCAGGCGGCGAGCAGCTGCTGGCGGAAAGGCATGGCGGGTTTCCGGTCGGGGGAACCCGCAGGATGCAGTCTTTCACTCCGGCACGACAACGCCGGAGGTCATGTTGCCGTAGCGCTGCTGCAGGAACGCGAACGTCGCGCGCAGGCCCATCGCCTCGCCGCCGCGCGGGCGGCCGGGACGGTCGGCGTCGTTCCAGGCGTAGGTGTCCAGGTGCAGCCACGGCGTGCCGTCCGGCACGAAGCGCTCCAGGTACAGCGCCGCGGTGATCGCGCCGGCGTGGCGCGACGGGCCGGCGTTGGCGAAGTCGGCCAGGTAGGAATCGAGCATCTTGCGGTACGGCCGCCACAGCGGCAGTTGCCACAGCGGATCGCCGACCGCGCGGCCGGCGGCCAGCACGCCGGTGGCCGCGGCCTCGTCGTTGGCGAACAGCGCGGGCAGGTCCGGGCCCAGCGCCACGCGCGCGGCGCCGGTGAGGGTGGCGAAGTCGAGCATCAGGTCGGGCTGCTGTTCCGAGCCGTAAGTCAATGCGTCGCACAGCACCAGGCGGCCTTCGGCGTCGGTATTGTCGATCTCGACCGAGTGGCCGGCACGGGTGACCACCACTTCGCCCGGGCGCAGCGCATTGCCGGCCACCGCGTTTTCCACCGCGGGGATCAGCAGGGTCAGGCGCACCGGCAGCTGCGCCTGCATCACCAGCCCGGCCAGCGCGATCGCGTGCGCGGCGCCGCCCATGTCCTTCTTCATCCAGCGCATGCCGTCGGACGGTTTCAGGTCGAGCCCGCCGGTGTCGAAGCAGACGCCCTTGCCGACGATCACCAGTCTCGGGTCGGCCTTGCGGCCCCAGCTCAGCTCGACCAGCCGCGGCGCGCGATGACTGGCGCGGCCGACCGCGTGGATGGTCGGGAAGTTCGCCTTGAGCAGTTCGTCGCCGACCCAGTCGCGCACCTTCGCCTGGTGCGTCTTGCCGAGCCGGCGGATCGCATCGCCGAGCTGCTCCGGGCCCATGTGCTCGGTCGGCGTGTTGACCAGGTCGCGCACCAGCGCGGTGGCTTCGACCAGCGGCGCCAGCTGCTGCAACTCGGCGGTCCGCACGGCGAGCCGGGCCGGCGCGCGCTTCGGCTGGCGGTAGCGGTTGAACTGGTAGGCGCCCAGTGCCCAGCCCAGCGCGGCCTGGACCGGATCGGCCAGCACGCCTTCGTCGGCGAGGTGGTAGCTTGCTTCGGGCAGGCTGCATGGCAGCGCGGCCAGCGCCGCCAGCGGCTCGCGCGGGTCGACGCCGGCCAGCACGCGCACCAGCTTGCCGGCGGCGTCGGACAGCAGCGCGAACGTGCCTGGCGCGGCCGCGAAACCGCTGTCGGCCAGCCAGCGCCGCTGCGCCGCGGTGAGCCGGCGACGGCTCGCCGCGTAGTGCGCGGCGTCGGTGGTCTCGATGGCGATGCTGTGGCGGTTGCCGGACTGGCGTTCGATCAGGGCGGACATGCGGGATCCTTCGGGCTTGCGGCGGCACGGTGCGCCGCGTCATGGGCGATCAGCCGCCAATGATGCGCGCATCGCGCGCAGCTTGCCTATGGTCCTTTGGTCAGCGGGCGCCGTGCGCGTCGAGCCAGTCGGCGAGCGCGGTCATGTCGCGCAGGTCCAGCTCGGGCGGCTGACCCAGTGCGGCCGGCCAGGGCAGGCCCGCGCGGTTGATCCAGGCGGTGCGCAGGCCGGCGTCGCGGGCGCCGGCCATGTCCATCGCCGGATCGTCGCCGACATGCAGGATCTCCCCGGGCGCCACGCCCAGCCGTTCGGCCGCGGCCAGGAAGATCCGCGGGTCGGGCTTGGCCACGCCGCTGTCGCGCGCGCAGACGTGGTGGGCGAAGTGCGCATGGATGCCGATGCGCTGCAGGTCGGCGTTGCCGTTGGTCAGGCTGGCCAGCGGCCAGCGTGCGGTGATCCGCTGCAGCGCGGGCAGGCTGTCCGGGTACAGCTCCACGCTGTTGCGCGCGGCGAAGTAGATTTCCCACAGCGCCTCGACCGGCGCCTCGTCCACGCCGCAGGCGGCGAACGCCTGCCGCAGGGTGAGCTGGCGCTGGCGGGTGAAGTCGTGCGCCAGGTCCAGCCGCTCGGCGGCGACCTGCATGCGCAGCGCGCGCATGGCCGCGATCGGCCACGCGCGGGCGACCTCGGGGTGGTGCCGCCGCAGCCACGCATCCACCGCCTGGTCGGCGCGTTCCAGCGCCGGCAGCACCGGCCACAAGGTGTCGTCGAGGTCGAGTGTCAGCGCGAGGATCGGCACGTCCGCGCGGGCTTAGCGATTGCGGATGCGCAGCACCTGGCCCAGCTTGATCTGGTCGTTCTTCAGGTGGTTCCACTCGCGCAGCTGGGCTACCTCGACCGAGTGCCGCTTGGCGATCGTCGACAGCGTGTCGCCCTTGGCCACCTTGTAGGTGGTCATGGTCTGGCTGGCGTTCGCATCGACCTTGCCGAAGTTCTTGCCCGCGGCCTGCTCGCGCGTGGTGGCGCTGCCGTTGGCGTGGGTCACGCTGGAGACGGTGACGTCGCTCACGCTGCCCTGGATCCGGCTCAGGCGGGCGTTGTCCTTCTCGTCGGCGCGGCGGCGCTCGACCGCCTGCCGGGCCGCCACCGTATCGGGCGAGGTCGGCGCGATCGCGGCGCGTGCCGCGTAGGTGGCGCCCGGCGCCGACACCGGCGTGCCGCGGACCGGGCGCGCGCCGACTTCGGCCAGGATCCGGCTGCGCCGCGAGGTGTCCAGCGCCACCAGCGCCGCGCCATCCTGGTACGGCAGCACCGCGTGCTTGCGCAGCGCGGCCTCGGCCGGCGCGGTCTGCATGAAGTCGACGAAGGCCTGCGCCTGGGCGGCCTTCGGGCTGCGCGGGTTGGTCACCAGGTACAGCGGGATGAACAGCGGGTAGCTGCCGTCGGCGATGTTGGCGGCGGTGGCCGACTTGCCGTTGACCGGGATCGCCTTGAGCTTCGGGTTGCCGCTGATGCTGGCCAGGGTGCTCACGCCCAGGCCGTTCGGGTTCAGCGCGATGCCTTCCTCCAGCTTGCGCGTGTTGACGTACAGCCGCGGCGCCGCCACCGGCTGGTTGCCGCGGCCGAACAGCAGGCTGCGCAGGCTGTATTCCACGCCGTCGCCGGGGCTGGCCACCGCGTAGACGTCGATCGGCGCATTGCTGCCGCCGACTTCGCTCCAGTTGTGGATGCGGCCGTAGTAGATGTCGTGCACCTGCTTCAGGCTGAGGTTGCGCACCGGGTTGGACGACTGGGTGACGATCACCAGCGCATCCCAGGCTACCGGGGTGAAGGTGAGGTTTGCGTTCTGCGCGCTGTTGTCGCTGGCGCGCGCGCTGCCGGCCAGGTCGGCGGTGCCCGAGGCCACCGCGTCGATGCCCGAGGCGGTGTTGAACGGCTGCAGCTCGATCCGCCCGTGGCCGCTCTTCTCCCACGCCTTCGCCACTTCGTTGACCACGCCGTTCGCGGTGGCGACGTCGCCGCGCCAGACCAGGCTGCTCTTGGCGGGAGCGTTGGCGTGGTGCGTCCTGGATTTGCTCTTGGCGAACGCGGGGGTGGCGAGGCAGGTCCCGATCAGGGCGACGGACAACAGGCGGGCAAGACGGACAGACATGGTGGTGGGGAGCCCCGGCATGATTTGGGTGTGGATGGGAAGGCGCAAGTATGGCGCCTCGCAGGCGCACGCAGGATGAAACGACGAGGGTATTTCATCGGCCTGAATGCTGGACATCAAGCGCTTTCATGGGTTTGCGCGGAGGCAGGCGCCCAAGCTGTGCGCCCGGACACGGCCCGGAGGCGATCCCGGCCACGCTTTCGCCTGAAGCCTTTCCCGGCAGGGTGTTGAAAACATCCTGCCGGGAAAGGCCCGAACAAGATCCGGGGCGTGCCTAGTTGACCACCACGTAGCGCGTGCCGTCGTCGTCGGCGACCACCAGCACCAGCTGGCGCGGGTTCACTCCGGCCAAGCCGCGCAGCATGTGCAGGCTGGTGATGCGCTGACCGCCCACGCCGATCACCACGTCGCCGGCGTCCAGCCCGGCGCGTGCCGCGCGGCTGCCCGGCTGCACCGCGTCGACTGCCGCGCCGTACCAGCCCTGGTTGCGTTGGCTCTGGCTGAGTTCGCTGAAGCGGACGCCGGCTAGGCGCGGGTCGAGCTGGCCGCCGTCGACGCTGGCCAGTTTCTCCGCGGTGAGCGTGGCGCTGACCTCGCGCAGCTTGCCCTCGCGCAGCACGCCCAGACGCAGCGTGCTGCCCAGCGGCAACAGGCCCTCGGCATTGTTCAGTTCCTGCACGCTGTGCAGCGGCTTGCCGTTCAGCGAGGTCAGTACGTCGCCGGGCTGCAGGCCGGCGTGCGCAGCGGCCGAGCCGTCGGTCACGCCGGTGATCACCACGCCGTTGCTGTCCTTCAGGCTCAGCAAGCGGGCGATGCGCGGGGTGATCGCCTGGGTCTGTACGCCCAGGCTGCCGCGCTGCACCTTGCCGTGCGCCAGCAGCTGCGCCATCACCTCGCTGGTGAGGTTGCTGGGAATCGCGAAGCCGATGCCCACGTTGCCGCCGGACGGCGAGAAGATCATGGTGTTGATGCCGACCAGCTCGCCGCGCAGGTTGACCAGCGCGCCGCCGGAGTTGCCGGGGTTGATCGAGGCGTCGGTCTGGATGAAGTTCTGGTAACCGGAGCTTCCCGAATTGGAGCTGCCCAGCCCCGAGCGGCCCAGCGCCGAGACGATGCCGGCGGTGACCGTCTGGCCCAGCCCGAACGGGTCGCCCACCGCCACCACGTAGTCGCCCACCTGCAACGCGGAGGAGTCGGCCAGCGGCAGCGCCTTCAGGTTCTGCGCCGGGATCTGCACCACCGCCACGTCGGTGGCCGGATCGGTGCCGAGCAGCTTGCCCCTGAACGTGCGCCCGTCCTGCAGCGTCACGCTGATGTCGTCGGCGCCGCCGACCACGTGGTTGTTGGTCAGCACGTAGCCTTTCGCCGCGTCCACGATCACGCCGGAGCCCAGGCTCTGCTCGACCCGCTCGCGCGGCGTCGCCGGCAGGCCGAAGAACTGGCGCACCATCGGGTCGTCGAAATACGCGTCGCGCACCTGCACCCGCGTGGTGGTGGAGATGTTCACCACCGCCGGCGTCACCCGCGTCAGCATCGGCGCCAGCGACGGCATCGGCTGGCCGCCGACCGCGGCCGGCAGGGTGGCCGCGCGACCGGCGCCCGGCACGCTGCCGAGCATGGCGACGGCCACGGCCAGCAAGCCGGTCAGCCAGGGCACAAGACGGGAAGGCGGCTGCGACATGGAGTCCTCCTGAGGCGGTGAAAGCGGCGCTGCTTCGACCGGGGCGCGGCGCCACGGTTCCGTCCGGACGAATGCTGCCGTGGGACTTTACAAGCATCGACGTCAGGGTTAACTTGCTTACCCGATATCAACCACAACATCTTGTGTTCACGAGCCAGCGCCAAGACAAGCACTGGTGTCGACCGTCGCACTCTTGAGGGGGAGTTGTTGCCGTCGGGAATATCAGGTGGCGCATGGGCCGGAGGGCAATCCTCGTTGGCCCTTCAGGTGCCACAGACACTGCGTGAACGACATTGCCGTATCGAATAAAAAAACAACGCCGGCCGCAGGGCCGCCGCGAGAGGTCAGGAAGCCGATGAGCACAATGCGTGCGCCAGCCACAAGTTCAGCCCCCAGCGCGAACCCAGGTTCAACCATGAACCCAGTTACCAACCGTGATGCCGCCGTGGAAATCCCGCTGCAGCCGGCGTCGTACGACATCTGGGACAAGAAGTATCGTCTGAAGGCGAAGTCCGGCGAGCCGGTCGACGCCACCATCGACGAGACCTACCAGCGCGTGGCGCGCGCGTTGTCCGACGTGGAAGCCAGCGACGAGCTGCGCGGCCACTGGTACGAGCGTTTCCTGTGGGCGCTGCGCCGCGGTGCGATCCCCGCCGGCCGCATCACCTCCAACGCCGGCGCGCTGGCGCACAAGCCGGCCACCTCCACCATCAACTGCACCGTCTCCGGCACCATCCGCGACTCGATGGACGACATCCTGGAGAAGGTGCACGAAGCGGGTCTCACGCTGAAGGCCGGCTGCGGCATCGGCTACGAGTTCTCCACGCTGCGCCCGCGCGGCGCGTACGTGTCCGGCGCCGGCGCGTACACCTCCGGCCCGCTGTCGTTCATGGACATCTACGACAAGATGTGTTTCACCGTCTCCAGCGCCGGCGGCCGCCGCGGCGCGCAGATGGGCACGTTCGACATCAGCCATCCCGACGCCAAGGAATTCATCCGCGCCAAGCGCGAGGACGGCAGGCTGCGCCAGTTCAACTTGAGCCTGCTGATCACCGACGGCTTCATGCAGGCGGTCGAGCACGACCAGGACTGGCCGCTGGTGTTCCCGGTGCACGTCAAGGAACAGGACGAGATCGACCTGGCCGACCCGGCCCAGGTGGTCTGGCGCGAGTGGCCCACCCACGAGAACTACGTCGACCGCGAGGACGGCCTGGTCGCCTGCAAGATCTACGGCCACATCCGCGCGCGGCACCTGTGGGACATGATCATGGTCTCGACGTACGACTACGCCGAGCCCGGTTTCATCCTGATCGACAAGGTCAACGAGATGAACAACAACTGGTGGTGCGAGCACATCCGCGCCACCAACCCGTGCGTCACCGCCGACACCTGGGTGCAGACCGCCGAAGGCCCGCGCCAGGTCGGCGACCTGCTCGGCCACGGTTTCATGGCGCGGGTGGACGGCCAGGATCACGCCACCGGTGCCGAAGGTTTCTTCCGTACCGCGACCAAGCCGGTGCTGGCCTTGCAGACCGAAGAGGGCCACCGCCTGCGCCTGACCGAAGATCATCGCGTGCGCCGCGTCTCGCGCCTGACCCGCTGGAGCGTGGACACCGAGTGGTGCGCCGCCGGCGCGTTGCAGCCGGGCGACCGCGTGCTGCTCAACGACCACCGCGCCAACGCGCAGTGGCCCGGCGCGCTGAGCGCGGAGCAGGGTTACCTGCTCGGTCTGCTGGTCGGTGATGGCACGCTCAAGCACGAGGCCGCGGTGTTGTCGGTGTGGCCGCAGGCGGCCGTCGTGAACGGCTCGGTGAATGGCGGCACTCGTGCCCTGATGGCCGAAGCCCTGCGCTGCGCGCGGACGCTGCCGCATCGCGCCGACTTCGCCGGCTGGTCGGAAGTGGCCGGCCGTGGCGAGTTCCGCATGAAGTCCGCCGCGCTGCGCGACCTCGCCTTCGAGTTCGGCATGGGCGTCGGCGACAAGGCGATCACCCCGGCGCTGGAACAGGCATCGAGCGAGGCCTATTGCGGTTTCCTGCGCGGCTTCTTCGACGCCGACGGTTCGGTGCAGGGCAGCCAGGCCAAGGGCGTGTCCGTGCGCCTGGCGCAGTCGGACCTGCCGCGGCTGGAAGCGGTGCAGCGCATGCTGCTGCGCCTGGGCATGCCGTCGCGCATCTACCGCGATCGCCGCGCCGCCGGCGCAAGCCGGTTGCCGGACGGCCATGGCGGCACGCAGGCGTACGCCACCCAGGCCCAGCACGAGCTGGTCATCGCCGGCGAGTCGCTGCAGCGTTTCGCCGAGCTGATCGGCTTCGCCGACAGCGACAAGGCGACCTGCCTCAAGGCGGCCCTGTCCGGTTACAAGCGCACCCTCAACCGCGCACGATTCGTCGCCACCGTCGAGTCGCTGCAGGCCGATGGCGTCGAGGACGTCTACGACGTGCAGGTGCCGGGCATCAACACCTTCGACGGCAACGGCCTGCACGCGCACAACTGCGGCGAACAGCCCCTGCCGCCGTACGGCTCGTGCCTGCTCGGCTCGATCAACCTGACCACCTTCGTGCGCGACCCGTTCGGCCCGAAGGCGCGCTTCGACTGGGACGAATACCGCGAAGTGGTCAAGGTGTTCACCCGCATGCTCGACAACGTGGTCGAGATCAACGGCCTGCCGCTGGAGCAGCAGCGCAACGAGATCATGGGCAAGCGCCGCCACGGCATGGGCTTCCTCGGCCTGGGTTCCACCGTGACCATGCTGAAGATGCGCTACGGTTCGGCCGACGCGGTGAGTTTCACCGAGGACGTCTCGCGCGAGATGGCGGTGGCCGGCTGGGAAGTGGCGCTGGAGCTGGCGAAGGAAAAGGGCGCCGCGCCGATCCTGCTGCGCGACTACACCGTCACCGGCGACATGCTGCGCAAGCGCCCGGAAATGGCGGCCGACGGCTACAAGATCGGCGACGCCATCCCCGGCCGCGTGCTGCACGCCAAGTACAGCCGCTACATGCAGCGCATCGCCACGGTGGCGCCGAACCTAGTCGAGCAGCTGGCCGAGACCGGCGCGCGCTTCACCCACCACAGCTCGATCGCGCCCACCGGCACCATCTCGCTCAGCCTGGCCAACAACGCCAGCAACGGCATCGAGCCCAGCTTCGCCCACAGCTATTCGCGCAACGTGATCCGCGAGGGCAAGAAGTCCAAGGAAAAGATCGAGGTGCTCAGCTACGAGCTGCTGGCTTACCGCGCCCTGATCAACGCCGACGCCAAGGTGTCCACCGACGAGGCGGCCAACAAGCTGCCGGACTACTTCGTCTCCGCCGACGACATCAGCCCGAAACAGCACGTGGACATCCAGGCCGCCTCGCAGAAGTGGATCGACTCGTCGATCTCCAAGACCGCCAACGTGCCCACCGACTACCCCTACGAGGACTTCAAGGACATCTACTTCTACGCCTACAAGCAGGGCCTGAAGGGATGCACCACGTTCCGCTTCAACCCTGCCGCGTTCCAGGGCGTGCTGGTCAAGGAAGCGGACCTTGAAAGCACCCTCTACCGCTTCGAGCTGGAGGACGGTAGTGTTGTCGAACTGAAAGGCAATGAGCAGGTGGAATACGATGGCGAAATGCACTCCGCCGCGAACCTCTTCGATGCCTTGAAGGAAGGCTACTACGGCAAGTTCTGAACCGTCGCACGCGCCCGCGTGCGGCAACTCAAGCGATCCACCGGAGGGGAACACCAGCATGTCCATCGATAACGAAGTTGAAATGAACGCCACCACCACGCCGGTCGCCGCCGAGGCACCTGCCGTAGTCCTGCCGGTTCTGCCGGAAGTGCCGCCGGCCGCGCCGGTTGCCGCACCCGCGCCGGCAAAGAAGAAGCCGGCAGCGAAGAAGAAGGCCGCCCCGAAGAAGGCCGCGGGCAAGAAGGCGGCGCCGAAGAAGGCTGCCGCCAAGAAGGCCGCGTCGAAGAAAGCCGCGGCAAAGAAGAAGGCAGCGCCCAAGAAGGCTGCGGCGAAAAAGGCCGCCCCGAAGAAGGCCGCCGCCAAGAAAGCCGTGAAGAAGGCGGCGAAGAAAGTGGCCCGGAAAGTTGCGAAGAAAGTGGCGGTGAAGAAGACCGCCGCGAAGAAGGCCGTCAAGAAGGTGGCCGCCAAGGCCGCTAAGAAGGCCGGCGCCGCGAAGAAGGCGGTGAAGAAGGTCGCGAAGAAAGTCGCCAAGGTGGTGAAGAAGAAGGCCACCAAGGTCGCAAAGAAGGTCAGCAGCAAAAAGACGGCCGGCAAGAAGGCCGCACCGAAAAAGGCGGCAGCGAAGAAGTCCGCCAGCAAGAAGGCCGTCGCCAAGACGGCCAAGAGGTCCACTGCCAGCAAGAAGGCGGGCACCCGGTCGGCGGCGCGCAAGCCTGCCGCCAGGAAGGCCGCCGCAAAACGGAAGTAGGCAACACCCATCCGGCCCGGCCGTCGCGCCGGGCCGGATCTTTCGCAGCACGCCGCGTCCACTCCGGCACCAACACCGATAAATAGAAGAAGCGAACACCATGGCGATCAAGATCGACAAGAAGATCACCGGCTACAACGTGGTCAAACCCGAAGACAAGGTTGCCGCCACCCCGGTCACCGCCGCCGCGCCGAAAGAGGCGCCCACGGCCGAAGTGATCCAGATGCACGAAAGCGTCGAGCGCCCGGAAACCCTGGTCGGCTCCACCTTCAAGATCAAGTCGCCGCTGTTCGAGCACGCGTTGTACGTCACCATCAACGACATCGTGCTCAACGCCGGTACCAAGCACGAGCTGCGCCGCCCGTTCGAGATCTTCATCAACTCGAAGAACATGGACCACTTCCAGTGGATCGTGGCGCTCACCCGCATCCTGTCCGCGGTGTTCCGCAAGGGCGGCGACGTCACCTTCATCGTGGAGGAGCTGAAGGCCGTGTTCGACCCCCGCGGCGGCTACTTCAAGGCCGGCGGTGTCTACATGCCCAGCATCGTCGCCGAGATCGGCGGCGTGATCGAACAGCACATGAAGAACATCGGGCTGATCCACGATCCGGAAATGGACGAGGCCACGCGCAAGCTGATTGCCGAGAAGCGCGCGGCCTACGAGGCGCTGGACTCAAAAAAAAACTCTGAAGTGAGCGGTACGCCGGCTGCCCCGAGCGCCGATGCCGCCGCGTCCGAGACGCTCACGTTTCCGCCCGGCTCGATGATGTGCGACAAGTGCAACACCAGGGCACTGGTGCTGATGGACAATTGCCAGACTTGCTTGAATTGCGGGTATAGCAAGTGCGGGTGAATGTGCGCATACGAGTGAATTGAGCAAGGGGTGGCAGTCATGCCACCTTTTTTATTCTGCGCAATTCCTCGCAGTAAGTTTTCGCTTGTCGGCGAGACCGCTCAGGCTAACGCACCTGAGCTTCCTCGCACGGTCAGGCGATGCACTTCAGAGTTGAATCCGCGCCCACTGGTTTCGGCAGTCACGCGGCTTCCGGCAAGTCATCGCTCAGATCCAAGCCCATCCAGCCAAGCAGTACCAGGCTGCGAATCGCATGGGCGACGGCGAGTCGCTTCTCGCCCGAGTCCCAAGCCTTCTTCCATTCGAGGATATAACTGTAGAGTTGCTGCTCGCTGACCTTCTGGTTCGGGTACGCTGCCTTGAGTTGCCGGCTGGCATACAGGACGGTGATCACCTCTTCAGCCTGCTCGGTACTCTTGATGCGGCTGAAAAGGTCTACTGTCTTGGCGATTTTCCGTTCGTAGGGACGATAGGCGACCTCAAGCTTTGCACGCTCTTTCTCGTACTGGGGCGTTGCCCGCAGTGAGATCATCCGGCCGAGCGGCTGTTCGTGCAGCCAGTTGCGGTTGGCAAGATCGGCCAAGGCGGGATTCACATCATCGGAAAAGGGGCCATAACTGCCCTTGCCGAATTGGAATCCGGTAGGTACGCCCATCTCGGTGACGACGTAGCAAATCTTCTGGAAGATCGTCCGCCCCACCGGATTGGCGTACGGCTGCCGTTGCAAACGTAGCAAGACCTCCATCAGCACGGTCCACGATGGATTCGCCCTCTCGTGTCTCCGACCTTTGCCGTCCAACGTCATTTGCGACGGACTCGCCAGGAAATCGTTCTCCAGTTGCGAACGCGGCGTGCCGTAGGGCGCGTAGACTTCCACGTCGACAGGCAGGTGGGCGAGTTTGCGATAGATCAGTGGGCCGACCTCTTCCCAGCTCAGGCCGCCATTGCCGCATCCGAGCGGCGGCAGGGCGATGCTGTGGATATCCCATTTGTCGAGGTGTGCAGCGAGGTAATCCAGGCCTGCTTCTATATCGGCGATGCGCGAGGGCGAGCGCCAATGTCGCTTGGTTGGGAAGTTGAGGACCCAGGCACCAGCCGTGTCGCGGTACAGGTACGGCTCGCCGATACGCACCCGGCCATCTTTGCAGCGGGATGCATAGTCCTTGAACATCGCCGGGTAGCGCTTCCTGAACTCCTGCGCGATACCTTTTCCCATGACGCCCACGCAGTTGACCGTATTCACCAAGACTCGCGCTTGGCTGGTAAAGAGGTCGCCGATGAGTGCCTTGAACATGACTGCAATCCGTCAACGGAAGAATAAAGCCGGATTGACGCTGACCGGCAGCGTGAACCCGAGCGCGGACAGCTTGTCTCGTGCAGCAGCGTCCACGACGTGCGCTCCGACCAGGAAGCCGGATGGAACCTGGTGGGGAACCAGTACCTCGGCGCACTTGGCCGCTTTCCGGCGGAAGTAGGTGATCCGGTCCGGATCCCGCCAGTCCTCAGCATAGACCAGATCCATATCGATTTCTGAGATTTGGCCGGGGGCGAGGAATCGGACGTAATCGCCGGCCGCGTTCTGGTCGGTCAGCACCACTCCGGGGAGGGCCAGTACGTCGCACGATACCCGTAGGACGCAAAGCGCGGACGCTTGCGCGAGGCGTGCGTACAGCATGGGGTTGCGGGCATGGAAATACAGGTTGGCGTACTGATGCAACCGTAGGCCGCCGGGAACCTGTTTCCGGTCGCGGCGCTCCTGGACCTCCGCCATGGCGACAGAGGCGTGCGGCAGTCTGGCTGTCGATTCGTACGAGAGAATGCCATGGGCCAGAACCGACAGGATATTGCCCATCGGCATGATGCAGTGCAGTTCGGTGATGCGTGAGTCCACGCTGCAGGTCGCTCCAGGACAGTGCCTCATTGTGCCCTAGCGGCTGAGTATGAGGTCAATTCGGAAAGGAAGCCGAGCCGGCGACGTCCCCCGCTTTGAGTAGCGGGAGGCGGTGACTTCGACGGCATGGGGATCCCCCACCGTAACCAGGCAGGCAAGTCACCAGTTACGCCCTGCCGGGCCTACGGACTATCTATGGAGAGCGACTGCGCATCTACTTGGCAGCTTCCGATCAGCGCTTGCTCTTGCTTCGTCCTTTGAAATTGGCAATCAACTGCGCAAGTTCGTCGTCTTCGGCATAAAAGTAGGCTACTGGTAGCTTGAGGATTGCTGCGAGGCGCTGCAGGGTCTGCAAGTCGGGCTGGTGCACACCCGTTTCATAGCGGTTGACCCGCGTGCTGGCGACGAATTCGTCCAATCCAGCTTCGATACCTAGGGCGCGCTGTGAAATGCCGTAGGCTTCGCGTGCTTCGCGCAGCCTACGGCTGTACACAGGGAGTGGTCCCTTCTCAACCACGGTCGCGTGCGTCTTGAACTTCCATGTGTGGAAGCTTCCAGATACGCGCGCATATGCGATACTACGTTAAACGTAGTAAGTGTTTGGCGTGCCGAGAAGTCCAAGTGTGCGTGTGAACAAGTAGGCATGACGGCAGCCGATCGCACGGCGGCCGCACTTCTCAAGCACGTCGTTTATGCAGGGGTCGAGAGCCAGGAGGATGGCGAGGGTCCGTTCCCATCTGGGGATCTACTTTCCCTTCACCTTTCTCTCGATCGCCTCTTTCAGCTTGACCGGCTTATCGCTGCGCGAAGCTTCCGCGAGCAGTCGCGCTTCCTCGTCATCCTCGATGTAGAAGTATTTCAAAGGCAGTGCCAAAGCCTTGGCGAACAATTTCTGCAGACCAAGTTTCACTTCGTGCTTGCCCGTCTCGTAGCGGCTGACGCGGCTGCTCGCTACTGACTGATCAAGTCTCGCCGCTACCCCCAGCTCCGCCTGAGAGAAGCCATAGCTGTTTCGTGCCTCGCGTAGGCGACGGCCGTAGATGGTTGCCGGGCACTTCTCGGTCATAAGCGCATATCAGTTTCGATACGCAGCAGCTTCCCGGTGGGCGCTTGACATTGATACTACGTAAAACGTAGTGTTAACGAAGCTACGTTTATCGTAGCTACGGGGCTTTTTGCTGGTGATTCGGCGCAAATGCAATTCAGCCGAAGCCAGTGAGGGGTGAAGACAGAGACATGGCGGCTTAGCTGGCGGCAGGTATGTAAGCGCTGAGAAGCGCGATCCGAGCCTGTGATCAAGCAGTGACCAGCAAGGCGCCAACCAGGGGAAAGCTGAGGACGCAGCATGAATACACGCACGCTACGCAACGCCATTTCCGTCGTTCTGTTCGCCCTCGCCACCGGCTTGACCGGACTGGCGCTGGCCCAGGAGACCACGATAGACACAACTAGGTCGGGCCGAACCGCGACGACCGCTTCGCAGGTAGAAACCGCCTTCGATCTGCCTGCGGGCAAGCTTGCCGCGGCTCTCAATGCGTTCGGTATGCAAAGCGGCCTGCAGATGGACTATCCACCCGAACTGGTTGCGAGCCGGCAGGCGAGGGCGGTCCTCGGCTACATGACCTGGCGCGAAGCGCTGACCCAGCTGCTTGAGGAGTCGGGCCTGGAATACGAAGTGCTCGACAGCCGGACTGTGGCCATCCGGCGTGCAGCCGGGCAGGCGAGGGCGGCAGGTTCCACGGTAACTACATCAAGCGCAACACATCCGGCACCTGCCGCCACGAACTTGGAAAGCGTACAGGTCACGGGAACGCGCATTCGCGGCGGTAGTTCGCCATCGCCGGTCATCACGATCGGTAGCGAGCAAATTCAGCAGGAAGGTTTCGCGGATCTCGGCGAAGTGATCCGCAGCGTGCCGCAAAACTTCTCGGGTGGGCAGAATCCGGGGGTGGGAGCGGTCTCAGGTGGGTCGGACAGCAATCAAAACCTCACCGGTGGCTCGAGCATGAATCTACGCGGGCTGGGGCCAGATGCGACCTTGACCCTGCTCAATGGTCATCGCCTGTCCTACGGTGGCTTCGCACAGGCAGTCGATATCAGCACGATTCCGGTTGCGGCGGTGGAGCGCATCGAGATCGTCCCGGATGGCGCTTCGGCCATCTATGGCTCCGATGCGGTGGGCGGCGTGGCCAACGTGATCCTCAAGCGCGACTTCGACGGCGTGACCTTGGGCGCGCGCTATGGGGGCGCCCCCGAGGGTGGTTTGACCACGCGTGAATACACGGCTACTGCCGGTACTATCTGGACTACGGGCGGCTTGATCGCGGCGTTGGAGAAAACTTCCAATGATCCGATCTACTCCAACCAGCGTGACTACGCACGCTCAATGTACCGGCCCTCGACATTATGGCAGGGCAGCAATCTTCGCAGCGGCTTGTTCAGTCTGCATCAGTCGCTGGGAGAGGCCGTCGAACTGCATCTGGATGCACTCGGGAACGACCGGAACAGCCACATCGCCTATGCGCAGCGCCGCGTTTACCACCCCTACGACGTAAAGACGAGAACCACCTTGCTGGCGCCCAGTCTCGAAATAGGGTTGCCGGGCGACTGGACGCTCACGCTCAGCGGGGCAGTGGGAAAAGAGAGGAACTCGATTGCGCGACCGACGGTGAAAAGGGCCGACGGAGCGGTCACTGCCAACGGCCTCGAAGCGTTCAGGAACAAGAGCTTGGCTTACGAGATTGGCGCGGAAGGGCCACTGTTCATGTTGCCTGGGGGTGAAGCGAGGCTGGCTACGGGTGCAGGCTATCGATACAACGACTATCTGGACCTCCTGAGCGGTGACACGATCAACGTCGATGGTGACGAGAGCAGCCGCTTTGCCTATGCCGAATTGAACCTTCCGTTGGTCGAGCCGGAGCAGGACATTGGCGGAATCGAGCGACTTGAGCTGACCGGCGCGATCCGAACCGAGGATGGCGATTACGGGAGGGTGACCACGCCCAAGCTCGGGGTGATCTACTCACCCAGCGCCGATTTCGCGCTGAAAGCCTCATGGGGCAAGTCGTTCAAGGCGCCTACGCTCGATCAACGCTATTTCGCAGGGTACGCCTTCTACTATCCGGCAGCGATATGGGGCACCGATTACCCCACGGATGCTGCGGTACTAGCGCTGTCGGGTGGCAATCCGAACCTGCACCCGGAGCGGGCTCGGACATGGAGTGCCTCGCTGGCATTCCACCCGGAGGTGTTGCCCCAGCTCGAAACGGAGTTGACCTGGTTCGATATCGACTATACCCAGCGTGTTGTGCGGCCCATCGCCAACACCGATGTGCTAGGCAATCCGATCTACGCGGATTTCGTCGATTACAACCCAACCGAGGCCGCGCAGGCGACAGCGATTGCAAACGCTGGCAACTTCTACAACTACGTTGGCACACCTTACGACGCCAGCAAGGTCGTGGCGATCATCGATGACAGGTCTACCAATGCATCGCGACAGCGGATCAAAGGGGTCGATCTATCAGGATCGTACCGGCTCGATTTTGGCATGCGGCGACTGACGATCCGTGGTTCGGCCGGTTGGCTGGACAGTACCCAAGTGCTGACGGCGGCACAAAGCCCTTATGAGTTGGCCGGAACGTTGTTCAATCCGGCAAGGATCAACAGCCGGATCGGTGCAGTTTGGCAGCAGGGTGGTTTTACTGCTTCGCTGTTTGGAAACTACAAGGGCGGAGTGACCAATACCGCTGACGGCAGAAAGGGTGCCTCGGTTACCACCTTCGACGCCACGCTGCGCTACGACACCGACGTACGTGATGACGCATGGTCAAACCTGACGTTGGAGTTGTCGGCACAGAACCTGCTCAACCGCGCGCCACCTTTGTACACCCCAATTTCACCCAGCTACCCACCTTACGACTCGACCAACTATTCGGCAGTGGGGCGTTTCGTCAGCGTCTCGGTTTCCAAGCACTGGTAGGGAAGAAATCATGAACCTTTTTCATCAGCCGCCCCTGTTGGCGGCCGTGAGGGCATGTGTGCGCTTGAATTTTCCAATCAGGATGCGCCGCACGCATTGGTTTCCGGCGCTTGCATTTGTTCTGCTGAGCGTGATTGTCGTCAGTTCATCGCATGCGGAGACGATCTCGCCGCGGCGCTTGCTGGAGGTGACCGATCTGGGGAACCCGGTGATCTCGCCTGATGGACGGTACGTGGCGTTCCGATCAGAGCAGGCTTCGGTCGAACGCAACACGTATGACACCACATGGTACGTGCAAGCCTTGAGCGGAAAATCCCCGCCACTTCGTGTAGCGAATGGCGGTGTGCCGTTGCGCGAGCACAACAGCGGACTCGCGCTGCCATCGCCGGCTACTTGGTCACCGGATGGAAAGTGGGTCTACTATCGCGCCCGTCTCGATGGCCGCGTCTCCGTCTGGCGCGCGGCAGCGGATGGTTCCGGAGCTCGGGCGGTGACGTCGGACCCGTCGGACGTGCGGGATTTCACGCTGAGCGGCGATGGTCAAACACTGAAGTACAGCGTCGGCGCGACACGGGAAGAAGTCGGCAATGCGGAAGAGGCTGAGTACGATCATGGCATCCGCATTGACGACACGGTGAATATCGCGGCCGGATTATTCCGATCGAGTAAGGTCGACGGACGTTCGACCACGCAGCGATTCGTGGGGCCTTGGTTTTCAATGGGGCCCTTGCTGGCGAAAGTACCGGACCGTTGGAAGGTCGTCGACTTGGCAACGATGACAACCCAGAGCCCGTCCGCATCGGAGCCGCCGGCGCCCACCCTGACGCCGACCGATCTTTCGCCTCATTTGCATGCGATTCCGACCTGGATAGTCCAGAGTCCAGACGATGGACGTATTGCGGTGCTATTGCCTGGGCACAAGGACAAAGGGCTCGAAGACAGTCGATATTCCGAACTGGCCATGCTGCCGGACAGGCGCGCGTCGCACCCGATCTTCTGTACGGCCAGGCTGTGCATCCATAGAAACATTACGGATGTCCAGTGGCGGCCCGGAAGCGGTGAAGTTGTGTTCACGGTTACCAACTATGACCGGACGCAGTCAATCTACGGATGGAATGTCGTAACAGGCCAGGTGCGGCCGATCGTACTCTCCGACGGACTCATCAGTGGGAGCCAGCGCTATTGGGGCATTCCCTGTGCACTGTCGTCCGACACGCTAGTGTGCGTCGCAGCGGAGGCGGATCACCCACCACGCCTCGAGGCGATCGATGCAGAGAGTGGCCATCGGCGAATTCTCTTTGCGCCTAACAAGGGACTGGATGCGGACATCGCGACTACGGTACCGGCGAAACTGATCCGCTGGAAGGACGCGCAGGGACGGGAGTTCACCGGTCAGCTTTTCGAAGCCCGAGGAGCGGATGCCGGTCATCCGCCGCCACTGTTTGTGAATTTTTATCACTGTTATGGTTTTTTGCGCGGCGGAGTAGGCGATGAGTGGCCGTTTGCCAGCTTGGCCGAGGATGGCATCTCGGCGCTATGCATCAATGCGATCCCGGAGTACCGCCTTGACGCTACAGCGCGCTACGACCAAGGTCGCGCAGCCGTCGAGAGTGTCGTGAAGCTTCTGTCCGCCGAGGGGCGTATCGATCGAACCCGCATCGGCATGGGCGGAATCAGCTATGGAAGCGAGGTGGCGCTATGGACGCTTACCCACTCGGATGTGGTGACTGCCGCCTCAGTCAGCGGTGTTTCAGTGACGCCAACGCTTTATCTACTCAATAGCTTGCGCAAAGCCTTTCGATCTCAATTCAGGCAGGAGTGGCAACTTGGTCCGCTGGAGGAGACGCCCAAGCGATGGCGGGAAGTCTCGCCAGCGTATCGTCTCGGCAGGATCAAGGCGCCGATTCTGTTCCAGCTGCCGGAGCAGGAATACCAGATGACGCTGGAATATTCTTTGCCTCTGGCGAGCAGACATCAAGCAGATATCTACGTGTTCCCGGACGAGACCCATATCAAGTTTCAGCCTAGGCACAAGCTGGCGGTATACGAGCGCAACGTCGATTGGTTCCGCTTTTGGCTACAAGGCTATGAAGACCCCCGGAGCGACAAGGCAGGGCAGTACCGCATCTGGCGTGGGATGAGGGAAAAGACCGCGCAGTCTCGTTCGGGCGTGGGTGCTCACGATGGATCATGACGTTGTTGACGTACCCAGTTCTCAGCCGCACATAAGTCGAAGATGCGAAGAAACGACAGGTCCCCGGAGGCAAGGTCCTTGGCGAAGAAATTCGCCAAGGCAGGGCGGTCAAGCAGGGCATGCGCACACAGCTGCCCTTCTTCCAGGAACTTGTGCATTTTCTGCTTGTTGCGCATATAGATGGTGGCCATATAGCCCATATACGAGCCTTTGCTGCGTCGATCGAGAATGGCTTGTGGCAGGCGATCGGCAAAGGCTTGGCGGGCGACGGCACGGTTTCGACCGTCGGCGATCCACATCCAGGTCGGGACTTTGAGGCACGCTTCCATGACGGGCTGGGACAACAGCGGGAAGTGCGTGGAGTGCTCCGCCCCGCGAAGTGCGGTTTCCCTAAACAGTTGAGTCCCGATCAGGTTATAAATTTTCTCGCGATCGCCGGGAAGCGAGCCCCGGGGCGCGTCCATCCAGGGATGATGGTCCGGTACCGCTATCACGTAGGCTGGGTTGAGCAATGTGCGGTCTTCTTTCCAGGCCGTACGTGGCTGACGCAGCATTTTCTTGAGAGTCAATCGGCAGGCCTTGAAGACCGTGCATCGGTGCAGGGCCGCGAGGTTCTCGATGGCGGCGATGCCTGCCATGACGCCACGCTCCCGGAACGCGTCGACGGCGGGGGCAGCGGTCTTCAGGTAGCAGAAGATAGTGTCGCCGCCGCCTCCCGAAATGAAGCCGTCTACGCCATACTTGAGGCCTGCTGCTTCCCAGATTTCGTTGGTGGCGTTCTGCGGAATCCCGACCACAGGGACGACGGACGAACGCGGTACGGAAAATTCCAGACGAACGTTGTCGAACCCGACGTCCACCGGGAAAAGTTCCTGCCCCAATGCCTCCGTCACCAATCGGGCGTATGGTCGCTCGTCCGTGCCGGACACGGGCATGACCATCGTGCAAAAAGTAGCGCGCGGCGAAGCATCGCGCAGACAAACAGCTACGATGGAGGAATCCAGTCCACCCGATAGCTCGACTACGAACCTGTCATCCCCTGTGGATAGGGCCCTGACCACGTTGGATATGGCAGCTCGGATATCCTCGGCTGCCGCACGAGGATCCTTGTGCCGGACACCTTCTTCCACGAAGCGCCACGGCGACCATGCGGGACGGGCTGAGACTTCCTTTCCTTGACAGGTCAGCACGCTTCCTGGGAGCAATTCACTGACATGCTTCAATGCTGTACGCGCCGTCTTTAGATAGGGAAAGTTGAGGCAGTGTGCGATGGCTTGCCAGTCCACTTCCTTGCGATAAAGTCCCAGATCGACTGCGAGACCGATGTCCGAGGTGATAAAGCCTTCGTCATCGAGCAGCGAATAGACGCATGGCATCGCGCCGGAAGGATCGCGTAACAAGGTGATTGCGGCGCTGCTGTCGCGTTCGACAAGAACGGCGAGATAGTCGCCCCACGTATTTTGCAACAGCCAACTGATGAGTTCGTGTGTAGAGCCGTCGACATCCCGGCATTGCGAGATGGGCTGACCATCCTTGGTGAAAACCCGGCCGATGAGCAGGCCGTGCCCGGGTATGGCAAGGGTGGGGACATCAACGGAAGCAAAGACCTTGGATGAGGCTGATCCAAACTTGCAGATCATTCCCTCGGCGCACAGTGACCTTTCCAGTTGGAGCGCGTAGTCGGTATCCCGGTTCAATCTCCCGCCGAGCAGAATGATATAGCGGCAATTCATCAGACCACCCTGATGGGAGTGTGTGCATGAGCGTCGGAGAGCGTTTCATTCAAGACCATGTCGCCGGCTTGTACCCAGCAATGCGCAGCGAAAGGCTCTGGCGTCACCCCGAAAACGATGTTTGCCGACAGTCCTCGCCGTGAAAGGAACCGGAGCAGAGACAAGGAATCCAGAAGGCAGACCGGCTCGATGGGCACATAGTGGCGCGCACGAGCGAATTGTCCGTTTGCCAGGAGCAGGCTGCGTTCGAGAGCGGTGGGTGTGGCGATCTCTTGCGCATCTACCTTTCTACTGCGGTATGCGCTGGCTTTGTCGAGAATCGTTTTGAATGTGCAGCTTTTCAGTTGGAGGCGAATCGACAAGATGATCGCCATGACTTCGAAGACGACGGCTGCGCTAAGTCTGCAATTCTTAGTCGCGGAGGCTTGTTCGATCGCACTACGCGACGGGCGCTGGATGTTCGCTATCGTGACATTCGCTTCCAGGTCCGATGCCTCAACCAGTATTCGCGCGGCCGCGAGGCGCTCCAGAAGTGTGGAAGCGACGCCTTCATGCGCACGGAAGCGACGCATGGCTTTCTCGAGAGGGCCGGTTAGCCTGAAGTACCGATCTTGCGCGATGTCGAGAAAAATCATGTGACCGTCGACGTCACAGCACGAAAGGTTTTCTCTGAGCCGATAGCACATCGTCTGTCCCCCGGATAGGGCACGCACCAGGGTGCGTGCCCTGGAGTGGTTACTCCTCGGAAATGCCTGGAATCATCGGAGCGCCGGTCCCAGGAACCTCGCCTCGGATACCATCGCCCTTGGTCTCGACGCTGGCGACGCCGAGCACGATGACGTCTTCCGGTGTGTCGTTGCGGATGTTCTCGTTCATCTCAGTCTCCTACGGTCGCGTCATGGCAGTCCCATGACGCGGGCAGCGTAGGAGGAGGAAATTTTGATTTTCAAATGATTTTTGCGCTGTCATCCGGTGATTATTCCGGAAGCGTGACGGTCGCCCTGTAATGCCGGGCCCTGCTTCGACGCCTCGTCGACTGGCGGCATAGCCGCACATTGCGCACACCGCTGAACTTGATCGCCCGTACCCACCGCTCGTGATCGACTCGCTGGCGCTGATCGGCTTCGGGCTGCGCTGTACGTGAGGCTCCTCGACGTTAGTTCTGAGGCATTCACCCACTCATCGCCACCCATGCAGTGAAGTAAGCGGGAGACGTGTAAGGGAATGCCCTTTCCATTTGTAGGTGAATTCCTATTCACTCGGGTAGACTCTCGTCTTTGACCCACTGCCGAAGAGCACAATCATGGCCATTAATCTCGACACGCTGTCTCCTGCCGAACTCAAGGCGCTCATCGCCAATGCCCAGTCGCAGATGCAGGCTGCCCACGCCAATCACGTCAACGAGGTACGGGAAAAAATCGAGCGTTTGCTGAAAAGCAGTGGGCTCACCCTGGCCGACGTGTATCCGACACGTAGCGGCAAAGGTGCCAAGGGGCCGAAATCGGTAGTGGCCCCCAAGTATCGCAACCCTGCGAACGCTGCCCAGACATGGTCGGGTCGTGGCAAGCGACCGTTGTGGTTCGTGCAGGCCTTGAAGAAGCGCGGTACCACCGCCGAGAGCCTCCTGATCGATGGCGCACCCAAGGCGGTTCCGGCGAAGGCCGTCAAGAAGGGCGCAGCGAAGAAAGTTGCAAAGACCGCTGCCAAGAAAGCGTCCTGAGGCCTGGGCGAACCACGTTCCGCGGCGCAGGCGAAAACCTGCGCCCGGAATTCGGGCATCTTTCCAGGCCCCCTGAAAGCGGCTGTTTGAGACCCGATTGTCGGCAGGGTAACGCCGAAGCGGGCAACCGTTGCGGTCGCGCAAAGCGGATCCGCTGGCAGGGGACATCGGCGAGGTCTAGTGAAGGTAATCGCTGCCGTCGCTCAGCAAGGCCACGATGCACGGGACGAGCTGTTTCCGTCGCTCGTGATAGTCGCGTAGGGCAGACCTCAGGGCCTGGATGTCGCGTGTCTCCCAATGCCGGTTCAGCTCCGAAAGCTCTTCGAAGCGGTTCTTGAGCAATCCTTGCTTGGCCCGGCGTATCGGCGCCAGTCGGTCGTTGGCCTGCTTCACTGCATGGTGCAGGGACCCGTGTGCTGTCGCGCGGGCGATCGCATCGAACAGCTGCCACGTCAGCTTCACCAGATCGCCATCGGCAGCCGCGAGTTCCAGTTTCTCTGTCTTCTGGATTGCCGGCGACTCGCCGATATCGCATGCCATCAGCAACAGGCGTTCCATCCAGTCGTAGAGGTTGCGCAATGCGACTTCGTTGAGCAGCGGCACGTGCAATCCGTTTCGGGCATGGTCGGTGACCATGCCTTCACCAACCAGGCGGTACAGCGCGAATCGAACCGGCGTAGGACTGGTCTTGAATTCAGAGGCGAGCTTGGCCGGATCGATCCGCTGCCCGGGCGTGTAGCGTCCCGCCTGCAGGGCACGCCTGACCCGTCCATACACGAGTGCGCTCTTGGAGTCCATTCGGGCGGACCTCCCGGCCTGCTTTTAGCACGAAGGTTATTGCGGCACAACGTAATATCTTACAGACCGAAAACCAAGGGCAGGCAGGACTGAATGAATGGCACTTCAGTTGGAACTACGAGCGAGTTCCTGATTAGTAGTGCCATCGAAATTTCTTGCTCATTGACGCTGGCGCGCGGGCAACACGATGATGCGTACCTTCGTCATCCGCCGCTCGGCCTGTGACGACACATCGAAATCAGGACTGGGGGGTCGCTGATGTCAGGGATGACAAAGGATCAAAGCAGAACCGCATGTTCGCTCACGGCGGGCGGGTTCATTGCATGCATGGGAAGTGGACAACGTGCTGTCGCACGGCTGGCACTCACTCTGCTCTTGGCCTGCGCCTCCATTCACGCTACCGAAAATCACCCTTCGCCATTTAAGTGCAGCGCGGGGCAGTGCGGACTGCTCACGGATGGCGCGTATGCGAACGTGGTGATCGGCCGGCTCGATGACGTAGGTACGGCTGCGGACATGACCCAGGTCTTGCATTGGGCCAGGGCGCATGGGTTCTGGAAAGCCTTGCCCGCATCGATCGAACCCTATCTCCGCGATGTGCAACTGGTAACGATTGCCGTGCCAAAAGAGCTGGCAAGCCAGACGGTCACGTTGTTCATGCTGCGAACCGAATACGACTCCGCGCCCTATCACGTGGGGGATCTGGTGCGTTATGCCCCCCATGATGCCGCGCACGATGAAACCGCCACCGGCAGTCCGGTCGATCTCGCCCTTTTTCATGGCTTGACCGGTTGCGTGGCGACCTTGTGCCAGAAGGGCGACGGAGCCTGTTTTGCGCGGTACCGGCAGGGCGCATTCACGACGGCACATGGCCAGCAGGTCAGCCTCACCACCGGTCATATCGTGCACGGTGGCGCGCGGATTGATCCGGTCTCGCTCCTCCCAGTTCATTGAACCCGACTCACCGCATATCAACCTGCATGGACGAGAAAGCATCATGAAGATGTTGGGCAAACTTCTGCTGTTGGGGCTTCTGACCGTTACCGCCACTCACGCCTGGGCCGGCGTCACGCAGGGAAACGATCCGCAAGCCAATACGCCGCAGGACAGCAGTGACGGATGCGCTTGTGGCAGTTCCAGGGGTATGCCCGTTTACTCCTTCAAGTCGCTGCTAGCGGGCCTGAGCATCCGCGACACTCCGATCGGCTATGCCCCGCCGGTGGGGCCGGCGGTCGACACCACGATCACCTACAACGAGCGCGAAACCCTCCAGCCAGGCGTATTCGACACCTTCAACGTGGGGCAGAAGTGGACGCTCAACTGGATCAGCTGGATTCAGGACAACCCGGCGTCCCCCGGCAACCAGGTGCTGCGCTACGTGGCTGGTGGCGGTGGATGGGCCTACAGCGGCTACAACGCTGCTACGGGTACGTTTTCACCGGAGCCGGACAACGGCGCGGTGCTGGTCAGGACTTCAGCCAACCCCATCACCTATGAACTGCGTTTCGCCGATGGGCGCAGGGACATTTTCGCCTCGCCGAACGGTGCCACCGGCTACCCGCGCCGGGTGATGCTCACCGAGATCGTCGATGCGCAGGGCAATGCCCTCACGCTGAACTACGACAACCAGTTGCGTCTGACCACGGTGGCCGACGCGATCCATCAGCTGACGAGCTTCACGTACGGCGACAGCGCAGATCCACGCCTGGTCACCGGCGTCACCGACCCGTTCGGCCGGCACGCGACGCTTGCCTATGACAGCCATGGCCGGCTGATCTCGATCACCGATGTGATCGGCCTGACCTCAACCTTCACCTATGACGGCAGCACGTTCGTCAAGGCGATGACCACGCCCTACGGCACCACCACCTTCACCCACACCGAAGGGGCCAACGGCAACAGCACGGAGCTTTCGATCCAGGCCACCGATCCGGACGGCCATACCGAGCGCACCGAATACCTGCCGTCCGCGCCGGGGGTTCCCTTCAGCGTTTCGCAAGTCCCCAGCGGCATGAACGCGTTCAACGCCTATCTCAATTATCGCGACTCGTATTACTGGGACAAGGACGCTTTCGGCGCGGCCTGCACGCAAAGTGGCGGTGCGACGAACTGCGACTACAGCAAGGCGAGGATGAAACACTTCCTGCACGTCAACCCGTGCTGCTACTACACCTCACGGGTGCTGGAGAACGTCAAGTACCCGCTGGAGGGCATGATCTGGTACGACTACGCGGGGCAGGCTGCGCCGTATTATCCGGGCACGCTGAACAAACCGAGCAACGTCGGACGGGTGCTGAACGACGGCAGCACGCAGATCACCCACTACACCTACAACGCCAATGGCCTGGTCACATCGAAGGTCGACCCCGCTGGCCGGCAAACCGTCTACACCTATGCCCCCAACGGCATCGACCTGATCAAGGTGCAACAGAAAACCGCCTCTGGCTTCGATACCCTGGTCAGCACCACCTACAACGGCCAGCACGAGCCGCTGACCATCACCGATGCGGCCGGAGCAACGACCACCTACACCTACAACGATCGTGGCCAGCGCACTTCGGTCACGGACTCGTTGGGCAACACGACCGCTTTCACCTACGACGGCAACGGCTATCTCACCACCGTCACCAATGCGCTGGGTCATACGCAACAAAGCTTCACCTACGATGCCGATGGTCGCGTCGCCACCGACACCGATTCGCAGGGCTATACACGCCGCTATACCTACGACGCACTGGATCGCCTCACCCAGATCACGTATCCCGACAAGACCGCTCGCACTTTCGTCTGGAGCCGGCTGGACCTGGCTTCGGTCACCGACCGTCAGGGCCATACCACCACCTACACCTACGATGCCAACCGCCATCGGATTACCGCCATCGACCCGCTGGGGCACACCACCACGTACGGCTACTACCCCGACGGCGAACTGCAGACACTGACTGACCCCAGTGGGAATGTCACCACGTGGACGCGTGACCTTGAAGGTCGAGTGATTGCCAAGACCTTCGCCGACGGTTCGGGGAAGACCTATGCGTACGACAACAGCAGTCGCCCAGCCAGGGTGACGGATGCCCTGGGGCAAACCACGGTGTATGGCTATGACCGTGCCGATCTGCTCACCAGTGTGCAATACCAACAGGCCGTCAATCCTACGGCCGCGGCCTTCTATGCGTACGATGCGTACTATCCGCGCATGGTCGGCATGACCGACGGGCTGGGTGCCACCAGCTTCAGCTACGTACCCGTCGGTCAGCCCGGCGCCTTCGAACGGGCCGCCGAGGCAGGTCCCTTCGGCACCAACGACACGGTGCGCTATGGATACGACGTGCTGGGCCGGGTCATTCAGCGCAGGACCGACGTTGCGGTGGACTACGCGTACGACCCCCTCGGACGCCTGAGCCAGCAGAGCAACCCGCTCGGGACCTTCAGCTATAGCTATCTTGGGGACACCGCCCAACTTGCATGGCGGCTCCTGGCCACTCCGGTCGGTCGTCCCGGCCTCGCGCTCGGCGTGGACTACGACAGCAACACCCGTGACAGGCAACTGCGGCGTCTGACCTACCTAAGCGCGACAGGGCAGCACCTGACGGCCATGCTGGCCTATACCCACGCTCCCGAACACCAGCTGACATCGGCTTTCATGCTGGCGCCGTGGATGCCGGCCCGGCAGGGGCACGGAGACGACCAGGGTGAAAGCGCGTCCTACCCAGGAGGCGCCCGGCAGGGTGATGCGCTCCATGAAGACCGCGCCGACGCCTCAGGCGACCACGATGAGCGTGATCGCGATGGCTGGGACCAGAGTGAGGGTGGCCGCGGTGACTATCAGCGCTATGGCTACGATGATGCCTATCGCCTCACCGACGTGCGCGGACACCTTGCCAGCCACTTCGATTACGACGCTGCCGATAATCTGACGAAAGCGTCCGGTACGCCCTCGCCCTTTTCTGCCACCGCCAACACGCTGAACCAGCTGACTTCGGTCAACGGGCAGGCCCGGCAGTACGACGCCGACGGCAACCTGCTGAACGATGGCACCCACCAGTACGCCTGGGACGCTGCCGGCCGCCTGATTGCCGCCACCGACATCGCCACGGGACAGGTCACAGCCTTCCATTACGATGGGCTCGGTCGGCGTCTGGAGATCACCAGCCAGAGCGGTGGCAGCACAACCGACACGCGGTATCTGTGGTGCGGATCGACCATCTGCCAGACACGCGACGGCACCGATACGGTGACCACCGATGCCTTCGATCAGGGTGAGGTGCGCGGAACGGCGGCGTTGTACTACGTGCGCGACCAGCTGGGCAGCGTCATCGGCGTCACCGACACCGACGGCAAGGTACTGGGCGCTACCCGATACAGCGCCTATGGCACGGTGGAGGCATCGCGAGGTGCGCAGCCGGCCTTCGGATATGCGGGGATGCTGCACGCGCCGAACTCGGCTCTGTATCTGACGCTGTTCCGTGAGTACGATCCGGCGATGGGCCGTTGGCTGAGCCGCGATCCGATCGGGGAACGTGGTGGTCAAAACATCTATGCTTACGTTCAAGGTAATCCTCTCAGTTATGTAGATCCCCTGGGCCTTCGGGACGTTGACGTATATATATGGCGCGCTGAGGGGTCGAGTGTGGGACATGTCATGGTGACGGAAGCGAACTCCACCCAAGTAATTCTCAGCCAATTCCCAGCCAATGGCATGCCGTGGGGACCAAATCAAACCAAAGACTTTGCGGGCACGATGGCAGCAGAAGGCCGTGATCCATCTGAGGTTTGGAGGGTCCATGTTCCGGATGACAGCGCGTTTGATCAGGCCGCGGCGCGAGAGCGAGGCTTGGATCTTTGGTCATGGAGCCCCTCAAAAAGCTCTACACAGTGCTCGATTGCTGCATCGAGAGCATTGGAAGCAGGAGGCGTGGAAATCAGTACAATCACCACCGGGACTCTTATGCCGGGCTTTCTTGCAAACAACTTCCAGTCGCATGGCGGACCCGGCATAGAGCGGCGCCATTAAGGTCTGTATCGGAGGCTTCGGAGCAATGAAGTACTTTGCGGCGTTGTATTCCATAGCGTTCGGTGGTGCGGCATCGTGGGCATGGATTTGTTACTTCTTATATAAGAGTTCTGCTGAGGAGCATCTGCTTCCTGGCATTGTCCTGAATATCGTTGCTCTGCCATCCTCTCTTCTGATGGAGAAAATTATTGAATCGACTCCGTGGCTCCTGAACAGTGCAATTACCATGTTGGCTCTGGTAACAGCACTAGGTTTTCTTCAAGTGATATTGGTATGGTTATTTGTGTACCGCGGAGTAATTGGCCGAATACTCAATCCATGACCACATGCTCATGTGCCTAGCTGTCTAGCCCCGTCTGATTGTTTGGTTTTCCCAATATGGAAACCTCGGGGCGGATGAAGTTTGGAAAAGGTGCCAGGGACAATTTCCGGAAAAGGTGCCAGGGACAATTTCCCGATGGTAATCCGTTGCAAGAATAACCCTTGGCGCCAAAGCATTTGCTTTATCGCAATTCGATTAGGCATGATTGCGTTGCCTCTGATCGGTGTGGCCGGCGTTTCCGTCGCCTCGACGGCAAAATGCTCGCAGGAGATGGCCATGAAGGCTATGGATGAGGCTTCAAATCTCGGGACATGGAGTGCCGTCTTCGAGTCGTACAAGCGCTACGGGCAGTGCGATGACGGAGCTATCGCCGAGGGATATAGCGCTTCTGTCGCCGACTTGCTTGCGAACCACTGGGCCGATACCAGCAAGTTGGTGACACTAGCAAATACCAATCCGGATTTTGGCCGTTTCGTCCTGAAACACGTCGACGAAAGCATGAGCTTGGATCAAGGCAAGAGCATCAGGGACAGCGCTACGAACAACTGCTCAGCAGGAGCAAGGAAACTGTGCAGGGCGATCCTGAAACGTTTCATGGAATTTGATGCTTTTGATGCGCCGAAGAAATAGCGCAACAGGGAAGAACACCCGCCACGCGGGCGATGAGTCTTCAGGGGCAATTTCTGCGGCATGCGAGCTGGCGAGGCTGCGGGGCTTCACCGAGCGGCCTGTGACGCGCTGACCCGCCTTTCCAGCATCCGATCCTGAGGGGCGCGGTCATTTGCCTCGACGCCGCCCCGCGCGACCCCGGTACCGAGGTAATTTCCCTCGGAGTAAAAGTGCCGGCGACCATTTCTCCAAGAACGCCCCGCGGGCAACGCCGCCGCGGGGTGGTTCGGCCGGTGCATGGCTTGAACACCCCGCCGTCCCAAAATGGTGTCGGGGGCAATTTCGGATAAAAATCTTTCCCACTGCGTCGCACATCGCGCGTGTGTCCCGTTGAAGTTGTATCGGCGTCGAGCGATGTTACTTCTTGTACGGGTTCGTTGATTTCTTTATCATGACAAAGCCGGAAGGGGCCCGGCCGTACGAATGTAGAAGATGGGGAGAAATCGTGAAATACATAGGAACAGCGGCTTTGTGCTTGCTGCTGGGAGCGTGCGGCGCTATCGCGCCGAAATATAGCGCCTCGGCTGCAAATCAGCTCGAATTGCGTAATGCAGATCTACCGCATGCAAACGTGGCGGAGATCGCGGCAGCCTCGCCTTCGATCAATCGGATACCTGATTAGCGACGACGCTCAGCCGACTGTCGCGTGATGTGAGACGTGCGCGGCGGAGGCTCAGTGCCATGTTACGAGGCGGAGAACCGGCATGG
>NZ_AXBJ01000027.1:0-58592 GCF_000473345.1 Rhodanobacter sp. OR87
GGCGTAACGATGCCGAGCGTCTGCATGAGGAAAATGAGCGCCGGGAGGCGGCCCTGATCGAGCATCGACGACGACTAAACGAGGCCTCGGAACGTGAGGCACAGAGCGTGGCACGCGCGCAAACTGAGAGTGAGCAGTGGCGAATCAATGCCGAGTACCTGCGCAACGAGAATGAGCGCCGGGAGGCAGCCCTGATCGAGCATCGACGACTGCTGGACGAGGCGGCAGAAAGCGTGAAGCGTATGCAGGCCGAATGCGAGCAGTGGCGTAACGATGCCGAGCGTCTGCACGAGGAAAATAAGCGCAAGGAGCAGTTTTTGGCCGAGCGGCACCAAGCTGTTGCGACACTGGAAGACACATTGGCAACATCGCTGGCGAATCTGGCAGCTGCAACCGAACGCACAATGTTGCTGGGTGACGATCTGGCAAAACGCGAGCACGACCTCACGCTACTGCGTGCGGACCTGGACAGTCGGGCTGCCGAAATTTTGCAACTGCAGAATGAGGCGGGTCGCCTGCATCGCGAAGTGGCATCCCGTGATAGGGAGGTGGGACGCCTGCATGGGCTGATTCAGACGATTCATCGTAGTACTTCTTGGCGCATTACGCTCCCGTTGCGCTTGATAAGGCACGCTGCTCGTGCGCTGCTCGCGGTGGTTTTTCTCATCGTCTATCAGGTGCTGCGTTGGCCTGCACGTTTTGTTCGACCGTTACTTCGTGTAATGGCACGATGGTCATGGCTGCGTTCGCTCGCACTACGGATCACCGGCTCGGACTCAAGATTGACTGCACATGCGCGACTTTTCCTGTTTGGCGCAGCGCCGGTCGTACATTTGCATGAGAAGCCTGAGACGACGCAATTGGACGTGCCTCTGACGAGGCAGGCGACACGGGTGCTTGAGGAAATCCAGGACGCCAGAAGGAAACGACTGCACAGCAACAGCCCATCGCAGTCCGGGAGGAAGTAGGGAAGTGCATATCGTATTGGATCTTCAGGCGTGCCAATCGCCGGAGAGTCGCCGACGTGGCATTGGCCGCTATTCGCTGGCGCTGGCCAAGGCCATAGCCGCGCACCCGCGTGGACATGACATCACCGTGCTGCTCAATGCGGCAATGGGTGAATCAATCGAATTTCTGCGCGGACAGTTCGATGGGCTCCTTCCGCAAGATCGACTGATCACCTGGGAGGCGCTAGCACCTTCCGCGTATTTCGATCCATCCAATGTATTCCGTATGCGCGTATCCGAAGCGCTGCGCATGCAGACTTTGCAGCAGTTGAAACCTGATGTTGTGCACGTAGCTAGTCTGTTCGACGGTTGGGGGGATGATGTAGTTACAACACTGTCCGGAGGGCAGACATACCTTGAGGCGGTCACCCTCTTTGACCTGATACCGCTGGCGCATGAGGAAGCTTATCTGGGGGATCCGCGCGTCAGACGCTGGTACATGGAAAAAGTAGCGCATCTGCGACGCGCTGACGTGCTGCTTGGCATTTCACGATTTTCCTGCAATGAGGCAACTGAACTGCTGGAGATCCCCTCGGAGCGTCTGACCGATATCTCTGGCGCCGTCGACGACATCTTCATGCGAATGGGCAACGCCGAGGCGTTTCGCGCTGAACTGATGCATCGATATGGCCTCCAGAAGCCATTCGTCATGTATGCAGGCGGATTCGATACGAGGAAGAACATCGCAGCGCTGATACGTGCCTTTGCAATGCTCCCGGACATGCTGCGACACGCACACCAATTGGTGATCGTCGGTGGGGCGCCGTTACCGGAGAAGGAGGTACTGACTAGCCTAGCGGTGGAACTCGGCATGTTGGGTGATGAGGTGGTGTTCACCGGTTACGTGCCGGACAGCGATTTGGTGAAGCTTTACAACCTCTGCGCGCTTTACGTTTTTCCGTCTTTGCAGGAGGGTTTTGGCCTGCCTGCGCTGGAGGCCATGTCGAGCGGCGCCATCGTTATCGGTTCCAATACCTCCAGCCTTCCAGAAGTCATTGGCCGCGTGGATGCACTGTTTGACCCGCGCAGTGACAGTGCTATCGCAGGGAAAATCGTCGAAGTCCTGACCAATGACACTTTTCGTCAGAGCCTTCGCGAACACGGCCGTAAACAGTGCCAGAAATTTTCTTGGAAGGAGTCTGCTCAGCGTACGATCGCAGCTTTCGAAGCTGCGGACAGGCGAAGCGACCGTGGTGTTTCAGTCGTTGTACCGGAACCACCATCGACCCAATTCAATACCGCGTTCCTGCCAGCTCCACATCCGTCCGCTACCAAGCTGAAGCTCGGCCCCATCATGACCTACGCGGACAAGGACTGCACAGGAGTTTCGACAAAGTACCCATTGGCGCGTTTCACCCGGGATCGCGATAGCTTTGGTCGAGTGGTCATCGAGCTAGCCGACCATTCCTATTGCGCGAAGACCCTCAGACTTGTGGCGACGGGGGCGGTAGACATCGTGCTGCGCGAGCGCACCTTTGGCCGGGCATTGCAGGCATTGGCCCAGAGTGCTGAAGGCCGCGGACTCGTGGTGTCCATGCTCTATAGTGCCGGCGGATACCGTGCGCTGCGGACCGCCATCGATAGTGGTTTCTCCGCAGAAGTGCTTGGGTCGTTGGTGACTTCACAGAGCGTGGCTGCTTCTGGTCGAAGCCAGGTGATTTCGGGCGATACGTCGTTCGATGGCGCAGCACATGAAGCGTTGGCGTGGCGTGACAACATACGTGGCGTTGTCGCCGAGCTGACCGCTGTGGAAGGTGCGGCTGACGCTTCTGAGCGGGACTGGGCCAGTGTTGCAGAAGCCCTCTCTGCCAATATGGCGATGGCACACAACAGCTCTTCGCAATGGCTGGTCGACATCTCCAACCTGGCTGTCCATGATGCCGGCACGGGTATTCAACGTGTGGTTCGTCATGTGCTTGATGAACTGCTCGCGACACCGCCACTTGGCTATCGGGTCGAGCCCGTCTATCTTGGTGAGGACGGAGTATTCCGTTATGCGCGCAGCTATTGCCAGCGACGCTATTTCACAGGTGAAGCGTTGCCTCCTAACGAACCAGTGGAGTTTGCCAAAGGTGATGTCTATCTGGGGTTGGATCTCATCGCCCATCTGATTCCGACACATCTCCATGTATTCCGGAAAATGAGGAATAGTGGGGTAAGGCAGCATTTCGTTGTTTACGATCTTTTGCCTCTTCTACGCCCTGATTGTTTTGATCCTCCCGGCCTACCACTTTTTCGACGTTGGTACGAATCGGTCGCTGAGGTGGCCGACAGCGTCATGTGCATTTCCAGGGCTGTAGCGGATGAGTTCGCATCGTGGCTGCATCAGGCACGACCCGAACGCCATCGACCATTGGGCGTCGGTTGGTTTCACCTCGGTGCCGATTTGGCGGTGGCTACAACGACACAAAGCTCCGACGATCCGATTGGTGTCAGCCTGGTCGAGCTCGGTGATCGCCCTACATTCCTGATGGTGGGGACGATCGAGCCGCGCAAGGGTCATGCACAGGCGTTGGCTGCTTTAGACCGGCTATGGGAGCAAGGGAGCGAGGTGAATCTTCTGATCATTGGCAAGCCAGGTTGGCTGGTCGACGATCTACTGCAAGGTCTGCGTGAACATCCGCAGCGCGGCAAGCGATTATTCTGGTTCGAGAAGGCGGGTGATGATCTGCTGCTCGCAGCCTATCATCGCGCCTCGGCGCTACTCATGGCCTCGGAAGGTGAGGGTTTCGGCTTGCCACTGATCGAGGCCGCGCACCACGGTTTGCCACTGATTGCCCGTGAGCTGCCGGTTTTCCGGGAGATCGCTGGCGAGCATGCGCACTATTTCTCCGGCTACGGTACCGACGACCTTGGCGATGCATTGCGTGCGTGGTTGAAGCTCGACATGCAGGGGCAAGCACCGCTATCGGCCGGCATGCAATGGAAAACTTGGAAAGAGGCGACGGCGCAGTTGGTCGATGTGGTGTGTCGTGAAGATTGGGTTCACCGTTGGATGCCAGGTCCGGTGCGTCGTTATGGCGCCTTCGACTATCGTTTCCACACGCAGATTGGATACCTTTCTCGCGGACGCATGACTACAGGCGGCGGCGCGGGGCTGTTAATATACGGCCCCTATGTGTCGTTGCATGCCGGACGCTTTATGGTCAGCATTTACGGTGGAGGTGTCGGAGTTGCGTGGATGGACGTATGCAGTTCGCGTGGGGCGAAGGTACATGCCTACCGCGATTTCGTACCGATGGATTTGGGAGCTGAAACATTGCTGGTTCAGATCGAGCTGACACTGGATTCGGATGTGTCCGATCTGGAGATACGCGTCGGCGTGGATGCGGAGACCCACATGTGGTTGGGCGGGATCGAGATTCACCCGCTTGCTGCAGTCGACTCCGCCTCCGAGCCTGAGTTGCAATGCAACCCGGCTGCAACCTAGTGTCCTCCTAAGTAGTAGCGACAGAATTTTGAAATTCAGTCTGATGCAAGACTGTGGAATTTTTTTATTGCAAAAGGAGCGTTCATGAAGACGGCCTTGATTACCGGCGTTACCGGCCAGGATGGCGCCTACCTGACACAGTTGCTGCTTGAGAAGGGATATCGTGTCTGTGGCACCTATCGCCGAACCAGCTCGGTCAATTTCTGGCGTATTGAAGAGCTTGGCATCGACCAGCACCCGAACTTGACGCTGGTCGAGTATGACCTCACCGATCTTGGCTCGAGCATTCGCCTGCTGGAAAACACCGAAGTGACCGAGGTGTACAACCTCGCGGCACAGAGCTTCGTTGGCGTGTCATTTGACCAGCCGATCACTACCGGCCATATCACCGGCATCGGCGCGGTGCACATGTTGGAGGCTATTCGCACGGTCAATCGCAAAATTCGTTTCTACCAAGCTTCGACTTCGGAGATGTTCGGCAAAGTGCAAGCAGTACCGCAGAGCGAGACCACCCCGTTCTATCCTCGCAGCCCTTATGGCGTGGCCAAGCTCTACGCACACTGGATGACGGTCAACTATCGCGAGTCCTACAATATCTTCGGTAGCAGCGGCATCTTGTTCAATCACGAGTCGCCATTGCGTGGTCGTGAATTCGTGACACGCAAAATCACCGATGCAGTGGCCAAGATCACTCTTGGCAAGCTTGACGTGCTGGAACTAGGCAACCTGGATGCAAAGCGCGACTGGGGCTATGCCAAAGAATACGTGGAAGGCATGTGGCGCATGTTGCAGGTCGATGAGCCGGACACCTATGTGCTGGCCACAAACCGCACGGAAACCGTACGTGACTTTGTTAGCATGGCATTCAAGGCCGCTGGTGTCGACATAGCGTGGCAGGGAGAGGGCGAAGCCGAGCATGGTTTGGACGCAGCAAGTGGAAAAGTGCGGGTGCGTATCAATCCGCGCTTCTATCGTCCAGCGGAAGTTGAATTGCTGATCGGCGATCCCGGCAAGGCTCGCGCCAAACTGGGTTGGGAGGCGAAGACCACCTTGGAAGAGCTTTGCCGCATGATGGTGGCCGCTGATATCAAGCGCAACGAGCGTGGGGCGTCGTTCTGAGGTGCGCCGGCCACGCGCGCTGCTGACCGGTCGCAATGGGTTCACGGGCCAGTATGTGGCCCGTGAACTTGAGGCTGCCGGATACGAGGTCGTCGGTCTGAGCGATCGCCAAGGGTCCGTGGGTGCGGCCTCTATCACCGCCAACCTGCTCGATCGCGAAGCGATGCACGCAGCGGTCGCCACTGTCCAGCCAGACGTGGTGCTGCATCTGGCAGCGATCTCATTCGTTGCCCATGATGACGTGGACGAGATCTATCGCGTCAATGTGGTGGGAACGCGCAACCTGCTGGAAGCGCTCGCGCAGGCCCCTCGCCGGCCTGAAATCGTGGTGTTGGCAAGCAGTGCCAACATCTATGGCAACGCGCATGTCGAGCCGATCACCGAGGATACGCTGTCAGCTCCCGCAAATGACTATGCGGTGAGCAAGTTGGCCATGGAACACATGGCGCGACTGTGGATGGATCGCTTGCCGATCGTGATCACGCGGCCTTTCAATTACACCGGCATCGGGCAATCCACGCAATTCCTGATACCCAAGATCGTCGATCATTTCAAACGGGGTGATCGCCTGATCGGGCTTGGCAATACACTAGTGGCCCGCGATTTCGGCGACGTGCGTGATGTGGCCAGGGCCTATGCGGCGATCGTGAAGACATCGCCAGTGGGCCGGACCCTGAATATCTGCTCTGGCGTCGGCTACTCGCTAGGGGAGGTGCTCGATATGATGGCTGAGATTGCCGGTTATCGGATCGAGGTTCGCGTCAACCCGGCCTTTGTGCGCAGTAATGAAGTTGCGCGTCTGGTTGGATCGCATGCTCAGCTGGCGGCTTTGACCGGGTGGCATGCGCAGAACACATTGTTACAGACACTTGCATGGCAGTATTCGGGTCAGCCCACCATCTGATGGCAACGGACAAGGTGTGCCATGGATGACAGTACTTCGTTTACGAAAGAACGGCTGGGTGATCAAGGCATGCACCGGCTTCGTTTCGAGTGCCAGGATTTTTATCTACCATGAAATGTTTCAAGGCTTACGATATCCGTGGTCGTGTTCCGGATGAGCTGAACGAGGATGTCGCCTATCGTATCGGCCGTTCATTCGCGCAGATTCTTCAGCCGACGGATGTGGTAGTCGGTTGGGACGTGCGACTGAACAGCCCTGCTTTGGCGACGGCGCTCATGCGTGGCCTGAATGATGCCGGTGCGGATGTCATCGATATCGGATTGTGCGGTACTGAGGAGGTCTATTTTCAGACCGCCCATCGTGGTGCGGGCGGGGGCATCATGGTTACGGCCAGCCACAATCCGATGGATTACAACGGCATGAAGCTGATCCGCGAAGATGCCCGACCGATCAGTGGGGACACCGGGCTCAAGGACATCCAGCGATTGGTCGAGTCGGTTTCATTCGCTCACCATCCCACTGCAGGCACGATTCGCGCGGATGCCGACAAGTCCGCCTATATCGAGCATCTGCTTGGTTATGTTGATCGTACAGCGTTGCGCCCGTTGAAAATCGTCGTCAACGCCGGCAACGGCGGTGCGGGTATTGTCGTCGACGAGCTTGCCGCGCATTTGCCGTTCCAGTTTGTGCGTATTCATCATGAGCCTGATGGAACTTTTCCTCATGGAATACCCAACCCGCTCCTGCCGGGAAATCGAGCTGCGACGGCGGAGGCGGTGCGTATCCACGGTGCGGACTTTGGCATCGCATGGGACGGCGATTTCGATCGATGCTTCTTTTTCGATGCCGCCGGTCATTTTATCGAAGGCTATTACCTGGTTGGTTTGCTTGCCGCGCAACTATTGGAAAAATGTCCTGGCGGAAAGATCATTCACGATCCGCGATTGACTTGGAACACCATTGATATGGTCCAGACCGCTGGTGGCATACCCGTCCTGAGTAAGACGGGGCACGCGTTCATCAAGGAGCGGATGCGCATTGAGGATGCGATCTACGGCGGCGAAATGAGTGCGCATCACTACTTCCGAGACTTTGCCTATTGCGACTCAGGCATGATTCCGTGGTTGCTTATCGCCGAGCGCATCAGCAAGACGGGGATGACATTGGCCAAGATGGTGGAGCAGCGCATCGCCAAGTATCCATGTAGCGGTGAGATCAACTTCGAGGTGCGTGATGCCGAACTGGTGGTGCAGCGGCTGCATGATCGTTACGTCGCAGAAGCCCAGGCGGAGGATCGTACTGATGGGCTCAGTCTGGAGTTCGCGAACTGGCGCTTCAACGTGCGCTCCTCCAATACAGAACCATTGCTCAGACTCAATGTCGAGACTCGCGGTGATACGAAGCTGCTTGTCGAAAAGACTGCAGAGCTACGCTTGTTGATTACAGCATAAAGGTGTGCACGAGGAGGGGGGAGTGCAGGCCCTCCTCATGCAGCAAACGATTTCAGTGGGCAACTTCAGTGGGCTGGGGTCGTGGCAAGTGGCTTGCCATCAGCGTTGCAGACCGCACCTTCAGCGGTATTTTTGCAGCTATTGAACGGGCCGACCGTCAACGGCTTGGTGCCCCAGGTGTCAAACCAGGCCACACCTTCCTGAACAGGAAGGATTTGTGCACTCTCGTTCACTATTCCAGACACCGGCAGGAGAATGGTCACGGCAGCCGAGGTGCCGGGGGCAATGTCCGGAAGGGCGGCATGGACCAAGTCGTTGTTGATGATCTTCCCGTTGGCATCCACGCTGTGTGCTCCGAGGTTGACCGGATTGCTGCCGGACGAAGTCAGCAAGGTCTTGCCGCTATTTACCAAGTCCACGGTTACGGCGATGTTCTGCCCGTCCGCCGTGAGAACCGGCTCACCTTGCAGAGTGAGTTTTACGTTCACCTGATCAGCGGTGAGCGTCGCTGCCGGGGCCGACGGCATGGGACTGGCAGTCGAAGCCTTCGACTGCTGATCGGAGCCTTCCTGACTTGAACTGCAGGCACCAAGCGCAAGCGTTGAGGCAAGTGCAAGGGTGCCAAGGGCGTTGCGCATCGAAAGCATGTCGGTTTCCTCAAGTAGTGGGGCGTTCAAAAAGATCACGGGAGAGCTACATTCAGAGCGGATGCTGCTGTTTCCACGGGTTCGTCCGTGGACATCACCGGTGGATGACGTGAGCCTAGCGAGGTAACTACCTGCCGGTCCGTACTTCAATCGGTTCCGAAGGTACCATGGTGAGGTTGTGCGGACGATGAATGACACCCTTGGACAAGCCCGGGCGAGTGCAATGCACTCATGCTACAGATCGTAGTCCAGTGCTATTGACCAGGCCTTTATACGGTTTCATGCGACGTATTTGATACGAGGTGGCCGAGCAGGAAAATTACCGATTCGCCAGTGCCTGCTTTTAACAGCAGACGGCCGGCAATGAACTGGACAATCGTTGGCCAACCGCGCAAGGCTATGTCGATCAGCCTGGATTTCCTGGGTGGATAAGGGAAGTCGTAAAGCCCATCTGCCGCTTCTTTCAGGACCGTGAATCCGTGGTCCAGAAACAGCTGACGCCATGCGTCGTGGCCTTTCAGATTGATGTGGGTCGGATCGGTCAGCGCGAGCCAAGCCGTACCCTTGGTCCGCGAGGCCCAGCCGGTAGCGTCCGGCGTAACGATCAGAAGACGGCCGCCGGGCTGCAGAATGCGCTTGAATTGCGCCAATACGGCGGCCAAGCCTTCGTCTTCGATGTGCTCGACTACATGGATTGAAACTATTCCGGCATAGGCGGCGGTCGGGATTTCGTCGAGCGAACGGTAGACCGTGGACGCGGGACAGTTTTGCCGCGATGCTACAGAGGCCCATTCGCTTGCTTCGACTCCGGCAGCGACGCGGTCTCTGCCGAGACGTTTAAGCAGATGCCCCATGCCGCAGCCAAAATCGACGACGGGGCCTGGGGGTATATATCGTCGAACAAGGCGCTGGTAGAGCGCCAAGGCGGGTCGATCACGATCTTGCTGGTTACCCTGATAATACGAGTTGTCATAACCAAGCGTGGATTCAATCATCGGGTGTCATCCTTTGGCAAAATCTACCGGAGTAAGTGCGGCCGTAAACATCAATAACATCCTACGATACCGTCTTCGCCTAATAACTACCTGGCTGCACTTCAATCAGTTCGGGAGGTATCGTGTTAACGTTCCCCAGCTAGTGCGTAATCCACAAAGGAATATATTTACTTCTCGGCTTCCGATTGTATATCGCTACCAGCGAGAGCAGGGGGCCATGTGCCCATCAAACAGGAGTTCAGTTGTCGCCAAGCGAGAGAATTGTTTCCAACGCATTAGGTTGCGTCAGAGTCAATCAGAGCAAGGTAGCGTTCTATAAATGCCTGATTAGAAAATATTTTCAGAGCGGTCTGGCGCACTGTTTTCCGGTCGCAACGCTGCTCAGGGGCGATGGCATCGACGATTGCTGTGGCCAGGCCGTCGTCGGAGCCGGGCGGAGCCAGGCTACCGACGCCGGTCAGCTGGACCGGCACCCTGACCCCGCGCATATCGCTGGCAACAGCGGGAACCCCCGCCAGCATAGCCTCGACCTGCACCATCCCGAACGCCTCATAGGCATTGATGCTTGGTAGTACGAATACATCCAGACGTGCGTAGAAGTTCGGCAGATCGGCTTCTTCGATGCGACCAAGCAGCTCGACACGGTCGCCGAGAGCGTCGATGCTTGCCTTGAGCTGAGGATAGATCGAACCGCCAGCAACTGTCTTGTAGTCGCCACCTAGCAGCAATCGGGCAGAGGGGTAGCGCAAGCGCACACGTTCAAAGGCACGAATGAGAACGTCAATGCCTTTCTCGGCCACGAATCGACCAAGGAAACCGATAACCGGGAACGCCTCGTCGTCGCCAATCCTTGCTGAGGCCGGGAACCCCATGTCCTTGATAGGAGCGTAGCCTTCGACAATAGGGACGGTTTCGCCACTCAGAATGTTCGATCCGGCGGCATAATCATGAGACAGCGCGACGACCTTTTCCGAGCGACGGATGCACGTTCGGGATCCCAGATTGACTGCGCCAACTGCAAGTCGGTCGATCCAGCCACCAACTGGCTGAACGTCGCACTGGTAAGTCGTAATGAAGCGTGCACAGCGCGGTGCCAGGTGCGTGAGCCAGGCTGCATCGAGCATGGGCAGATGAAAGTTGATGACATCCGCAGCGCGTGCAAGACGCCGGAACTGCAGGGCTAGATCAAGGCTTATATAGCCCTTGTGCATGAACAGAAGCGGTTTGGCGCGAACGATCGTAACGCCGCCGATTTCTTCCCTAGTGGGTAGTGTGTCCAGGTGCCGCCCCGTTAACACGGTGATGTCATGATGTTGCGCCAAGCCCTCGGCGAGCATTTTCGCGTATTCTGATATGCCGCTTATGTAAGGGTGGTAGTAGCTCAGCACGAGAAGTATGCGTTTACGGGGTGCCATCACGACCTCGAAATCATGACTACGCCGATCACGATTACCGCGATTCCGGCCCAGCGCGAAGCGGATACGTGTTCGTCCAAGAAATAAACCGCCAGCAGCGGTGTGATGATATATACGATCGACATAAGCGGCTGGAGCAGGCTAAGTTCAACTTTCCGCAGCAGCAAAATCCAAATCATTGCAGGGATGAAATACAGGGTCAGTCCGGCCATGATGCGCCAGTTAAGCAGAATCGCGAATAGATCGAACACACCATGAATTGGCGCCAAGCGCATGGCACCCAGCTTGAGGAAGATGCCGCCTATGGCGCTTAGCAAAGCACCGAAAAAAACCATCGACAGTAGAATAAGCAAAGGCATTAAGGTGCGCTCCCGCATGTTACAGGTTGGAACGTGGCATCGGTCGACAATGCGAGTTTTGATACCTGGTAGGTCAGAATGCGATCATCGTTTGACTGGCCTAGGATGCTCGGGCTGACGGCGCGGCCCATTGGTACGATCGTCACTTGATGGTGTGGCCCTTCGGGTATGGCGAATGACAGCTTGTTCGATGTCGTGGAGCCTAGAAATTCGCAATGCCTGCTGTCGATTGTAATCAAGATTTTCTCGGTGGCGCCTTCGGGAGCGAATCGATTGGATAGCGTCAGATTCACGAATCGGGCATTGTCCCCACTGATGTCAAGGACGAGCTGTTTACCCATCCAGGACCAGTCGCCCTCATTCGCGTAAAGATTCGTTGACGACAGTTGGCTGCTGTTCCTCTGATCGAGTAGCAGGAACCGACCGTAACGGCCCAGCACCTTTGCCCCGAACATCGAGGATGAGAAGGCTCCTTCATCGACAATTGCTGTAGGGGCAGTGTCATAAGGTGCTGCCGGATGCGCGTCGGTGAATGGCTGCATGTAACCACCCGTTCCAAAATATTTGGAAAAGACGACGGGTTCGTGGGAGAAATAAGACACCCACATGGAATAAAAGAATGGCTCTGTTGTAAACCGAGCTGCAAGATAATGGTAACCAGGCAGGTTGTCTGCAGCTTTCACAGTGTCGACAAAATCTTTGGCGATATATTTCTTGTCTGCTGTTTGCATGCCTTGTTTCAGTAGCAGATAGGACGCACCGACATTCACACAAACGAGGCCGAGCAGGGCGACATAAGGCACCAGTTTATCCAGTTTGTTACGGCCGGCATCGGTGACGGTAAAGCCGCATGTCACGATCAGGGATGGCGCCAGGAAAAGCGAAAAATATTCGATAATCTTCAGTTTTCCGTAGTTAAAATCCTTATAAAAAATGTAGCCGAGGAAAACGATCAGAGCAAGTGTGATTCCTAAGGACAGGGCAGTGTCCCGCGAGCGCCGAACGGATCGGGCGAAGGCCAAGCAGAGGATCGCCGCGATGAGGATGTTGAATGCTCCTGGCACGATGCTGGCGAGTGATCGACTTGTCGTAAACACGGCCAGCGGCAGCTGCAGGGGGTCGAGCCCGACGTAGGGATCCGGCCAGGAATTCCCCTGCGTGCTGGCAGCGAAGTAGACATATTTCAGCGCCATCAAGGCGATGGTTGATATCCATGGCAACGCGATCACTGCGATTACGACAGCTGCCAGTGCTCGCATGCCGCGAGCAAACACTTCTCTGTACGACTGACTCCGCAAGATCAGCTCAAACAAGAGCGCGCCGCCGATGACCACGAGGCCGATGGGCGACAGTTCGGGGTAGGTTGCGAGCACGCCTGCGAAAAGTAGCGGCTGCAGGATGTCTAGGCCACGCGTGGAGGTGCGCAGCGAGATCAGGACGAACGCCGTCATGATGACTATCCCATACGCGTTGGCAAAGCTCGAGTTAATCGCGATCTGCATGAAGGCTGGAGCAAACACGACCGACATGACGATCAGCAGCCCGGATAACGTGGGACGTATGATCAACGCGGCGATCGGGCGCGGTAGCAGCAGGGCACTCACTGCGGCGCCGGCAATCGTGGCAACCGCCTGCATGGCTTGGAAATGTACCAGGGGATCTTGACCGGTGAGCGCACTCACAAACGCAAGAAGGCCCTCCGCTCCGACGCGACCGAGTGGCGGTGCTTCGCCAAAAAATAACCTCGATATCCAGAATAAGGGCTCGTTGGCGCTGTAGGTTACCGTCTCGTCGAAGCTATGGCCCAGCATCCAGCGAGCGTTCGTTATGTAGTAAATCGCGTCGTGATTGGGCGAGGCCTCGAAGACCAGCGCATGGTGCTTTAACACTGGAAAATTCAAGGCGATGACGAGCAGCATTAGCGCAGTGAACCAGCAGAGGCTCATGATCAGGTTGAGTGCCCGAAGATCGCCAATACATAGATCGCGTAGGGTCTTCTTGCGCCAGTGGTACGCAAGCCAGCCAGCGATGGCGACAGCAATGAATGGCACGGCCTTGTCGATAGCTGCCAAGCTGTTGATCGTGCGCACAAAGACGATCGTTGCGCAAATACCGAGTATCAGTGCCCACGCTAGCCGCTCCGCCCCCTTGATGGCGTGACTGAGTCGGGTTAGTGGGTAGCCAATAAAAAACAGGCCGAAGATGCAAATCGCAGCGTCGAGCAGGAGGTACGCCATGGACATTATTCAGTACCAGGAATGGTGATGACGCTCGACGTAGTGCTGGAAGTCAAAGAGACAGAAATATCAGTATCCCCGCAATCGCAAGCGTAATCTGGCTCGTTCGATCACGAACGGCAAAGACGATCGGGTCGTCGACCATCTTGCCGCGATGAGCGACGAACCAGGCACGACTAACCCAATACAGCAAGCAAGGGCAGACAAGCCAGAGGAATTGCGGATGGTGGTAGAGCGTTTCGCTCGCCGAGCTGTTGATGTAAAGCGCGAGCACAAGCACACTTAGATAGCCACTAGCCACGCCCATTGGCTGCAACACCGATAGATCATCCGGGCGATAGGCTCGACCTGGAATATCGATGAGCCCACGTTCTCTGGCAGCGTCGAGCTCGATGCAACGCTTCAGGACGGCCAGGCTCAGGAAAATGAAGACTGAAAATGCCAGTAGCCAGAACGAAAGCAGGCTTACAATGGCGACTGTGCCGGCAATGATACGGATCGTATAAAGGCCGGCAAGCGTCACAACGTCGAGTAACTGGACTCGTTTGAGCTTGAAGGAGTAGGTGATCGTTGTGAGGAGGTATATCAGCAGAACCCACAGGAAGCGGCTGGGCAGAAAAATGGCCGCGAGTGCGATCGAAGACGCTGTCAATACGGGGATCGCGAGGATACCTGTTTTCAGATCCAAGCGCCCCGCTGCGAACGGGCGATTTCTCTTCGTGTGGTGCGCTCGATCAGCGGTAAGATCGAGCAGATCGTTCAGCAAATACACGCCTGAAGCGCACAGGCCGAACGATATGAAAGCGACGACTGCCCCTTGGATCGCGGCACTTTCGAACACGCGATGTGCTGCCAGCAGTGGAATGAATACAAGGAGGTTCTTGATCCATTGATGCAGACGTAGTGCCCTGATCCATTGATGTGTCGATTGCTTCCGCCCCGCGAAGAACACGGTTTCATCAGCAAGCATTGAGGCTCGCTGTCGAAGTGTGCTCCGGTCGCTCGCAACAATAGCGGTGTGGCTGTGGGCCCAAACCTTGAGATCGATGTGCTCATTACCTGCGTAATCGAATTGGCGATCACCATAAAGGTCACACAATAACCGCGCCTTTTTCGTCCCGGATAGGTTTGTCTCGCCATCACTGGCTATGATGTCACCGAATAAACCGACTTCGCCGGCGACTGCATTCGCGAATAAAATGTCTGATGCGGTTACCAACACCAATGGTCGTAAGCATGCTTCGGTTTTTAACCAGGCGAGCAGTTCGAGATTGTAAGGCAACAATGTCGCATTAAGCGTAACTCTGACGGCGATCTGACGCTTGAGATTGGCGCGTCCTTTGGTTAGCCAGAACAGCATTGCGAATATAAAGAAAGGATTTTTCTTCAGTAGCAAAAGTGCTGACTCAATCAGGAGATCCGAGTATATGAGGGTTCCGTCAAGGTCGACACATAGAGGGCGCATTGTGTTTCCCATGTATTCGAATATCTCCCATCTCACACGGTTGCTGAAGCAGCGTGTCTCGCGCAGTCGTGCTTTATCGTCAGTAGGGCCGCACTTGTCTGCGCGACAATTAATTCTCTAGGCTCTTCGTCAGAGCAAGCTCTCTAATTCCGGAATGATCTTGAACAGATCCCCCACCAGCCCGAAGTCCGCAATCTCGAAGATCGGCGCCTCGCCATCCTTGTTGATCGCCACGATGGTACCAGCGTCCTTGATGCCAGTGAGGTGCTGGATGGCGCCGGAAATGCCGATGGCCATGTACAGCTCGGGGGCGATGATCTTGCCGGTCTGGCCGACCTGCAGGTCGCTAGGCACATAGCCGGCGTCGACCGCGGCGCGCGAGGCGCCGACGGCGGCGCCGATCCTGTCGGCGAATTTGAAGATGGTGTCGAAATTCTCCTTCGAGCCGACGCCTCGGCCGCCGGAAACGACCTTGCTGGCGCTCTGCAGGTCTGGGCGATCGCTGCTGCCCTGCTTCAGCTCGACGAAGCGGGTATGCGTGGGCAGCGCGGCGTCGGCGGCCAGCGCCTCGACCGGTGCGCTGCTGGCGCCAGTGGCGGCGGCCGGCCACGAGGCCGAGCGGATCGTGGCGACCACGGTATGGGCGGTGTCGGCCTCGACGGTGATGATCGCGTTGCCGGCGTAGATCGGGCGCTTGAACGTGTGTGCGGCCTCGACGCTCATCACGTCGCTGACCTGGGCAACGCCGAGCAGGGCGGCGACGCGGGGGGCGACGTCCTTGCCGAACGTGGTGGAAGGCACGAATACATGGCTGTAGCCGGCAGCGGCCTTGGCGATCTGCGGTGCCAGGATGGCGGCCAGGGGGTGGGCGTTCTCGGGGCGGGCGACGATGAGCACGCGGCTCACGCCATCGATCTTCGCCGCTTCGGAGGCAATCGCGTCGACGCTGTCGGCCAGCACCAGTACGTCGATGGCTTCGCCTTTCACCGCAGTGGCGGCGCTCACGGCGCGCGCGGTGGAGGAGTTGAGTTTGCCGCCGAGGTGTTCGGCGATGACCAGGATCTTGCTCATGTGTGTCTCCGAAGCTTTTTGTAGGAGCCCATCCTGTGGGCGATGCTCTTGGGTGCGTGTTGAAAAGCGTCGCCCACAGGGTGGGCTCCTACACGGGAATGGGATTACAGCAGGCCTTTCTGCTTCAGCGCGGCGACCAGCTCGGCCGCGTCCTTCACCATGACACCCTTGCTGCGCTTGGCCGGCGCGGCGTAGTGCGTGGTCTTCAGGTGGTCGTGCGCGTCGACGCCTAGCGAGGCGAACTCGATCGTGTCGATCGGCTTGGATTTCGCCTTCATGATGTCGGGCAGCTTGATGAAGCGCGGCTCGTTCAGGCGCAGGTCGGTGGTGATCACCGCCGGCAGTTCCGCTTCGATCACTTCCAGGCCGGCGTCGACCTCGCGGGTTACCGTGGTCTTGCCATCGGCAATCTCGACCTTGCTGGCGAACGTGGCCTGCGGGCGATCCCACAGCGCGGCGAGCATCTGGCCGGTCTGGTTGGCGTCGTCGTCGATCGCTTGCTTGCCCAGGATCACCAGCCCCGGCTGCTCCTTCTCGATCAGCTTGAGGAACACGCGGGCGGCGGTCAGCGGCTGCACGGCGTCGGTGGCGACCACGTGGATGGCGCGGTTCGCACCCATCGCCAGGCCATTGCGCAGGTGCGCGGTGAGATCGGCCGGGCCGATGCCGACCACGATCACTTCCTCGGCCACGCCTTTCTCGCGCAGGCGCAGCGCCTCTTCCAGCGCGATGTCATCGAACGGGTTGGCGGACAGCTTTACGCCGTCGGTGACCACGCCGCTGCCGTCGGGCTTGACCTGGATGCGCACGTTGTAGTCCACGACGCGCTTGTAGCCGACCAGAATTTTCATCGGTGATTCCTGTCTTGTTGGCCGCCCCGGCAGGGGCTCGAAATCGCCATTCTAACCGGCATCGAACAATCGTACGAATTGGACGGTTCTGCGGCGTTGCGACGCAGTGCAGCGGTCAGCCGCTGCGTCGCGCGTACGGTGGATGTCGCCGGCGCCGCTGCGGCGAGGCCGAGCGGGCTGGCCGCGCTGGCTGCGGTGAAGCCGCGGGCGCGGCTGTGCGTTCCGGTATGATGCCGCGATGCCGGGTCGGCCGGCATGTGGCGGTATCGATGGCGTCCCCGTGGTCACCCGACTTGAGCAGGGTCGCCCGCGACAACGAGTGAACATGACGCGGCCTCGCTTTTCCATCGTGCTTTGCACTTACAACGGAGCTGCTTACCTGCAGCCGCAGCTGGACAGCCTGCTGGCGCAGACGCGTCTGCCCGACGAGATCGTGATCGGCGACGACGGTTCGACCGATGCCAGCATGGATATGCTGCATGTGTTCGCGCAGCGTGCGCGCAAGGCCGGCATCGCAGTAGAGCTGCGGCGTAATCGGGACACTCTCGGTTATGTCGGCAACTTCTCCGCGGGCTTGCGGGCTGCCGAGGGCGAGGTGTTGTTCCTCTGCGACCAGGACGATGTATGGCGCGCCGACAAGCTGGCACGGATGGCCGACCGGTTCGAGCAGGATCCCTCGCTGTCGCTGCTGCACAGTGACGCGCGGCTGGTGGATGCGCAGGGCGGCTCGCTGCAGTGTTCGCTGTTCGAGGCGCTGCAGATGACGCCGCAGGAGAAGCAGGCCATTCACGACGGCCACGCGTTCGAGGTGGTTCTGCGGCGCAGTTTCGCGACCGGCGCCACCGCGGCGTTGCGGCGTAGCCTGGTCGAGTTGGCGCTGCCGGTGGAAACGGGCTGGATCCACGACGAATGGTTGACCGCGGTGGCAGCGGCGACCGGTCGGGTCGACTTCATCGACGAGCCGCTGATCGACTACCGCCAGCATGGCGCCAACCAGATCGGCATGCGCAGGCGCACGCTGGCGATGAAGTGGCGGGATCTGCTGCTTCCGCGTGGTCGCCTGCTGTCCGACGAGGCGCTGCGCCTGCGGCGACTGGAGGCGTTCCTGGCGCGGGGCGAATTCCGTGGCAGCGCCGAACGTGTCGCGCAGGTGCACCACAAGTCCAGCCATTTCGATCGGCGCGTGGCGATCGGCCGCTTGCCACGGCTGCGGCGCCTGCCGGCGATCATGCGGGAGGCGCGCAGCGGCTGCTATCGCCGCTACGGCACCGGCGGCCGCTCGATGTTGCGGGATCTGCTGCGGCATGACTGAGATTTCCGTCAGCGGCATCTGCGCGGTGATCGTGAGCTATCAGCCCGATCCGGCGGCGATCGCCGATCTGCTTGGCAGGGTGATGCCGCAGGTCGGCGCCGTGGCGCTGGTCGACAACGCCAGCGGCGGCGACTGGCAGGCGGCGATCGGTGAACTGCTGGCGACCCATGGCGGGGCGTTGCTGGGTCAGTCACGCAACATCGGACTGGCCGCGGCGCAGAATGTCGGCATCGACTGGGCGCGCGCACGCGGCTTTCGCCATGTGCTGCTGCTGGATCAGGACAGCGAGCCGGGCGCCGACATGGTGGCTGCCCTGTGGCGGGCGCTGCAGGTGCTGTCCGCAGCCGGCAAGGTGGCCGCGGTGGGGCCACGCTTCCATGACCCGCGCGAGCACCGCGACGCACCCTTCGTGCGCATCGGTTTCCCGCTGAACCGCAAGCAGTGGTGTGCTGCCGATACGCCATCCGTCGCATGCGATTTCCTGATCAGCTCGGGGATGTTGATTCCGTTGGCCGTGTTGGATCGGGTGGGCCCGATGGACGCAGGCTTGTTCATCGACAACGTGGATCTGGAATGGGGTTTTCGCGCGCGGGCGCAGGGCTATGCGCTGCATGGCGTATGTGCGGCGACCATGTATCACCGTCTCGGCGACGGCCGCCGTGCGCTGCCGTTCGGCCGCGGGCGGATCGTGGTGCATGGTTCGCTGCGGTTGTACTACATGATGCGCAATCGCCTGTTGCTTTACCGGTTGCCGCACACGCCGCGGACATGGGTTGCGCAGGATCTGCCCAGGGTGTTGGCCAAGTTGTTCCTGTTCGGCGTGCTGGTCGGCCCGCGCTGGCGCAACCTGCGTTGCATGCTGCGCGGCCTGCACGACGGCCTGCGGGGCCGGCGTGGGGCGTGCCCGGACGAGCTTTCCGGATACGGCTGAGCGCGAGACCGCGACTGCTTACAGGTTCTGGTAGTTCGGACCCGAACCACCCTCCGGCGTGACCCAGGTGATGATCTCGTACGGGTCCTTGATGTCGCAGGTCTTGCAGTGCACGCAGTTGGCGGAATTGATCTGCAGGCGCTTGCCGTGCAGCGCGCTTTCGTCGGCCACCATCTCGTAGACGTTGGCCGGGCAGAAGCGGGTGCAGGGGTTGTCGTATTCCTCGACGCACCTGGTGGCGCAGATGTCGGTGTCGGCCACGTGCAGGTGCACCGGCTGGTCCTCGTCGTGCTCGGTGGCGGCGAAGTAGACGCCGGCCAGGCGGTCGCGCGGCGGCAGCGTGCGCTGCACGTAGTCGCGCTTGGGCTCTTCGTACTCGCCGAGCTTGTGCAGGCTGGACCAGTCGGGCTTGTTCTTCAGCGTCCACGGCGACAGCCCGCCGGTGGCGGTTTCCCAGGCGGCGTTGAGCATGCCGAACCACAGGCCCTTCTTGAACGCGGGCTTGATGTTGCGCACCTTCCGCAGCTCGGCCATCGCTGCCGAGCCGCGTAGCTTCGCATCGAAGCCGGTGGCGTCGAGGCCGTTGGCGGCCAAGTGTTCGGCGGCGAGCATGCCGCTCCTGATCGCCTGGTGGGTGCCTTTCACCTTCGGCACGTTGAGCAGGCCGGCGGTGTCGCCGATCAGCAGCGCGCCAGGCATCTCGCATTTCGGCAGCGACTGCCAGCCGCCGGTGACGATCGCGCGCGCGCCGGCGGAGAGGATGCTGCCGCCTTCCAGCAGCGGCAGGTTCATCGGGTGGTTCTTCCACTGCTGGAACGCTTCCCACGGCTGGTACTTGGGGTCGCTGTAGTCGAGCCCGCTGACGTAGCCGAGCGCGATGCGGTCCTGGTCCAGGTGGTACATGAAGCTGCCGCCGTAGGTGTGCGTGTCGGCGGGCCAGCCGAAGCTGTGCACGATCTTGCCCGGGGTGACGCGGCCGGGCGGCAGCTGCCACAGCTCCTTGATGCCGATCGAGTAGCCCTGCGGGTCGCTGTCCTTGTCCAGCGCGTAGCGCTTGATCAGCCGCTTGGTGAGGCTGCCGCGCGCGCCTTCGGCCAGCACGGTGACCTTCGCCTTGATGTCGATGCCCTGGGTGTAGCCGGCCTTGTGCGAGCCGTCCTTCGCCACGCCCATGTCGCCGATGCGCACGCCGGCGACCGCGCCGTTCTCATCATAGATGTTGTCGGCAGCGGCGAAGCCGGGGAACACGTCCACGCCCAGCGCCTCGGCCTGCGGCGCCAGCCAGGCGCACATCGCGCCCAGCGAGACGATGAAGTTGCCGTGGTTCTTCATGCCCGGCGGCACCATCATCTTGCGCCCGCCGGTTTTGCTGAGCAGCCAGAACTCGTCCTCGCCGGCCGGCACGCAGACCGGCGGCGGGTTGGCGCGCCAGCCCGGCAGCAGCGCGTCCAGCGGCTGCGGCTCGATCACCGCGCCGGACAGGATCTGCGCGCCGATAGTCGAGGACTTCTCGATCACGCACACGCTCGTGTCCGGCTTCAGCTGCTTCAGGCGGATCGCGAACGACAGGCCGGCCGGGCCGGCACCGACCACGACGACGTCGTATTCCATGGTTTCGCGTTCGCTCATGGCGGACTCCCTGGAGCTGGGTGGCGGCGCAGGCGCTTGCCGTGCGCGCGGGTATGGGTCAGGTCGCCATTGTCCGTTTTCGCGCGCCGTGCGGCAACGCGTGCTGCGCTACCGCTTGCAATCGTTTCACCGGAGGCGGCGATAATCGGGCCAAGCCAAGGGAGCGTTCATGAATTCGATGCCGCCGATCGCCGATCTCGACCTGCGTCGCGCCTCGCTGTGCCAGTTGCTGCACTGGCTGGCGGCGGGCCGCGTGCAGCCGCAGGCGCTGGCCGACGTCTACCAGCAGGCCATCGAGCGGATCGATCCGCAACTCCATGCATACGTGGACCAGCGTTCGGGCCTGGTGCAGGATCAGGCGGCACTGGCCGAACGGCGCCGCCGCGACGGCGTGATCGGCCGGCTCGACGGTATTCCGATCGCGCTGAAGGACAACTTCGACATCGCCGGCTGGCCCACCCGGGTCGGCCTGCCCGGCCGCGGCAAGCCGGTACGCGAGGATGCCCACGTGGTGGCGCGGCTGCGCGCGTCCGGCGCGGTGCTGCTGGGCAAGACCAACATGGACGAGGGCGCGCTGGGCGCGGTCACCGACAACCCGCACTCCGGCGCCACCCACAACCCGCACCGGCACGGCTATACCGCCGGCGGTTCCTCCGGCGGTGCGGCGGCCGCGGTGGCCGCGGGTCTGGCGGTGGCGGCGGTCGGTTCGGACAGCCTTGGCTCGATCCGCATCCCGGCCAGCTATTGCGGCGTGTATGCGCTGAAGCCCACCCACGGCGAGATCTCCGCGCGCGGCCTGGTGCCGGCGGCGCGCCGGCTCGACGCGGTCGGCTTGCTGGCGCGCAGCGCCGACGACCTCACCGTGCTGCTGCAGGTACTGGCCGGCTACGACGCCGACGATGCGCGTTCGCGCCGGCGCCGGGTTGCGTTCGCGCTGCCGGACTGGGAGCCGGGCAACCTGCGCGCGGGGCTGCTGCCGGACCTGGCCGCGGTCGGCGTGCAGCCGGAAGTGATCGAGGTGTTCGAGGCGGCCATGGCGAAATTGCCGCATGCGCTGGGCGACCGCCGCACGGTCGACTTCGCCGACTGGGATTTCGCGCGCACCCGCCGCGCCGGCCTGCTCCTGATGGAGGCGGAGATGCTCGGCACCTTCGCCGCGGACCTGGCCGATAGCAGGCGCCCGGTGTCGGAACGTTTCCGCCGTCTGCTCGGCTACGCCGCCGGCAAGAGTGCGGCCGATTACGCGGTGGCCGATCGCGTGCTCGACGCGGCCACCCTGAAGATGCGCCGGCTGTTCGCCCAGGTCGACGTGCTGGTGCTGCCGACCACGCCGCAGGGCGCGTTCCCGCTGGACGGCCCGGTGCCCGATTCGCAGGCCGACCTGACCAGCTTCGCCAGCCTGGCCGGTTGCCCGGCGGTGAGCCTGCCGATGGGCATGCTGCCGAACGGCATGCCGGTGGGCCTGCAACTGGTCGGCGCGCGCGGCTCGGACCTGCGCCTGCTGGAGCTGGCCTCGGTGTGCGCGGCCACGCTGGATGCCGAGCCGACGTACCCGGCGATCGCCTGAGCGCATCCATACCGTGGCGCGAGGGCGCCCGCATATGCCGCACGCGCAGGCGACTGCCGATCGAGATTATTTCGGAACCCCGCCGGCGTTCGCGTAACATGGCCGGATGACCGGCGCGCGGTGGCGCGCCGCGCAAGGCCAGACTGGGTTCCACGCATGAACATCGACAACGTACCGGCGCGCTCGCACCTGGACGATCTGGAAGCGGAGAGCATCCACATCTTCCGCGAGGTGGCGGCCAGCTTCCGCCATCCGGTGATGCTGTATTCGATCGGCAAGGATTCCTCGGTGCTGCTGCACCTCCTGCGCAAGGCGTTCTACCCGGCGAAGCCGCCGCTGCCGCTGCTGCACGTGGATACCACCTGGAAGTTCCGCGAGATGATCGCGTTCCGCGAGCGGGTGGCGGCGAGCGGCGACGTGCAGGTGCTGGTGCACATCAACCAGGACGGCGTGCGCCAGGGCATCTCGCCGCTGACCCACGGCGCCACCGTGCATACCGACGTGATGAAGACCCAGGCACTGAAGCAGGCGCTGGACCAGTACGGCTTCGATGCGGCGATCGGCGGCGCGCGGCGCGACGAGGAGAAGTCGCGCGCGAAGGAGCGCGTGTTCTCGTTCCGCAACGGGCAGCATCGCTGGGACCCGAAGCGCCAGCGCCCGGAGTTCTGGCACACCTACAACACGCAGATCCGCCAGGGTGAGAGCGTGCGCGTGTTCCCGCTGTCCAACTGGACCGAGATGGACGTGTGGCTGTACATCCGTCGCGAAGGCATCCCGGTGGTGCCGCTGTACTTCGCCGCGCCGCGCCCGGTGGTGGCGCGCGACGGCGCGCTGATCATGGTGGACGACGAGCGCTTCACGCTGCGCGAGGGCGAGGCGGTGGAAATGCGCGAAGTGCGCTTCCGCACGCTGGGCTGCTACCCGCTCACCGGCGCGGTGGCATCGTCCGCCGACACGCTGGACAAGATCATCGCGGAGATGGCCGACTCGCGCAGTTCCGAGCGGCAGGGCCGGGTGATCGACCACGACCCCACCGCCTCGATGGAGCGCAAGAAGCTGGAGGGCTACTTCTGATGGCCGCACCGACCGCATCCGCCATCACGGCTGCCGCCGCCGGCCAGGGCCTGCTGCGCTTCATCACCTGCGGCAGCGTGGACGACGGCAAGAGCACCCTGCTCGGCCGCCTGCTGTACGACGCCGGCACGGTGCCGGAGGACCAGCTCGCCGCGCTGGCGCGCGACAGCCGCCGGCTGCATGCCGACGCCGGTGACGCGCTGGACTTCGCCCTGCTCACCGACGGCCTGGACGCCGAACGCGAGCAGGGCATCACCATCGACGTCGCCTACCGCTACTTCCACACCGCGCGGCGCAGCTTCATCGTGGCCGACTGCCCCGGCCACGAGCAGTACACCCGCAACATGGCCACCGGCGCCTCCAACGCCGAGCTGGCGGTGGTGCTGGTGGACGCGCGCAAGGGCCTGCTGCCGCAGACCCGCCGGCACACTTATATATGTGCGCTGCTGGGCATCCGCCGGGTGGTGCTGGCGGTGAACAAGATGGACCTGGTCGGCTGCGACGAGGCGGTCTACCGCGGCATCACCGACGCCTACCGGGCGCTGGCGCAGTCGCTGGGCATCGCCGAAGTGGCGTGCCTGCCGGTGATCGCGCCGGACGGCGACAACGTGGGCTCGCGTTCGTCGCGGATGCCCTGGTACACCGGCGCCAGCCTGCTCGAACTGCTGGAATCGGCCGACGTCACGCCACTGAGCGCCGGCGATTTCCGCATGCCGGTGCAATGGGTGAACCGGCCCGACCAGTCGTTCCGCGGCTACGCCGGCACCATCTGCGGCGGCCGCGTGGCGAAGGGCGACGAGGTGATCGTGCAGCCCGGCGTGCAGCGTGCGCGCATCGCGCGCATCGTCACCGCCGACGGCGAGTTGGACAGCGCCGGCGACGGCCAGGCGGTGACGCTGTGCCTGGACCGCGAGATCGACGTAAGCCGCGGCGACGTGATCGCCGACGCGCTGCACCCGGCGCCGGTCGCCGACCAGTTCGCCTGCCACCTGCTGTGGCTGGGCGACAACGCGCTGCTGCCGAACCGCACCTACTGGCTGAAGCTCGGCACGCGCACGGTGAACGCGCGGGTGATGTCGATCAAGCACAAGGTGGACGTCAACAGCCAAGCCAAGCTCGCCGCGCGGCAGCTGCTGCTGAACGAGGTGGGCTACTGCACGCTGGGCCTGGACGACGAGGTCGCGTTCGAGGCGTATGCGGACAACCGCACGCTCGGCGGCTTCATCCTGATCGACCGCCAGAGCAACGCCACGGTGGCCTGCGGCATGCTGGATTTCGCGCTGGGCCGCTCGGCCAACGTGCACTGGCAGCACGTCGACATCGACAAGGGCGTGCGCGCCTCCAGCAAGGGGCAACAGCCGCTGTGCCTGTGGTTCACCGGCCTGTCCGGCGCCGGCAAGTCCACCATCGCGAACCTGGTCGAGCGCCGCCTGCACGCGCTGGGCTGCCACACCTACCTGCTTGACGGCGACAACGTGCGCCACGGCATCAACAAGGACCTGGGCTTCACCCCGCAGGATCGCGTGGAGAACATCCGCCGCATCGCCGAGGTGGCGCACCTGATGGTGGACGCCGGGCTGATCGTGCTGGTCAGCGCGATCTCGCCGTACCGCAGCGAGCGGCGCTCGGCGCGCGAACTGTTCGCCGCGGCGGAGTTCATGGAGGTGTTCGTGGACGCGCCACTGGAGGAGTGCGAGCGGCGCGACCCGAAGGGCCTGTACCGCAAGGCGCGCGCCGGCACGATCCGCAATTTCACCGGCATCGACGCGCCGTACGAGCGGCCCGAAGCGCCGGACATCCACCTGCTGAGCGGCGGGCAGCGCCCCGAGCAGCTGGCCGAGCAGGTGGTGGCGCGGGTGCTGGCCGCGCTGGATGGCGCCGCGGGCGGTTGAGCCACCGCGGCCAACGGCCGCGCCCGGCTTGGATTGCCCGCTGCCGGCGGCGATAATGCGGGACTTTCCCCCGCAAGGCGCCGCCGCGATGACCGAGAAGACCGTACTCAACGCCACCCACCGTGCGCTCGGCGCGCGCATGGTCGACTTCGGCGGCTGGGACATGCCGATCAACTACGGCTCGCAGATCGAGGAGCATCACGCGGTGCGCCGCGACGCCGGCATGTTCGACGTCTCGCACATGACCGTGATCGACCTGCACGGCGCGCGCACCAGGGATTTCCTGCGCCACCTGCTGGCCAACAGCGTCGACAAGCTCAAGCTGCACGGCAAGGCGCTGTACTCGTGCATGCTGGACGAGCGCGGCGGGGTGATCGACGACCTGATCGTGTACTACCTCGGCGAGGAGTTCTTCCGGCTGGTCGTCAACGCCGCCACCCGCGCCAAGGACCTGGCCTGGATCGAGCGCCAGGCAAAGGCGTTCGAGGTGGAGGTGAAGGAGCGCCCCGAGTTCGCCATGATCGCGGTGCAGGGCCCCAACGCCCGTGCGAAGGTGCTGGGCCTGCTGCACGAGGTGGACCGTCCGCGCATCGAGAAGCTCGGCAAGTTCAGTGCCGCCGCCGCGCAGGGGCCGCACGGCATGCCGTTGTTCGTGGCGCGCACCGGCTACACCGGCGAGGACGGTTTCGAGATCATCGTGCCGGCCGAGCACGCCATCGCGCTGTGGGCGGCGCTCGTCGCCGCGGGCGTGACGCCGGCCGGCCTCGGCGCGCGCGACACGTTGCGCCTGGAAGCGGGCATGAACCTGTACGGCCAGGACATGGACGAGAGCGCCACGCCGTGGGAGGCGAACCTGGGCTGGACCGTCGCGCTGGACGAGGGCCGCGACTTCATCGGCCGTGCCGCGCTGGAGGCACAGAAGGCGACGGGCGTGCCGCGCGTGATGGTCGGCCTGGTGCTGGACGAGAAGGGCGTGCTGCGCCACGGCCAGAAGGTGCTCACCGCGAACGGCGAGGGCGAGATCCTCTCCGGCAGCTTCGCGCCGACGCTCGACAAGGCGGTGGCGTTCGCACGCATACCCGTCGGCGAGCCGGGCGCGATCCGCGTGGATATCCGCGGCCGCGAAGTGCCGGTGCGCCTGGTGAAGTATCCGTTCGTGCGCGACGGCAGGCCCTGCGAGGGGATCTGAGCGACGCCCGGCATGACACGTTTTTCCAACGGCGGATGTGGCTAGAATCACCGCCTGTAACCCGACCCAACCCAACGACTGGACCCCGATCATGAGCGAGATTCCCGGCGATCTGAAATTCCTCAAGTCCCACGAGTGGGCCCGCGCCGAAGACGACGGCCTGGTCCGGGTGGGCATCTCCGACCACGCGCAAGACCAGCTCGGCGACCTGGTCTACGTCGAGCTGCCCGAAGTCGGCTCCGCGGTGAAGGCGGGTGCCGGTGCGGCCGTGGTGGAGTCGGTGAAGGCTGCCTCGGACATCTACTCGCCGGTGTCCGGCGAGGTCGTCGCGGTCAACGAGCTGCTCAACGACAAGCCTGAGACCATCAACGAGGACGCGTTCGGCGAAGGCTGGATCTTCCTGGTGCGTCCCAGCGATCGCGGCGAGCTCGACGAGCTGCTCGACGCGAACGACTACGAGGAACTGGTCGAGAACGAAGACCACTGACCTCGCACGCGATCAGGTTCGACCTTGCCGGCCGCCCAGTGCGGCCGGCGGCGTTTTTGCGACGGCGACCTGCTGTCCGCGGCGTGCGTGCAGCCGGCGTCGCGCAGGCGCGCCTTCGTCGACGCGGCGTGTCCGGCATGACGTCGAGCGAGCGCCTCGGCGACGAGTGCCCGACGCCGCCGCGCGTCTCGTTCGCGCCGTCGCCGGGGCGAGGGCAGGGTGGGCGAGGGATTTTTTTGCCTGCGCCGGAACGCGGGTCCTGGTGGTTTCAGTCGTGTTCCGTTCATCTGCAGGCCGCCTGCCGGCGGCTCGGAACGCGCCTCGCGCGAATGGCGCCGTGCGATGCTCATTTTCCGGTAGGCCATGGCTGCATGTCTTGAAATCGTTGTGTACCAACGGTTTCAAGGGGCACAAAGATTTTCTTGAAAATATCGTATGGACGTCCAGACGTCTATTTGATGAATCGTGCAAATGCCCCGGAAGCCTTGTTGTGGCAGGCCTCGGGGCGGTTTGGGGCGGCTGCAAGCGGGTGGAATTGATGACTGAAATCAATTGACAGGCGAAATCTTCGGGGATAGCTTTCGCAACAGATCACGGGGAATGCGTTTTATGGCGACAACGAAATTCATCAAGCCGTATGTCGAGCACGGTGAAAAGGCCAATGCAGTACGCAAGATCACCGTCTCGATTCCGCTGCATGTGCTGCGGCGGCTTTCTGATTTGCGCACCCACCGTCAAGTGAACAATCTTCGGCACGCTACCAACAGTGATGTGTTGGTCGAAGCGTTCCTGCACGCTTTTACTGGGCAACCACTGCCAACTGATGAGGAGCTGAGACGAACCATGGCCACTGCCAAGAAATCCGCTGCAAAGAAACCGGCCGCCAAGAAGGCCGCCGCCAAGAAACCCGCCGTGAAGAAGGCCGCCGCCAAGAAGCCGGTTGCCAAGAAGCCGGCCGCCAAGAAGGCTGCCGCCAGGAAGCCGGCCGCCAAGAAAGCTGCCGCCAAGAAGCCGGCGGCCGCCAAGAAAGCTGCCGTGAAGAAGGTCGCGAAGAAGGCTGCGCCGAAGAAGGCCGCCGCCAAGAAAGCTGCACCGGCCAAGGTGGTGAAGGCCACCAAGACCGCGAAGGCCAAAGCGAAGAAGTAAGGCGACACGCGACACCCCACAATAAGACAAGCCATCGACTTCTCTCCCCGCGGTGCCCAGCGCGGGGAGAGCACTTCGAGAAGCCTTCGTCCCGGCCTGGCCGGGACGCTTCGTTTCAGGGGGTGGAATATCCGTGCGCGCAACCGGCGGCATGCCCGCGTTGCCTTTCGCCGCCCACCCCGAGCGTGCCGTTTTCCGAAGGTCGCGACGATGCCTGCCTGGAACAGATTTCCGGCCGGTAGCGTGACCTTGCGCATGATTTGCCGTGCTTCGCCATTGGAGCTACCTTCTGCACATCCGCGCCGCGGTGAATCCGGGGGATTCGCCGCTCCTGGATCGACAGGGGGAAAAAGCGCGGGTATCTGTCGACACTCAGTGAGAGACCATGGATACCCGATACATACTTGATACGCGTCGGCATGCGCGTGGGGCCGTCCGGCCCCTGGTCATTGCCATCATCGCCATCTTCGCCTTGCTCGCCGTGGGTGCGTGGTTCCTGATCATCAAGCCGCACCAGGACCTGATCATGGCCGACTCAGGCGGTCATCCGTCCACACCGGTTTCCACCGCGACGCGGGCGGCGCCGCCGCCGCCGGCCAATGTGGCCGCGATGGATCTCAACCAGTTGCTCGCCGAGGCGCGCACCGCGATGAACGAGCAGCGCTACCTGGCACCGGCCGGCAACAACGCGTTCGAGTTCTATCTGCGCGTGCTGGAAAAGGAGCCCGGCAACAAGGTGGCCTCCGACGCGTTGCGCGAGACGTTCCCGTTCGCGGCCAGTTCGGCCGAGCAGGCGATCAACTCGCGTGACCTCGGCGAGGCACAGCGCCAGATCGAGCTGCTGGCGAAGGCCGATCCGGCCAACTTCACGCTGACCATCCTCCGCTCCAAACTGGATGCCCAGCGCAAGACGCTGGACAAGCAGCAACAGCAGGCCGTCGATCAGGAAAAGGCCGCACAGCTGGCCGCCCAGAAAGCCGCGGCGGACAAGCTGGCGGCGGATCAGCTGGCCGAGCAGCAGAAGGCACAGCTGGCCGCGCAGCAGAAGACGGAGCAGTCGCGCGTCGCGCAGCAGCCGCGTCAGCAGTCGGCGGCGGATGGCGGCGCCTCCGCTGCGGCGGACGGCGGCAGCACGGCGGCAGGCGGGACCACGGCGGCGGTGCTGGTGAAGGGCGCGGCCGCCCGCTATCCCACGGCCGCGATGCGCGCCCGCCAGGAAGGCTGGGTGGTGGTGTCGTTCACGGTCGATCCGGACGGCAGGACCAGCGACGTGAAGGTGGTCGAATCGCAGCCGCGGCATGTCTTCGACCGCGCCGCGGTCGATGCGGTGGAGCGTTACCGCTTCAACCCGGCGATGAAGGATGGCGTGGCCGTTTCCAGCGTCAAGCAGCAGCGGATCGAGTTCAAGCTCTGATCGGAGCGTGAGCGTGGCAACCCGGGCGGCGCATGTTTCGCATGCGCCGCCCTTCTTTTGGGCGGCGGCTCAGCGGTGCCGCGGCGTGCGGCGATGCACGCGTGGTTTCGCCTTGGCCTTCGCCCGGGGTTGCGCCACCGGCTTGGCGGGGCTCTCGAGGTTGGCCCAGTCGACGTGCGGCAGGCCCAGCAGGTCGTCGAACACCATCGGCATCAATCCGCTGGGTGTGGGGCCGGTGGAGTTCCACAGGGTGACCACGCCGGCGCGGTATTTCGGGAAGAAGCCGATCATGGTGCGATAGCCCGCCACGGCGCCGGCGTGATAGATCAGCGTTTCGCCGCCGTATTCGTAGACCCGCCAGCCGAGTCCGTAGTACGCGCCGCTCAGCCGCCCGCGACGCCAGGCGGTGGCGTACAGTTCGCTGGGGGTGGCGACGCCGGGCGTGTGCAACGTGTCCAGCAAGGAGGTGGGCAGCACGTCCTGGCGACCGCCCATCTGTGCGATCAGCCACTTCTCCATGTCGCGCAGGCTCGCGTTGACGCCGGCCGCCGGCGCGACCCGGTAGTAGGTCTCGCTCGGATCGAACGGCACCCAGCCCCGGCTGGTGGCACGGTGCGGGCGCGCCCAGCTCTTGCTGGATTCCAGCGCGGCCCGGCCGTAGCTGGCGGTGGTCATGCCCAGCGGATAGAAGATGCGCTTGTCGACCTGGTGATAGAAGAAGTCGCCGGTGCGGGCGAGCACCACGTCGCCGATCATGCTGAAGGCGACGTTCTGGTAGCCGTAGCACTGGCCCACGCCGCAGATCATGTCGACCTCGTCCAGCTTGCGCACCAGCTCTTCGTACGAAGTGTCGCCTTCGAGCATGTTGTCGTAGGTGTTGCGCGGCAGGCCCAGCCGCTGCCCCAGGATGTCGCCGACGGTGGCCTGCGCGGCGGCCTGCATGTCCTTCAGCTTGAAGTACGGCAGCACGTCGACCAGCTTGGTGTTCCAGTCCAGCTTGCCGTCGTCGACCAGCAGGCCGGCGATGGCGGTGGCGAATGCCTTGGACAGCGAGGCGAGGCGGAACACGGTGTCCGGCTTGATCGGCTGCTTGGTGGCGGTGTCGGCATAGCCGACGGTGCCCTCGAACACCACCTTGCCGTCGATCACCACCGCGGTGGCCAGGCCGGCCACCGCGTCGCGCTGGGCGAGACGGTTCAACCAGCGCTGGTAGTCCGCGAGGGTCTGCTTGACGCGTGCCGGCGGCAGTTGCTGCGGCGCGGTGTCGACACTGATCGACAGCATGGCGGGTGCCGGGGAGGCGGGTGATGCGGCGGCGCGGAGCGGCGTGCAAGCCAGCCCCAGGGTGCCGGCGATCAGCAGGAAGATCTTCTGAAACTGCATGGTATTCTGGCGTGGTTCCGGCGTGGGGATGCGCCTTGGGGTGGAGAGCTTGACGATGGGTCTGATCATCTTCCTGATAGTCGTCGTTCTGATTGTCTTGTACTTCGTGGCGATCTACAACGGACTGGTCACTTCGCGCAACGGCTACAAGAACGCGTTCGCGCAGATCGACGTGCAGCTCACCCGTCGCCACGACCTGATTCCGAACCTGGTCGAGACGGCCAAGGGCTACCTGGCGCACGAGCGCGGCACCCTCGAAGCCGTGGTGCAGGCACGCAACGCGGCGGTCAACGAACTGGCCGGCGCGAAGGCCAACCCGGGCGACCCGGCCGCGATGCAGCAGCTGGCCAGCAGCGAAAACGCCTTGACCCAGACGCTGGGCCATTTGTTTGCGCTGCAGGAGGCGTACCCCGACCTGAAGGCGAACCAGACCATGATGCAGCTCTCCGAAGAGCTGACCTCCACCGAGAATCGGGTGGCGTTCGCGCGGCAGGCCTATAACGATGCAGTGCTGACCTACAACAACCGGCGAGAGGTCTTTCCCGCGTCGTTCGTGGCGAACGGCTTCGGCTTCGCCGCCGCCGAGCCGCTCGCGATCGACAATCCGGCCGTGCGCGACGCGCCGAAGGTCTCCTTCGGCTGATCGCCGCCGCGTCGCGGTGCATGCCGCGGCGCACTCCGGGAGCTTGCATGGATTTCTTTGCGCAACAGGCGCGCGTGCGCGGCAGCAGCCGGCGGCTGGTGGCGCTGTTCGTACTGGCGGTGGTGGCGATCGTGGCGGCGATCGACGCGGCGGCGTGGCTTGCCTTCGGCCACCATCCGGCCGAAGGCGAGCCGGCCGCGTCGAACCTGCCGCTGCTCCTCGCCAGCAGTGGCGCGGTGATCGCCGGGATCGGACTCGGCTCGCTGTTCCGCATCATGAGCCTGTCCGGCGGCGGCAAGGCCGTCGCTGAAAGCGTCGGCGCGGTGGCGGTGCCGGCGGATACCCGCGACCCGCAGCTGCGCCGGCTGCGCAACGTGATCGAGGAGGTCGCGATCGCCTCCGGTGTGCCGGTGCCGGACATCTACCTGATGGCCGACGAGGCGGGCATCAACGCCTTCGCCGCCGGTTACTCCGCCTCCGACGCGGCGGTGTGCGTGACCCAGGGCTGCCTGGACAACCTCACGCGTGACGAACTGCAAGGTGTGATCGCGCACGAGTTCAGCCATGTGCTGAACGGCGACATGCGGCTCAACATCCGCCTGATGGGCCTGCTGTTCGGCATCCTGGTGCTGGCGGTCGTGGGGCGCAAGGTGCTCCAGTTCGGTGGCGGCCGCGGCAGTCGCCGAGGCAGCGGCGGCCAGGTGCTGCTGATCGGTGCGGCGCTGATGGTGGTCGGCTACATCGGCTACTTCTTCGCACGCCTGATCCAGGCCGCGGTGGCGCGCTCGCGCGAAGCGCTGGCGGACGCCTCGGCGGTGCAGTTCACCCGCCAGACCGATGGCCTCGCCGGTGCGTTGAAGAAGATCGCGATCAACGCCGAAGGCTCCGCCTTGCAGGTGGCGAACAGGCAGGAAGTGGCGCACATGCTGTTCGGCGAGGCAGGCAGTTTCAATGCGCTGTTCGCTACCCATCCGCCCTTGCTCGAGCGCATTCGAACGCTGCAGCCTGGCTTCAAGGAGGCTGACCTGGCACGCATGGCGGCGGGGATGCAGCGCGAAGCGGCGCCGCCTGCGCAGGCGAACGGCCCGGCCGCCGCCTCGGGCGTGCCGGGCATGCCGGGGTTGCCGTTGCCGCCGATCCTGACGGGCGTGCTGGCCGGCGGCGTGGCCGCGGCCGCGCCGGCGTTCCGGCGTGTCGCGACCGTGCAGCAGGCGATGCCGGCGAGCCTGAGCGAAGCCGTGCAGCAGCCCTAGTCCGCGCTGACGGTGATGCTGGCGTTGGCGCTGTCCTTGAAGGCGGAGCTGCAGCCGGCGCAGCGCCGGATCGTCGCCGATGCCTTTGGCGACGACGTGCAGCGCGCCGTGCAGGCGCAGGCTTCCGCCCTGGCCGCCTTGGCGCCGATCGCGCGCCTGCCGCTGGTCGCGCTGGCGTTTCCCGCGCTCAAGCAATTGCCCGACGGGCGCCAGCAGACTTTGTTGCGCGCGCTGGACGAGCTGGTCAAGGTGGATGGCCGGGTCGACATCAACGAGTACTGCCTGGCACGGCTGCTGCGCATTCACCTGAGCGAGGCAAGTTCGCCGCGCCGTGCACCGGTCGACGGCGTGAAGAAGCTTCCGGCGGCGCGCGACAGCGTGATCCTGGTCTGTGCCATCGTCGCCGCGGCCGGCTGTTCGGACGAGGCCAGCGTAAGGCGCGCCTGGCTGCTGGCGATGCAGCAGGCGTTCCCCGGCGAGGCGATCGACTGGACGCCGCCGCCGGCGGCCTGGCAGGCGCCGTTCGAGCGCGCGCTGGACGATCTGGACGGCCTGAGCCCGATGGCCAAGGAGCTGGTGATCCAGGCCTTGCTGTGCGCGGTCCACGCCGACGGCCAGGTCAGCGTGGAGGAGGCCGAATTGTTGCGGGTGATCTGCGCCAGCCTGCATTGCCCGCTGCCGCTGGGAGAGGACGGAGGGGGTCAAGTCGCCACTTGACTCCCGCCGTTCCCTCCCGTAATCAACGCACTCGCCCGCTCGGCGATCATGATGGTGGGTGCGTTGGTGTTGCCGGTCGGCAGGGTGGGCATCACCGAGGCGTCCACCACGCGCAGCCCATCCACGCCGCGCACGCGCAGCTCGCTGTCGACCACAGCGCGATCGTCCTTGCCCATGCGGCAGGTGCCGACCGGGTGGTAGATGGTTTCGGCCTTGCGCCGGATGAAGTCGACGTACTCGGCGTCGCTGGCGATGCGCCGTTCCGGGAACACCGGCGCGCCGCGGTAGGGCGCGAACGCGGCCTGGTCGAGGATCTCGCGCGACAGTCGCGCCGCCTCGACCAGCAGCTTCAGGTCGTGGCCTTCCGGGTCGCCCAGGTAATTGGCGTGGATCGCGATCGGCTGCGCCGGATCGGCCGAGTGCAGGCGCAGCCGGCCGCGGCTGCGGGGGTGCAGATGGCAGGCGTGCAAGGTGTAGCCGTAGCCGGGCAGGCGATGGCGGCCGTGGTCGTCGAGCAGCGCGGGCACGAAGTGGAACTGCAGGTCGCAGCGCGCGTCGGCGGCGAAGCGGCTGCGCACGAAGCCGCCGGCTTCGGCCACGTTGGAGCTGCCCGGCCCGTCGCGGTGACGCAGCCAGCGCCAGCCGGCGGCCAGTTCGTTGAGGTGGTCGTAGCTGACGCGGCTCGGGTTGCCGTCGAGCGTGCAGATGTCCAGGTGGTCCTGCAGGTGGGCGCCGACGTCGGGCAGGTCGGCGAGCACCGCGATGCCGTGCTCGCGCAGGTGGTCGGCCGGGCCGAGTCCGGACAGCATCAGCAACTGCGGCGAATTGATCGCACCGCCGGCGAGGATCACCTCGCCCGCCGCGATCCGTTCGGCGTCGTGCCGGCCGCGGCGCAACTGCACGCCGACCGCGCGGCCGTGCTCGATCAGCACGCGCTCGACCAGCGCATGCGTGCGCACGTCGAGGTTCGCGCGCCGGCGCACCGGCTTCAGGAACGCCGTGGCCGACGAGCAGCGTGCGCCGTCGCGCTGGGTCACCTGGTACAGCCCGAAGCCGGCCTGTCGCTCGCCGTTGAAGTCGTCGTTGCGTGCGAAGCCGGCGCTCGCGGCCGCGTCGAGCAGCGCTTCCGACAGCACGTTGCGGTGGCGCAGGTCGGCGACGCCGAGCGGGCCGCCGGCGCCGTGCAGCGCGCCGGCGCCGCGGCTGTTGTCCTCGCTGCGCAGGAACCACGGCAGCACCTCGCGCCACGACCAGCGCGGGTCGCCGCTGGCTTCGGCCCAGCCGTCGTAGTCGGCCGCCACGCCGCGGATGTAGCACATCGCGTTGATCGAACTGGAACCGCCGAGGGTCTTGCCGCGTGGCCACCACAGCCGGCGCTGGCCGAGCGCCGGTTCCGGCTCGGTGCGGTAGTTCCAGTTGAGCGCGCGGTTGTTGGCCAGCCGCGCGATGCCGGCGGGCATGTGGATCAGCGGGTTCCAGTCTGCGGGGCCGGCTTCCAGCAGCAGCACGCGCGTGGCCGGATCGGCGCTGAGCCGGTGGGCCAGCACGCAGCCGGCCGAGCCGGCGCCGACGATGATGTAGTCGTAGTGGTTCAAGGCGTCCCCCGTGCGTGACGGAATGAGCGTGACCGCGTGCTAGGCTTGCCGCGCCCCACGCCGGATGTACCCGTGAGTTTGCCCCGCCCGCTGCCAGTGGAACAAGCCGCCGCGCCGATGCTGTCCGCGCTGGCGTTCTTCTTCGTGATGACTTCGTACTACATCATCCGGCCAGTCATGGGCCAGCTGAGCGGTGCGGTCGGCTCGCAGTCGCTGCCGCTGTTCTACGGCGCGGTGTTCGTGGTGATGCTGCTGCTGACGCCGCTGTTCGGCATGCTGGTGGCGCGCTTCCCGCGCAGACAATTGCTCGGCTGGAGCTACAGCTTCTTCATTTTGTGCCTGCTCGCCTTCGTGCCTGCGTTCATGGCGCAGGAGCGCATCGGCGCGCGCGAGCTGGGCGTGCTGTTCTTCGTCTGGGCCAGCGTGTTCAACCTGTTCGTGGTGTCGCTGTTCTGGAGCTTCATGGCCGACATTTTCTCCAGCGCTGAGGCACGGCGGGTGTTTTCGCTGATCGCATTGGGCGGCATGGCCGGCGCGGTCTTCGGTCCGCTGGTGACCAAGCTGCTGACGCAGCTGATCGGGGTGGCGCCGTTGTTGGTGGTTTCTGCGTGCGCGCTGACTCTCTCGCTGACGCTTTTGCTGCGGCTTTCCGCGCAACACGATCAGCAGCCGGGCAGCGCTGGCGAGGCGGCGATCGGCGGCTCGCTGTGGGCCGGCATCAGGCAGCTCTGGTCGCGTCCTTTCCTGCGCTACATGGCTTTGCTGATGTTGTTCGGCGATGGCATCGGCACGCTGGCCTATGCGCTGGTGGCGGACTATGCCAAGGCGCATTTCACCAGCACGGTCGCGCGCACGTTGTTCTACAGCAATCTCGACCTGGCCACCAATCTGCTCGGTGCGGTGTTGCAGTTGAGCGTGACGCCGTGGCTGCTGGTGCGTCGCGGCGCGGGCTGGGGACTGGTCGTCCCGTCGCTGGTGAATCTGGCCTTGCTGGCCGGGGTGGCGTTGATCGGTGGCGGGAGCTTTGCGTTCTTCAGCTACAGCGTGCCGCTGCTGGCCGTGATGCAGGTGATCACGCGCGGCTTCGCCTACGGCATGACCAAGCCCGCGGTGGATGCGCTGTATACGCGGGTGCCGCGCGAGACGCGCTACAAGGGCAAGAACTTCGTGGAAACCGCGGTGTGGCGCTTCGGCGACGTGGTGGTGACCAGCGCGGTGAGCGGCCTGCGCCTGCTGGGCTGGGGCGTGGCCGGCCTGGCCTTGGCCGGTGCCGGCGTCGCTGCGCTGGCCGTAATGGTGTCCCGGCGTGCCGGCTGGTCGCCGGACCTGGCGCCCGACGAGCAGGCACCCGTGGACAAGGCGGCGAAAGCATCGGCGTGAGCCGATGCTTTCCCAAAGCCCGCGTCTCAGCTCGTGATGTAACGCTGCAGGTGCTCGATCTGCTCGGCCTGTGCGTCGATCACCGCCTTGACCAGGTCGCCGATCGAGATCACGCCGACTACCTTGCCGTCGTGCACCACCGGCAGGTGACGGATGCGGCTGTCGGTGCACAGGCGCATGCAGTCGAACACGTCGGTGTCCGGGCTCACGGTCAGCGGGGGGCCGCTCATGATGTCGGACACGGCGGTCTGCGACGAGGAACGGCCCTGCAGGATCACCTTGCGCGCGTAGTCGCGTTCGGACATGACGCCGACCAGCTGCTCGCCGCGCATCACCAGCAGCGCGCCGATCCGATGCTCGGCCATGTGCTTGATCGCATCAAGTACCGGCGCCTCCGGCGCGATGCTGTAGATCGCGTTGCCCTTGCCCTGCAGCAGATGTTTGACCTGGCTCATGCTTGGGTCTCCCAGCGGCCCGGGCGGGCCGTCTGGGGCGAGTCTAGCGCCGCCACCACGCCGGCGTGTAGTGAAGTTGTGAACCCGTCGCGCCGCGCTCAGTGCGTGGCGCGTGGCGGCGTGCGGCCTTCGATGTAGCCGAGTCCGCCGAGCTGGTACATCTGCCGCTGGATCCACGCCGCGCGGCGCTGCACGTAGGCGCTGGGGCGGTCCGCATGCAGGCGCCGCGGGCTCGGCAGGACCGCGGCGAGGCGGGCGGCCTGGGCCGGGCCGAGCTGCGCCGGCGTGGCGTGGAAGTACGCCTCGCTGGCCGCGCCCACGCCGTAGATGCCGTTGCCCAGCTCGGCGATGTTCATGTACACCTCGAGGATGCGCTGCTTCGGCCAGGTCAGTTCGATCAGCACGGTGAAGTACGCCTCCAGCCCCTTGCGCACGAAGCTGCGGCCGTTCCACAGGAACAGGTTCTTGGCGGTCTGCTGGCTGATCGTGCTGGCGCCGCGCAGGCGCCGGCCGTCGTCGGCGGCGTCGAGCGCGTCCTGGATCGAATCGAGGTCGAAGCCGTGGTGGTAGGGGAATTTCTGGTCCTCGCCGGCCACCATCGCCAGCGGCACCCAGCTGGATACCTGCGTCCACGGCACCCAGTGCTGGCGCAGGCGGAAATCCTTCTCGCCGTGGAGCCATGCGCCGAGCTGGCGCTCCAGCATCACCGCCGACGTCCACGGCGGCACGAAGCGCAGCACCAGCACCACCAGCCAGCTCAGCGCCAGCCATGCCAGCAGCAGGATCGCCAGCGTGCGCAGCAGACGTAGCAGCGGGGCGCGGCGGAATGGAAAAGGCATGGCGGTACGCGTGGGAGGACGCGGGCAGTATAAGGGCCTGTTCAAGGGACGTTGTCCGGCCGCCGCGGCGCCCCCATCTGTGGCGCTTGACCTCCAGGAGACCTGCTGCCGTGGAAAACCTGCCTGCCGAAGACGTGCTGCATCGCTTCCTGCTGGAACGCGCCGGGGTGCGCGGTACCCTGCTGCGGCTGGGGCCGGCCTGGCGCGAAGTGGCCGGTCGCGCCGACTACCCGCCGGCGCTGCACGCCCTTCTGGGCGAGGCGCTGGCCGCCAGTGCGCTGCTGACCGGCGGGATCAAGCTCGACGGCGCGCTGTCGATCGAGCTGAAGAGCGCGGGCGCGTTGCGCCTGCTGTTCGCCGAGTGCAGCGACCAGGGCCGCCTGCGCGGGCTGGCGCGCTGGAACGAACCGCTGCCCGCGCCGCTGGCGCTGGATGCGCTGGCCGGCGCGATCATGGCCATCACCATCGGCAACGTCGATCGCGGCCAGCGCTACCAGGGCCTGGTGGACCTGCGCCACGCCGACCTGGCCGCTTCGCTGGAAGACTACTTCACGAAGTCCGAGCAGTTGCCGGCGCGGATCCTGCTGGCCGCCGACGGCGAGCAGGCGGTCGGCCTGATGCTGCAGAAAATGCCGGGCGAGGGCGGCCACGCCGTGGTGCAGGACGACGATGCGTGGAATCGCGTGGTGCACCTGACCGCCACCCTGGGCACGCAGGAACTGCTGGCCAGCGCGCCGGAGCAACTGCTGTACCGCCTCTACCACGAGGAGTCGGTGCGCCTGTTCGAGCCGCGTCCGCTGGCGTTCGGCTGCAGCTGCAGCCGTGAGCGGGTCACGGCGATGCTGCGCTCGCTCGGCCGCGACGAGGTGGAGGCAGCACTGGCCGCCCGCGGTGACGAGATCGAGGTGGTCTGCGAGTTCTGTGCGCAGCGCTATCACTTCGACCGGATCGACGCCGAACACCTGTTGAGCGAAGCTGCGGCACCCGGCGCGCCGGGCACGGCACAGTAGACACTCGGTTCCGCGATCAGGCCAGCAGCAGCGGCTTGTCCGCGCCGAGCCAGGTGCTGGCCGGCTGTGCCTCGGCGAACAGGAAGCCCTGGCCGTAGCGGCAGCCGACGCGCAGCAGCGCCTGCCGCTGCGATTCTTCCTCGATGCCCTCGGCGATCACCTTCATCCGCAGCGAATCGGCCAGCACCTGGATCGCGCGCACCAAGGCCAGGCCTTGCGTCTCGGCGTCGTCCGGTGGCAGCTCGGTGATGAAGGAGCGGTCGATCTTCAGCGTCTCGAACGGGTACTGGTGCAGGTAGCTGAGCGAGGAATAGCCGGTGCCGAAGTCGTCCAGCGCGATGCCGACGCCGTGGCTGCGCAGGTTCTGCAGCATCTGCTTGACCTGGGTCGGGTTCTCCAGCAGCGCGTGCTCGGTGACCTCGATGCGGATGCAGCGCGTGGGCACGGCGTACTGGTCGAACAGCGCCAGCAGCCGCAGGTCGAGGTCGGCCGAGCGGAAGTGCCGGCCGGACACGTTGATGCTGATGAAACCGTCGGTGCCGATCAGCCGCACCGCCTGGGTGCACACCTGCTCGAAGATCTGCCAGTCGATCGCCTCGGCGCAGCCGCACTCTTCGGCGATCAGCAGGAAATCGTGCGGCGGCAGCAGGCCGCGCTCGGGATGGTGCCAGCGCAGCAGCGCCTCGTAGCCGGTGATGCGGCCGTCCGCGAGTTCGACGATCGGCTGGTAGAACGGCTCGAACTCGTTGCGGCTCAGCGCGTGGCGCAGGTCGCTCTCCATGTCCAGCAGCGACAGCGCCTCGCGGCGCAGGCGGTCGTCGAACATCGCCGCGCGATGGCGGCCGCCGTCCTTCGCGTTGTACATCGCCGCGTCGGCGTCGCGCAGCAGTTCCTCCGGCTGGCGGTAATGCGGGCGGGCCAGCGCGATGCCGATCGAAGCGGAGGTGAAGATCTCCTTGGTGCCGAGCCGGAACGGCGTCTGCAGCTCGCTGATGATGCGCTCGGCGATCAGGGTGGCCTTGCCGGTCTCGACGATGCCCTCCAGCAGTACCGCGAACTCGTCGCCACCCAGGCGCGCGACCACGTCGCGCGTCTTCAGGCAGGCGCGGATGCGGCCGCCGACCTGGAACAGCAGGTCGTCGCCGACCAGGTGGCCGACCGAGTCGTTGATCACCTTGAAGCGGTCCAGGTCGATGAACAGCACGGCGAACTGCTCGCCCGGGTTGGCGGCGTAGCGCTGCATCGCCTGTTCCAGCCGTTGCAGCAGCAGGGTGCGGTTCGGCAGGCCGGTCAGCGAGTCGTGCAGCGTTTCGTACTTCAGCCGGCGCTCGACGCGCTCGCGCTCGGCGATCTGCTCGCGCAGGTCGCGGTTGGCCAGCGCCAGCGCGCGGGTGCGCTCGGTGACGCGGCGCTCCAGCCCGGCATAGGCCTGCTTCAGCGCCGTCGCGGCCTGTTTGCGCTGCAGCGCGTTGGCGATGTGGTAGCTGACGAAGGTCAGCAGCTCCTGATCGCGCTCGTTGTAGGTGTGCTCGGGCGAGTAGCTCTGCAGCGCCAGCACGCCCATTGCCTTGCCGCCCCAGATCAGCGGCACGCCGAGCCAGCACACCGAGCGTGCGCCGAAGAGGCTGATTTCGCCGAGCGCGCTGAGCCGGTCGATTTCCGCCGGCGTGGCCAGCAGCGGCTTGGCGTGGCGCAGCACGTACTCGGTGGCACCCCGGCCGTGCGCACGCGGCGGCCGCACGCTGTCCATGTCGTCCACCGAATAGGGGAAGGTGAGGTGGCCGTTCTCCTCGTCAATCAGCGCGATGTAGAAGTTGCGCGCGTACAGCAGGCCGCTGATCACCTGATGCATGGCCGCGTAGAACTTGTCCAGGCTGTCCGAGGTGTTGGCCAGCTCGGCGATGCGGAACAGCGCCGCCTGCAGGCGTTCGCCGCGCTGGCGCTGCAGCACCTGCTGGCGCAGCACGCGGTTGGCCTCGCGCAGCGCGGCGGTGCGGTCGGTGACCCGGCGGCCCAGCTCGAGGTGCGCCTCGCGCCGCTCCAGCGCGGTCTGCACGTGCTGCGCCACGTAGTTCAGCAATTCCAGGTCGTGCCGCGAGTAATGGGTGTCGGCACGGTAGCTCTGCATCACGATGCCGCCGACGACGCGGCCGCCGCGCAGCAGCGGCGCGCCCAGCCAGTGTTCGCAACTGGGGCCGATCGGCACGAAGCGGTCGCCGAACTGCTGCTTCAGCTCCTCGAATGAACCCATCAGCGGGCGGCCTTCCTGCAGCAGGTTCCAGGTCAGGCTGTGCAGCATGCCGTGCAGCGGCAGGTGCTGGTCTGGCGGCGGCGGGTCGGTATCGGCGATGTCGACGTAATAGGGGAAACGGACGGTGTCGGTGGCCGCGTCGTACAGCACGATGTAGAAATTCTCCGCGTACATCAGGCTGCTGACGATGGCGTGCAGCGAGCGCATCATCTCGGGCATGTCGTGGTCGGCGCCGGCCTGCTCGGCGATCGCGTAGAGCGCGCGCTGCAGTCTCTCGGCCAGCGCCAGCCGCGAGATCGCCTCGTACAGGTGGCTGGTCTCGGCCAGTTGGTGCAGCCGGATGTCGGCCAGCCGGCCCAGCCAGTCCAGCCGGTCGCGCAGGGCTTCGGGCAGCGGCAGGTCGGCCCATTCGAGCACCAGGGTGCGCGGGCCTTGCGGGTCCTCGGCCAGATCCATCTGCCCGGCCAGATGGCCGGGTTGCTCGTCCATGCGCCGCCAGCGCAGCCGGCCATGGATGCCGAAGTTGTCCAGCATGAGTTCGCACACGTCCATCACGCCGGCGGCGTCGGGTGCCTCGAACAGCCGTTCGACCGCCGCGTGCAGGGCCGCAAGATCCCGTGCCACCGGCGGTGGTTGGGATGAGCGGATCGTCGGTGAGGCACTCATGGGGCTGCGACTGGTTCCGGTGCGACCTGGCGGGATCGGCGTGGCATGTCTTTATATCGTGTAAGTCTGCACCCCCGCCACTTTCCCCGGGGCGGGAACCCGCGGCTGGCCGGGAGGTCGAAGGGGCATCGGCTGCAGCTGTTTTGTGCGTTGGGACGGATTTTCGGGGTGTTAGTAAAACGTAAAGCGGGGTATACTTCGAGCCAAGTATCCTCTATCGAGCGAGTCATCGGTCCATCGTCATGCGCCGCCTGTCCGTCCTGCTGTTGACCCTGTTGCTGCCGCTTGCTGCGGCCGGGCAGTCTGCGGGCGGCGACAGCGCCATGGCAGAGCGCCTGCTGGCGCAGCCGCCGGACCAGACGGCCGAGGTTGAACCCGGCGTCGTGGTGCCGCTGTGGCGCGGCGCCGACGGTCGCCTGCTGGCGCTCAAGGCGGATCGCAGCACCGGCGCCGAGGCGCTGCGCAAGAATGCGCCGCTGGCGCTGCGGGTGGTGGATGCCTCCACGCTGATGACGACCGGCGTGGAATACGGGCTGGGGCCGCGACTGCAGGCGCACGCGCAGGTCAGCGAGCAGGCCTGGACGAACCCGGGCCTGCGCGTGCTCGGCAGCGAGGTGGGCGCCACCTATGACGCCGGCCGTTACAGCGTGGGTGTCAGCGTCGGCAGCAGCACCACGCCGAACAGGAACGTGTTGCCGCGCGTGTTGCCGGGCGCTGCGCCGGGCGTTGACGGCCTGTCCAGCTTCGACAGCAGCGCCCAGCTCAATGCGCATGGCCGACTGGCGCTGGGCAGCAAGAGCGGCATCGACCTGGGCGCCAGCGTGGGCCGGATCTATCTGCTGCCGGGCAACCTGCTCGGCGTCGATACGCTGGATCAGAAGGCGCTGAGTTTCGGCGTCGATCATGGCCCGCTGAGCGGCGTGCTGATTGGCCGCACGATGCAGCCGCAGGCCGGCATTCCGGGTGGCCTGAACGCCGACCGGCGCTGGAACAGCATCGATTTGGGCGTGACCTGGCGTCTGCCGTGGCGCGGTTCGCTGAGTGTCGGCGCGCAGAACCTGTGGTCGTCCGGCACACCGGCCAGTACGCCGGCGGGCCCGGAACCGGACCAGTCGCGCACGCCGTACGTGCAGTATCACCAGGATCTCTGAGCGGTTTTCTTCCGCTGGCCCCATGAGAAAACGCCGTCGCCATGCGACGGCGTTTTTCGTTGGCGCGTGCGTTCAGTCCCGCTTGCGCACGCGCAGGTCGCCGCTGAAGGTCTCGATGTTGATCTTGCCGGTACCGTCGCCGAGGCGGACGTCCAGCGAGCTGCCGGGGCCGTGCTCGGGTTCCTTCGGCGTGCCGAAATCGCTGCGCAGGTCACCGCTGAAGCTGCTGGCGTGCAGACTGGCCGAGGTGGCCGCCGGCAGTTGCAGCTGCACGTCGCCGCTCATGCTGTCGATGCCGATGCTGCCGGCGGGAGCCAGCGCGCCGCTGAGCTGCACGTCGCCGGACACCGTGCTGAGGGTGAGCTTCCGCCACGGCCCGCCGCTGGCCTGGATGCGGCCGGAGATGGTCTGCAGTTCGACCTCGTGGCCCAGCGCGGGCGCGAGGATCTCGCCGCTGACGGTCTTCAGCTCGGCCTGCCCGGCCTGCCCGGCCTGCTCGATGCCGCCGCTGACGCTGTCCACCTTCAGCGAGGGCGTGCGTGCGTTGATGCGCGCCTTGCCGCTGACCGTGTTGACCTGGATGCTGCCGCCGTCCATGCCGTCGATGACCAGCGGTGCGCTGACCACGTCGACGTCGAGCGAGGCTGCCCTGGGCACGTGCAGCTCCAGCGTGGTGGGCGCCATCTTGCTGTCGCCGCCCCAGTTGAACCAGCCGGGGCCACCTTGCGGTTCGACCTTGATCTGCAGGTTGTCGTCGGTGCCGGTGACCGCCAGCGGCCTGGCGCCGTCGCCGAGCCGGCCGCTGACTTGCACCTCGTTGCGGTCCCAGGCGGTCACGTTCACCGTGCCGGCGACGTTGCCGATGCTGATGCGGGCGGTCGACGTGGCGTCGTGGCGCAGCTGGATCGGCGTGCCGGCGAGGGCCTGGCTGATGCACAAGCACAGCAGCAAGGGAAGGTAGCGGGCGGTTTTCATGGTCGTTCCTGTGAGTGTCAGCCGGCCTGGTGGGCCAGCTGGCGCAGTTGTGCCTGTTGCTGTTCGGTGCGCCCGAGCAGGCGCTGCAGTGCCGGTGAATCCGGGGCCTGCCGGAGGGCCAGTTGCAATTCCATCCGTGCGGCGTCCAGCTCGATCGCGGCGCCGGTGAGGCGCGGGTCGGAGGGCTTCCAGTCGGTGGAGGACTTCAGGCTGCCGGCCAGCGGTGCGGCCGCCGGCGCCCGCAGCACGCGCCAGCCGATGCCGCCGGCCAGCAGCAGCGAGGCGGCAAGGCCGGCGGCGATCAGCCCCTGCCGGCGCGGCGTCGGTCGAGGCTCGCGCAAGGGCAGGGGCGCCGGTGCCGTGCGCTGGGCATCTTCCAGCACGGCGTCGATCGCGGACCACAGGTCGCGCCGCGGTACCAGCGGCTGGCGCAACTCGCGCAGCTGGCGGCGCCATTCGAATTCGTTCACGAGCATTCTCCCAATAGCTTGCGCAGCAGGCCGCGGGCGCGGTGCAGCTGTGCTTTCGAGGTGCCGATCGCCATGCCCAGTTCGCTGCCGATCTCTTCATGCCGCCAGCCCTCGATGTCGTGCAGCACCAGCACGGCGCGGGCACGCGGCGGCAGGCTGCCGATCGCGCGTTCCAGCTCTTCGCGCTCGGCGGCGCAGAACGGGGTCTCGCCGGTTTCCGGCAGGTGCTCGTCGTCGAGCATGCTGACCGGGTCGGCGCCGCGGGCGCGGATGTCCATCAGCGCCACGTTCACCGCCAGCCGGTACAGCCAGGTGCCGAACGCGCTTTCGTGGCGGAAGCCAGGCAATTTCTGCCAGGCGCGGACAAAGGCATCCTGGGTGATGTCTTCGGCGCGCGCATGGTCGTAGCCGGCGAGCCGATACACCGCGCCGTGCACGCGACCTACGTGCAGCCGGTACAGCCGCTGGAACGCGTGGCGGTCGCCGGCGGCCGCCGCGCGCACGTCATCGCTGTCGTTGGCTCGCGTTGAGGCGGGCGACATGGCGCTTCCAAGGGCAGGACAGGCGGCGGTCATCTTGCCAGCTTGGATGCGGCGTTGCGCGAAAGGGTTTGCACGGCGCGCGCCACGCTGGGCCTGCAAGTGCCGCGGGCAGGTCGTGGCGACCTGCCCGCCGCCTGGACACCTCAGGAAGCAGCGGCCTCGAGGCGCGACGGGCCGGCGTCGTCTTCCAGTGCCTGCACCACGCGCTGCTGTTCCCGGCGCAGGCGTTCGGGCAGGCGCGGGGCAAAGCTGGCGAGGTAGTCGCCGATGGCCGACAACTCGGCCTGCCAGCTGGCGTTGTCCACCTCGAGCAGTTCCTCGAGCGGGGCACGCTCGAGCCTGAGCCCGTCGAGCTTGAGTTCGCCTTCGTCCGGCAGGATGCCGATCGGCGTCTCCGCGCCGCTCGCGCGGCCTTCGGCGCGGTCGATCATCCACTCCAGCACGCGCAGGTTGTCGCCGAAGCCCGGCCACAGGAACTTGCCGTCGGCGCCCTTGCGGAACCAGTTGACGTGGAAGATCTTCGGCAGCTTCGCGCCGGGCCGGTCGAACGACAGCCAGTGCGCGAAGTAGTCGCCGTAGTGGTAGCCGCAGAACGGCTTCATCGCCATCGAGTCGCGACGCAGCACACCGACTGCGCCGGTGGCGGCGGCGGTGGTCTCCGAGCCCATCGCGGCGCCCATCAGTACGCCGTGGCTCCAGTCGCGCGCTTCCATCACCAGCGGCAGCAGCGAGGGCCGGCGGCCGCCGAACACGATCGCGCTGATCGGCACGCCCTGCGCGGCTTCGGCCATCTCCGACCAGGTCGGGCACTGCTTCGCGCTGACCGTGAAGCGGGAATTGGGGTGCGCGGCGGGGCCGTTGGCCGGGTCGTACGGACGCCCCTGCCAGTCGGTCACGGGCGCGCCGGGCAGGCCTTCCCACCACGGCTGGTTGTCGGCGGTGACGGCGACGTTGGTGAAGATGGTGTCGTGCGAGATGCTGTGCATCGCATTGTGGTTGGTGGCGTCGCTGGTGCCCGGCGCCACGCCGAAGAAGCCGGCCTCCGGGTTGATCGCGTACAGCCGTCCGTCCGCACCGGGGTGCATCCAGCAGATGTCGTCGCCGATCGTCCACACCTTCCAGCCGTCACGCCGGTAGCCTTCCGGCGGAATCAGCATCGACAAGTTGGTCTTGCCGCAGGCGGAGGGGAACGCGGCGGCGACGTAGTGCGTCTCGCCGCGCGGGTTCTCGATGCCGACGATCAGCATGTGTTCGGCCAGCCAGCCTTCGGTGCGCGCCTGGTTGCTGGCGATGCGCAGCGCGTGGCACTTCTTGCCCAAGAGCGCGTTGCCGCCGTAGCCGGAGCCGTAGGACTTGATGCTGAGCTCGGCCGGGAAGTGCATGATCCAGCGGCGCTCGGGGTCGAGCTCGCCGATGGAGTGCAGGCCCTTGACGAACGTGCCTTCGCGCTCGATGCGCGCCTGCGCGGCGGCGCCCATGCGGGTCATGATCCGCATGTTGGCGACCACGTACGGGCTGTCGGTGATCTCCACCCCGCAGCGTGCCAGCGGCGAGTCGATCGGGCCCATGCAGTACGGGATCACGTACATGGTGCGGCCTTCCATGCAGCCGTCGAACAGCGCGTCGATCTTGGCGTGCGCCTCGGCCGGGTCCATCCAGTGGTTGTTCGGGCCGGCGTCTTCCCGGTTCGGGTGGCAGACCAGGGTGAGGTGCTCGACGCGGGCCACGTCGGTGGGATGGGAGCGGTGCAGGTAGCAGCCCGGATGGGTTTGCTGGTTCAGTTCGATCAGCGTGCCGTCGGCCAGCATCTGCTGCACCAGGGCCTGGTATTCGGCGTCCGAGCCGTCGCACCAGTGGATCCGTGCGGCGCGGGTCAGCGCCGCCGCCTGGTTGACCCACTGTTCGAGCGCTTCCAGCTTGCTGGCCATCGTGTCCCCTTGAGGTTTTCGGAAAAAGTGACCGGAAACGCTAGTTTGCGTGCACTGGTATTGCAAGGTTCGATGCAGCAGAAAACGGCGCCGCATGGCGCCGTCCGGGGCTTTCGGCAGGCTAGGGTCAGGCCGGGATGAGGGTGGTGATCATGTGTTCGACGTAGGCGTCGAACTCTTCATGATTGAGCCGCGGCAGGCCCAGGGTGAAGTTCAGCTGCAGGAAGCCGACGTAGGCGGCATAGGTCAGCCGCGCGCGGTTCAGCGCCTGCGCCGGGGCCAGGCCGGCCTCACGGTAGGCGGTGGTGAGGAACTCCATGCGCCGCTGCGATACGCGCGCCATCACCGGCACCACCTGCGGGTGATCCAGCGCCTTCAGCAGCGCCGCATACACCCGGTGCGGCTGCAGTTCGTGCGCGACGCGGCGAAACAGCTCGGGCAGGCGCTGGCGCGGGTCGGCGATCTGCTCGATCTGGCCCAGCACTTCGCGCTCGCCGTACTGCTCCCAGCGTTCCAGCGTGGCATGCAGCAATGCCTCGCGGGTGCGGAAATGCCAGTAGAAACTGCCCTTGGTCACGCCCAGCTGGCGCGCCAGCGCTTCCACGGCCAGTGCGCCGACGCCGTGTTCGGCAATCAGCTGCAGGGCGGCAAGTTCCCAATCCTCGGCCGACAGCCGGGTGCGTTCTGGCTTGCTACTGACATTCATGTGCGTATGGTAGCGGCAGCCTACGCATTTGTAATGCGCCACGTCGATCCGGCCTGGCGCCACGGCCGTCGCCGGGGGCGCCAGGCGCAGGGTTGACGCCGCTCGCCGGGGCGATCCATACTCTTCCGTATGGTGATCCATGCCCCCACGTCCCCGCTGCTCAGCCGCTTTCGCGCTGCCGACCTGACGCTGGCGGTGGAGACGCGCTGCCCGGCGGGTCGACCGAGCCTGCTGTTCGCGCACGGGTTCGGCCAGACCCGCGGCGCCTGGAACGGCGCGGCGGCGGCGCTGGCGCAGGCGGGTTGCCGCTGCGTCACGTTCGATGCGCGCGGCCACGGCGAGAGCGACCGGATGGCGGAAGGCGCGGAGTCCGGCCATGGCTACCACATGGACCAGTTTGCCGACGACCTGCAGCGCCTGGCCGCAGCGCAGCCGCAGCCGCCGATCCTGGTCGGTGCGTCGATGGGCGGCCTGCTCGGCATCGTGCTGGCCGGCGAAATCCGGCCGTCGCCGTTCCGTGCGCTGGTGCTGGTGGACATCACGCCGCGCTGGGAAACCGCCGGGGTGGAACGCATCCTCGCCTTCATGCAGGCGCATCCGCACGGCTTCGCGAACTACGCCGAGGCGGCCGAGCAGATCGCCGCCTACCTCCCGCAGCGGCGCGAACGCAAGAGCGAGCAGCAGCTGCGCCCGTTGCTGCGCGAAGGCAGCGACGGCCGGCTGCGCTGGCACTGGGATCCGGCCCTGCTGGCGGGCGACCTGGTGCAGGAAAGCGAGCGCTACCAGCCGCGCCTGCAGGCCGCCGCGACGACGATCGAGGTGCCGGTGCTGCTGCTCTCGGGCGCGCGCAGCGACGTGGTGTCGCGCGCCACCGTCGACGAGTTCATGCATCTGGTGCCGCACGCGCAGCATGTCGAGTTGCCGCACGCCACGCACATGGTGGCGGGCGATGCGAATGACGCCTTCACGCACGAAGTTGCCCGCTTTGTGCAGAGTCTTGATCCGCTACCCGTCGACCGGCGCGTTGCCGGTGCCGCCCAATCGCAATGAGGTGTTGAGATGTCCGTGCTACTGACCCTGCTGGCGGCGTTGATTGCCTCCGGCGCCTGCGCCTACCACCGCAGCAGCCTGCGCAGCTGGGCGATCGCCACCACCGTCGCCACGCTGGTGGTCGGCCTGATCGCGCATGCGCCGTGGACCACCACGATCCTGCTGATCGTCGAGCTGGCGATCGCGCTGCCGCTGCTGCTGGTGGATTTCCGCCGCAAGCAGATCACGCTGCCGATCCTGAAGATCTTCGCCAAGGTGACGCCGAAGCTGTCGGAGACCGAGCAGACCGCGCTGGAAGCGGGCACGGTCGGCTTCGAGGGCGAGCTGTTCTCCGGCAAGCCGGACTGGCACGAACTGCTGAAGCAGCCCAAGCCCGAGCTCTCCGTGGAGGAGCAGGCCTTCATGGACGGCCCGGTGGAAGAGCTGTGCGCGATGATCGACGACTGGCAGATCACCCACGAGCTGGCCGACCTGCCGCCGAAGGTGTGGGAGTTCATCAAGAAGAACCGCTTCTTCGGCATGATCATCCCGAAGCAGTACGGCGGCCTGCAGTTCTCCGCGCTGGCGCATTCGGCGGTGCTGCAGAAGCTGTCCACCGCGTCGGCCACGGTGTCCTCCACGGTGGCCGTGCCGAACTCGCTGGGGCCGGCCGAGCTGCTGCTGCACTACGGTTCGGAGGAGCAGAAGAACCACTACCTGCCGCGCCTGGCGGTGGGCGAGGAGATTCCCTGCTTCGCGCTGACCGGCCCGTACGCCGGTTCCGACGCCACCTCGATCCCCGACGTGGGCATCGTCTGCAAGCAGGTGGTCGACGGCGTCGAGACGCTGGGCATCAAGCTCACCTTCGACAAGCGCTACATCACGCTGGCGCCGATCGCCACGGTGGTCGGCCTGGCCTTCCGCATGTACGACCCCGAGCACCTGCTCGGCGACAAGGAAGACCTCGGCATCACCCTGGCACTGCTGCCGCGCTCGACACCGGGGCTGGAGATCGGCCGCCGCCACTTCCCGCTGAACATCCCGTTCCAGAACGGCCCGGTGCGCGGCAAGGACGTGTTTGCGCCGCTGTCGGTGCTGATCGGCGGGCCGCAGATGGCCGGCCACGGCTGGCGCATGCTGGTCGAGTGCCTGTCGGTGGGCCGTGCGATCTCGCTGCCGTCCAACGCCACCGGCGGCATGCGCGCCTCGGCGCTGGCGACCGGCGCGTATGCACGCATGCGCAAGCAGTTCGGCCTGGCGGTGGCCCGCTTCGAGGGCGTCGAGGAAGCGCTGGCGCGCATCGGCGGCCTCACCTACGCCACCGCCGCGCTGTCGCGCGCCACTGCGGCGGCGGTCGACCGCGGCGAGAAGCCGGCGGTGCCGTCGGCGATCGCCAAGTACCACGCCACCGAATGGGCACGGCAGATCGCCGCCGACACCATGGACGTGCACGGCGGCAAGGCGGTGCAGCTCGGTCCGAAGAACTACGCCGGCCGCGGCTGGTCGGCGGTGCCGATCGCGATCACGGTGGAAGGCGCCAACATCATGACGCGCAGCCTGATGATCTTCGGCCAGGGCGCGATCCGCTGCCATCCGTACGTGCTGAAGGAAATGCAGGCGCTGTCGATCGCCGACCGCGGCGAGCAGCTGAAGACGTTCGACCGCCTGCTGTTCGGCCATATCGGTTTCGGTATCTCCAACGCGGTGCGCAGCTTCGCGATGGGCGTGAGCGGCGCACGCCTCGGCGAAACCGCCGGTGACGCCTACACCCGCCGCTACTACCGCAAGCTCGACCGCTACTCGGCTGCGCTGGCGCTCACCGCCGACGTGTTCATGGGCGTGCTCGGCGGCAAGCTGAAGTTCAAGGAGAAGCTGTCGGCGCGCCTGGGCGACGTGCTGAGCTACCTGTACATCGCCAGCAGCATGCTCAAGCAGTACGAGGACAACGGCCGGCCGGAAGCCGATCGCCCGTTCCTGGCCTGGGGCTTCCATCAGTGCATGTGGCTGATCCAGAACGCGCTGGACGGCGCGATCCGCAACTTCCCGGTGCGCCCGGTGGCGTGGCTGCTGCGCGCACTGGTATTCCCGCTGGGTCGCCGTGAGGTGCCGCCGTCAGACCGCCTCGGCCGCCGCGTCGCCGCGCTGCTCACCGCTCCGAACGAGGCGCTCGACCGCCTCACCGACTGGGTCTACACCACGCCCACGCCGAACAACACGATCGGCCGCATGAAGGCGCTGCTGCCGGACGTGATCGCCGCCGAGCCGGTCGAGCGCAAGTTCGGCAAGGCGCAGAAATCCGGCCAGTTCACCGCGCACGATTACCTCGACCAGCTGGCCGAGGCGCAGCAGGCCGGGGTGATTTCCGAAGCCGAGGCCAACCTGCTCAGGCACGTGCGCGAAGGTGTGTTCGAGTTCATCTCGGTGGACGATTTCGACAGCGACGAGCTGCGCGCGTTCAAGACGCGGGCGGACGCCTCCTGAATCCCACTGACCGACCGGCCCGCCTTGCGGGCCGGTTCCTTTGCGAGGGCCAAAAAGATGAATGCCCCGGTGTTGACCATCTACCGCCGTATCACGCGCTGGCCGGCGGGTCACCGGTTCTTCTCGCGGCTGATCTGCCTGAAGGCGCCGTACTTCGCCACCATCGCGCCGCGCTTCGTGGCGCTGGAGCCGGGCCGCTGCGAGGTGCGCATCTGCGACCGGCGCCGTGTGCACAACCACCTCGGCACCATGCATGCGATCGCGCTGTGCAACCTGGCCGAGCTGGCTGCCGGGGTGATGACTGATGCGACGATTCCGGCGGACATGCGCTGGATCCCGAAGGGCATGAGCGTCGAGTACCTGAAGAAGGCGGTGGGTACGATGCGCGGCGTCGCCACGCCGGAGGCGGGCGTGCCCGGTGCCGGCGGCGGCCGCGAGTGGCCGGTCGGGGTGGAGGTGACGGACGACACGGGTGAGACGGTGCTCCGCGCACGCGTGCTGATGTGGGTGTCGTTGCGCAAGCACGGCTGAAAGGCGGCCCGTGCCGGCTCAGTCCGCCAGCATGCAGCGGTTCTTGCCGCTGCGCTTGGCCGCGTACATGGCGCGGTCGGCCGCCTGCATCAGTCGTTCGTCGGCATCGGCCTGCTCGTTCGGCGCGTACGGTGCGATGCCGATGCTGGCGCCGACGCGCACCTCGGCCGGCGTGCCGTTGACCCACAGGGCGTAGGGCTCGCCCAGCGCGGCGCAGATTTTTTCGCACAGGCGCAGCGCCGTCCGCGGATCGTCGATCTCCTCCAGCACCAGCGCGAACTCGTCGCCGCCGAGCCGCGCCACCGTGTCGTTGCTGCGCAGGTGCGCCGACAGCCGCGCGGCGATCTCCTGCAGCAGGGCGTCGCCGGCGGCGTGGCCGTGGCTGTCGTTGACGTGCTTGAAGCCGTCGATGTCGATGCTGGCCAGCGCGAACTGGCTTTGGTGACGGTTCGCGCGCTGGATCGCGCCGTGCAGGCGGTCGTGGAACAGGATGCGGTTCGGCAGCCCGGTCAGCGGGTCGTGGCTGGCCTGGTGGCGCACCATCGCCTCGATCAGCTGGCGCTCGGCGATCTCGCGACTGAGCTGCTGGTTGCGTTCGGCCAGTTCGTCCCTGGCCTGCTGCAGCTTCATGCGCGCCGCGTACAGCTCCAGGAATACGCGCACCTTCGACTGCAGGATCACGTCGTTGATCGGCTTGGCGATGTAGTCCACCGCGCCGGAGCGGTAGCCCTTGAGCCGGTTCATGTCGTCGACGTAGGCGGCGGTGACGAAGATGATCGGGGTGTCGCGCAGGTGCTCGGCCTCGCCCAGCAGGGCGGCCACCTCGAAGCCGTCCATGTCCGGCATGTTGACGTCGAGCAGGATCAGCGCGAACTCGTGGTCCAGGCACAGCGCCAGCGCCTCGTTGCCGCTGCGTGCCTCGAACAGCTCGGCGCCGCTGCGGGCGAGCAGCCGGCGCATGGCGACCAGGTTGGCGGCGGTGTCGTCGACGATCAGGATCTTCGGCAGCATCGTGTACACCAAACAGACGGACTCGAGCCTACCTTAACCTCTGCGGCCGGCCGCGGGTAAGGGCCGCCATGCTCAGCGCCGCAGCCAGGCCAGCAGGGTGGCCGCCAGGCGGTCGAGGTCGATCGGCTTGGACAGGTAGTCGCTGGCGCCCATCGTCAGGCACTTCTCGCGATCGCCCTGCATGGCCTTGGCGGTCAGCGCAATGATCGGCAGGTCGCCGTAGCGCGCCTGCGCACGGATCGTGCGGATCATCTCGTAGCCGTCCATGCCCGGCATCATGATGTCGATCAGCAGCAGCTCCGGCATGGCTTCCTCGGCCAGCATGCGCAGCGCCTTGGCGCCGTCCTGCGCCAGGCTCACCTGCATGCCCCAGCCGCGCAGCACCTTGGACAGCGCGAACAGGTTGCGCATGTCGTCGTCTACCAGCAGCACGCGGCGGCCGGCCAGTGCGTCGCCGGCTGCCGCCGATGGGGCGGTCGCCGCGTGCGGTGCGGCGGCCTGCCGCTCGACGGCGGCGGCAGGCTTCGTCGGCGCGGTCGCCGGTGGTTCCTCCGGCAACAGCACGGTGAAGCGGCTGCCGCGGCCAGGTTCGCTGCGCACGACCAGGTCGCCGCCGAGCATCCTCGCCATCCGCCGCGAAATGGCCAGGCCCAGGCCGGTGCCGCCGAACTGCCGGCTGGTGCCGGCGTCCACCTGCTCGAACGCGTTGAAGATGTGTTCGAGCTTGTCGGCGGGGATGCCGATGCCGGTGTCGCTGACGGTCAGCGCGAGCAGTGGCCGGCCACGCAGCGGGTCGGGCACGTCGATCTGGCCTGGGCGGCCGATGTGCAGGCTCACCGCACCCTCGGCGGTGAACTTGAAGGCGTTGCCGAGCAGGTTGTTGGCGATCTGTTCGAGCCGGGCACAATCCGTGCGCAGGCTCGTCGGCAGCCCGGCTTCGATGTCCAGCGTGAATCCCAGCGATTTCTGCGCGGCGACGTGGGCGAACGCGCGGCGCAGGCGCTGCACCAGCCCGGCCAGCGGCAGCTCGTCGATCACCAGCTCCATCTTGCCGGCCTCGATCTTGGACAGGTCGAGGATGTCGTTGATCAGGCGCAGCAGGCTGTTGCCGGCGTCGTGGATGATCTGCACCGATTCGACCTGTTCCGCGTCCAGGTTGCCGCGGGCGTTGCTGGCCAGGTCGCGCGACAGGATCAGCAGGCTGTTCAGCGGCGTGCGCAGCTCGTGCGACATGTTGGCGAGGAACTCGGACTTGTACTGGCTGGCCTGCGCCAGCTCGGCGGCCTTGTCGGCGGTTTCCTGCTGCAGGTCTTCCAGCACATATTTTTGCCGGTTCAGGCTTTCGGTCATCTCGCGCAATTCCTCGTTCGACGCCTGCAGCTCGCCGGCCTGGATGCGCAGCTCCTCCTCGGAGGCGATCAGCCGCCGCGATTGTTCCTCCAGCTCTTCCGTCTTCGCCTGCAGCGCGTCGTTGTTGTCGCGCAGCACTTCCTTCTGCTGGCGCATCACCAGTTCGGACACGCGCAACTCGTCGGCCTGTTCCTGCGTGCGCAGCAGCAGCCCCTGCACGCTGGCCGTGCGGTTGAGGTTCTCCAGGCTCAGCGCCACCACGGGCAGCAGTTCGTCCAGCAGCTGCCGTATCAGCGGGGTCGACGGGGTGAAGCCGGCCAGTTCCAGCACGCCGATCAGGGTGTCGCGATACAGCACCGGCAGGATCGCGAGGTGGCTGGGCAGGGCCTCGCCGCTGCCGGAGTCGATGTGCAGGTAGTCGGCCGGCACGTCGTCCAGGATGATTGCCTTGCGCTCGATCGCACACTGCCCGACCAGGCCTTCGCCCGGCAGGTACTGGTCGGCCGAGCGGTGGCTCAGGCGCAGGCCGTAGCTGCCGATCAGGTCGAGCCGCTGGCGCGCATCGTCGTACGAGTAGAACAGGCCTACGCCGGCCTTGCACAGCGGCACCAGCGCGCTGGTCAGCCATTGCGCGAACTCCTTGTGCGTGGTGGCCTGCAGCAGCAGGTGGGAGATGGACGACACCTGTTCCTTGATCCAGCTCTGTGCCTGGGTGTCCACCGACATCTGCCGGAACACCTGCAGTGCGCGGGCGATCTCGCCGATTTCGTCGCGGCGGTCGATCCGGCGGATCTCGAAATCATGGTCGTGGTTCGCCAGCCGGGTCAGCTGATCCGTCAGGCTGCGCAGCGGGCGGGTGACCAGGCGCAGGGTCAGCCGGATCACCGTCACGCCGAGCAGGATGGCGAGCAGCGCCGCCACGAAATTGACTGCGCGGGTGATGGCGAGGGTCCGGTCCAGACGCTGGTTGCGCGTGGCCAGGAGCCGCTCCTCGTCGAGCGTCATCTGCCCGATGACGTCGCTGATCTCCTGCACGCTGACGCTGCGGTGCTTCAGGTAGTCGGACTGGATGCGCAGCCGCTGCAGCGCGGCCTGCGCCGGATCGTTCGCGTCCAGGCCGGCGAGGGTGTCGATCACCCCCCTGCGGAACTCGCGCTGCCACAGCGCCGCCATTTCCTCCACCTTGTCGATGCGCGACAGCTGCAGCGGGTTGTCCGACATCAGCTCGCGCAGCCGGGCGATATGGGTGCGCAGATCCTGGTTGGCGCTCTCGAAGGCATCGCGCTGCGCGGCGTCCTGGGTCAGCAGGTAGCCGCGGGCGCCAACCTGGCTGGCCTGCATCGTCTGCAGCACGTGGTCCAGCTGCAGCAGCACCTGATAGGTATGCGTGGCCCAGCGGCGGTCCTCGTCCTGCTGACGCAGCGAGTACAGGCTGATCGCGCTGGCCAGCAGGAACAGCCCCAGCAGCAGGCCGATGGCCAGCACGATCTTGTGCTGCAGCGGCCGGTCGGCCAGCCAGGAGTTGGACGTTTGGGTCAGGGGCATGCGGATCATCATCGCAGTTTGCCGCCGCGCCTGCCGCAGGTCGGGTGGCGCTCGCCGACTCAGCGGCGCCAGACCGGCGGCACGATCGAGCCGCGCCGCCGCGCCACCACCAGCAGGCCGAGCGTGCACAGCGAGCACAGCACCAGCGCGACCACCGAGGCCTCGGCGCCGAACGCGCCGCCGCTCAGCCAGTCCGGGCCGCTGCGGGTGGAGATCAGCCAGCCGTCGGCGTCGCTGCCGGAAACCGGGATGCCGTAGACCGTGCCCTGGGCGAAGTTCCACGCCGCGTGCAGGCCCATGCAGGCCGCCAGCGAGCGGGTGACGTGGTAGAGCATGCCGAACAGCAGGCCGGCCTCGATCGCGATGGCCGCCGAGCTCCACAGCGTGGCGCCGGGGTTGGCGATGTGCGCCGCGCCGAAGAACAGCGCCGAGATCAGCAGCGCCCACCAGCTGCCCAGGCCTTCCTCGACGATGCGGAAGATCACGCCGCGGGCAATGATCTCCTCGCCGATGCCGGCGCCCAGGCCGACCACCAGCAGGGCATTCACCCATGCGGCGTCCGGGTTGCTGCCCGTCACGCGGTAGCTGCCCAGCAGCCACAGCGTGGCCACCACGGCGCTGAACAGCAGCAACCCGAACAGCACGCCGGACAGGCCCTGCGGCAGCAGCCGGCGTGGCGCCAGCTCGGCGAGCGGGCGGCGTTCGACGCCTTTCACCAGCAGCAGGTAGGCGGCCAGCGGCACCAGCGCACGGGCGACGAATTGTGCGATGGCCAGTTGTGGCGCCGGCGTGCCCTTGCCCCAACCCAGCAGATGAAAACCGAACTGTGCCAGCATCATGAGGCCGACGAACCAGGCCGCGAAAATCACGATCCGCGCCAGCGGCGAGAACAGCAGCCAGCGCTGCCAGCGCGGCGCCGCGGACGGCGTGGTGAAGGCGATGGCCTGCTCGTGCATGTTTGGGCTCCCCCGGCAAAGCCGTGCACGTTAGCAGCGCGGTGGCGCGGCGGCTACAGCTCCACCGCCGCCGCGTGCTCGCGCGTGGCGGCGAAGCGCACCTGCGGCCAGCGCTCCTGCGCCAGCTGCAGGTTGACCCGCGTCGGCGCGATGTAGACCAGCTCGCCGGCCGCGTCCAGTGCCAGGTTCATCGCGTTCTTCTCGCGGAACTCCTCCAGCTTCTTCGGGTCGTCGCAGTGCACCCAGCGTGCGGTGGTCACCGTCACCGGCTCGAAGCTGGCGTCGACGTTGTACTCGTCCTTCAGCCGGTAGGCGACCACCTCGAACTGCAGCACGCCGACCGCGCCCAGGATCAGGTCGTTCGACATCAGCGGGCGGAAGAACTGGGTCGCGCCTTCCTCGCTCAATTGCGCCAGGCCCTTCTGCAGCGCCTTCATCTTCAGCGGGTCGCGCAGCCGCGCGCGGCGGAACAGCTCCGGCGCGAAGTTCGGGATGCCGGTGAAGGTGACCAGCTCGCCCTCGGTGAAGGTGTCGCCGATGGTGATGGTGCCGTGGTTGTGCAGGCCGATCACGTCGCCCGGGTACGCCGTCTCCACGATCTCGCGGTCGGACGCCATGAAGGTCAGCGCGTTGGCGATGCGCACCTCCTTGCCAGTGCGGGTCTGGATCATCTTCATGCCGGCGTTGTAGGTGCCCGAGCACACGCGCATGAACGCCACGCGGTCGCGGTGCGCCGGGTCCATGTTGGCCTGGATCTTGAACACGAAGCCGGAGAGCTTCTCCTCCTCCGGCTGGATCTCGCGCGTGGTGGTGGCGCGCGGGCGCGGGCTGGGCGCGTACTCGACGAAGAAGTCCAGCAGCAGCTGCACGCCGAAGTTGTTCACCGCCGAGCCGAAGAACACCGGCGTCTGCCGGCCGGCCAGGTATTCGTCGAGGTCGAACGAGGGCGCGGCGCCCTGCACCAGCTCCAGTTCCTCGCGCAGCTCGCGCATCGCCTCGGCACCGATCTTCTCCAGCAGGCCGGGCGCATCGAGGCCCTTGAAGATGGTCGAGTCCTGCCGGGTGAAATTCTTGCCCTGCTCGAAGATGTGCACCTCGTCCAGCGCCAGGTGGTACACGCCCTTCAGCCGCTTGCCCATGCCGATCGGCCAGGTCACCGGCGCGCAGGCGATGCCCAGCACCGACTCCACCTCGTCCAGCAGTTCGATCGGCGAGCGACCCTCGCGGTCGAGCTTGTTGATGAAGGTCATGATCGGCGTGTCGCGCAGCCGGCAGACTTCCATCAGCTTGATCGTGCGCTCCTCCACGCCCTTGGCGCAGTCGATCACCATCAGCGCCGAGTCCACCGCGGTCAGCACGCGGTAGGTGTCCTCGGAGAAGTCCGCGTGGCCGGGGGTGTCGAGCAGGTTGACGATCTTGCCCTCGTACGGGAACTGCATCACCGACGAGGTCACCGAGATGCCGCGCTCCTTCTCCAGCGCCATCCAGTCCGAGGTGGCGCTGCGCGACGTCTTGCGACTCTTCACCGAGCCGGCCATCTGGATCGCGCCGCCGAACAGCAGCAGCTTTTCGGTTAGCGTGGTCTTGCCCGCGTCGGGGTGGCTGACGATGGCGAAGGTGCGGCGGCGGCGGGTTTCTTGGAGATGCGAGGGCATGGAGGCGGGTCGGCTGGAGCGCGAACCGGCAATTGTAGCGTGGATCGGGGTGGGGCCTCTTGCTCCCTCTCCCGCGGCAACCACCTCGCGACCTCGTTGTAGGAGCCCGCTCGCGGGCGATGCTGTCGCCTTTTGATGAGTGATTCAAAGCGAAGAGCTTTCGTGCGCCTGCGGCGCCCGAGGTACTTCTCTTTATGCTTGCCCCAGTACTGTCCGGTTAATCGGGGAAGAGAATCAATTGGTTAGCAGGGTCGCCGGTAGAACTCTGTGGTTCTTGCTGCTGCAGGGCGCATTCCAATGGGGTTTGTTCAAATAGCGTCACGCTCAGGATCTGTAGAATTTCGTAGAGCGAAGCCTTCAGGTGCAGGCGCTTGCGCACGATGGCGATGAGCACATAGACCGCAACGGCGATCCACACCTGGGTCTTCACGGCATTGAGTGAGGTGCCGAAGAATGCCTTGATATGCAGGTGCTGTTT
>NZ_AXBJ01000028.1:0-51432 GCF_000473345.1 Rhodanobacter sp. OR87
CACCAAACCGCTGGTGAGCTGGGCGTGCCACCGACCCGGCTCAGCTTCCAGGGGTTCACGCGCGCCATCGTGGCCGAGTTGCGATACGCCCCGCTGGAAACACCCGGCGCCTTTCCCAAACGACTCGCCCGCCTCCGACAGCAAGCCCACATCTATCTGTTGCCCGCACGACGACAACGATCTTGTCCCCGTGAAGTCAAACGCCGACCCCACAAATACCCCACGAAAAATGCCAGTCTGTCTTAACTGACTGGCATTAGGCGATGAGCCGGCCTTTCGATGCAACCCGCTTGCCTGGTGCGATCAGGCTTTCTTCGGCGTATGCGACACGCACCAGCCCTTCGCATTCACCGACTTGCCCGGGAACAGCTGACACGGTCCGCGACCGCTCGGACCACCACTGTAGAACTGGCAGTTGGTGCAATTGTCACCGGCCTTGTGCTTTGCATTGGCGGTCTTCGTGGCATCTTCCACGTAACCCAGCGCCTTCGCGGTCGGATCCGACTCGCTCACCGGCGGCAGATCCGCCGCCCGTGCAAAGCGCGGCAGGCTGCCGATGACCACAGCTGCCGCCGTGGTGCCGGCGGCCACTTTGAGGAACCGGCGACGCGATTCGAGATCTTGTTCTTTCGACATGGGCAAGCCTCCGTCGGAATCTGTCCGGCACACCCTGCACCGGATCCGCACCGATGTTACGCCCGCGATCCAAACTTTTCCTGACTAGCGAGAATGGCTCTCATTCCAGCATGGTCGCGGGCCGGCACATGGTATAGTCCATGCCCATTTGGACGTCCAAACCACATGAGCCAGACCCTGCCAGCCGCGATCCCCGCCAGTGTGTTCGAACAGCGCGCTGACGCCATTGCCGAGGCCGCACGCGAGCTGTCGGCAATGGGCTGGACACCGGCGACCAGCAGCAACTTCTCGATGCGGGTCGACGCCAGTCACGCGGCGATCACCATCTCGGGCCGGCACAAGGGCAAGCTCGGGCGCGACGACATCATGTTGATCGACCTGGACGGCGAGCCGGTCGGCACCGACGCCCGGCCGAGTGCCGAAACGGCGCTGCACACCCAGGTCTACCGGCGCTGGCCGGAGATGAACGCGGTGCTGCACACCCACTCGCGCACGCAAAGCGTGGCGTCACGACTGTTCGCCGCCGACGGCGTGGTTCGCCTGCAGGGCTGGGAACTGCAGAAGGCGATCAGCGGCTGCCACACCCATGAAAGCACGCTGGAAATCCCGGTGTTCCCGAACACCCAGCACATGCCCGAACTGGTGGCCCGGGTCGCTGCCTGGCTGGACGCGGGCAAGCCGCTGCACGCCTACCTGATCGACGGCCACGGCATCTACACCTGGGGCCGCGACATGGCCGAGACCCGGCGCCACCTGGAGGCGCTGGAGTTCCTGCTCGGCTGCGAACTTGACCTGAAAAAGCTGAGGGCATCATGAGCCGACTGCGCATCTTCGACGAAACCCGACCGCAATCGCCGCTGGCGGAGATCGACGAGCACGCCGCGATCGCCGCCGAACTGGGCAAGGTCGGCGTGCGCTTTGAACAATGGCAGGCGAGCCAACCGATCGTGCCTGGCGCCAGCCAGGACGAAGTGATCGCCGCCTATCGCGGCGACATCGACCGACTGATGGGTGAGGAAGGCTACCAGGCCGTGGACGTGGTCAGCCTCACGCCGGATCATCCCGACCGCGCCGCGCTGCGCCAGAAGTTCCTCAGCGAGCACACCCACAGCGAAGACGAGGTGCGCTTCTTCGTGGCCGGCGCCGGCCAATTCACCCTGCATCTCGGCGGCAGGGTCTACGACATCCTGTGCGAACAGGGCGACCTGATCGGCGTACCCGACGGCACCCGCCATTGGTTCGACATGAGCGAGGCGCCATACTTCGTGGCGATCCGGCTGTTCACCAACAAGGAAGGCTGGGTCGCCAACTTCACCGGCGACGACATCGCCTCGCGCTTCCCGCGCATGACCCCTGCCGCGTAGGCGCCCGTTCGCGGGCAATGTCCTTACCCGCCCACCGGATCCCGCATCCATGATCGAAATCCGCGCCATCGTCACCGACATCGAGGGCACCACCAGCTCGATCGATTTCGTCCGCGACGTGCTTTTCCCGTACGCGCGCAAGCGGCTGCCGGCGTTCGTCGCGACTCATGGCGACACGCCCGAAGTCCAGCACTGGCTGCACGAGGCGGCCCGGGAAGCCGGCCTGGTGGAAGCCAGTCGCCAGGACATCATCGAACTGCTGCTCAAGTGGATCGACCAGGATCGCAAGTCCACCGCGCTGAAGGCGCTGCAGGGCATGATCTGGAAGGACGGCTACGAGGCCGGCGACTATCGCGCCCACGTCTACCCGGAAGTGGCCGCGCGGCTGCGCGACTGGCGCGCCGACGGGCTGCGGCTGTATGTCTACTCGTCCGGCTCGGTGCCGGCGCAGAAACTGTTCTTCCGGCACAGCGAGGCTGGCGACCTCAGCGCGCTGTTCGCCGGCTATTTCGACACCGAGACCGGGCCGAAGCGCGAAGCCGGATCCTACCGGCGCATCGCCGAGGCGATCGGCGAGCAGCCTCGCCACCTGCTGTTCCTGTCCGACATCGCCGAGGAACTCGACGCCGCGCAGGCCGCCGGCTTCCACACCGGCTGGCTGGTGCGCGCGCCGCAGGTGCTGCCCGATTCGCCACGCCATCCGGTCTATCGCGATTTCGAGGCGATCACGCCATGAACCCGCCGCGCGAGCCCGCCATGCGCAGCATCCTGACTATCCTGCTCGCGTTCGCCGCCGGGGTGCTGCTGGCGACCTGGTGGCCCGGCCGCCAGGAGGCGGCACCATCGCCCTCCGCCGCCGTAGCCAACCGCATGGCCGCGGACCCCGCGCCGGATGGCGATGCCGCTGTCGACGCGTGGCCCGAGCAGGCTCCCACCCCGGAACAGGTGCTGTACGCGCAGCCGCGGATGATGCGCGAAGCGCTGTCCGAACTCGGCCCGCGCATACCCGGCAAGCCGAACCTGTACCTGCTGGCGTTCGCCGGCGACGGCAGCGAGGACGTGTTCCGCAACGAGGCCGAGTACGCCGCCCGCCTGTTCGCGCAACGCTTCGGCGCCAGCGCGCACAGCCTGGTGCTGGAGAACAACCCGGCCAGCCTGAGCACCCGACCGCTGGCCAGCTGGAGCAACCTGGAAACCGCGCTCGACGGCCTGGGCACGGTGATGCAGCCGGACCAGGACATCCTCCTGCTGTACCTCACCAGCCACGGCAGCGAAGACCACGACCTGCTGCTCGACATGGACCCGCTGCCGCTGGACCAGCTCGGCGCCAGCGACCTGGCCGGCATCCTGGCGATGCACCCGTTCAAGTGGAAGGTGGTGGTGATCAACGCCTGCTACTCCGGCGGCTTCGTGCCGCCGCTGCGCGGCCCCGGCACGCTGGTGCTCACCGCCGCCCGCGCCGACCGCAGCTCGTTCGGCTGCGGCAGCGACTCGGACATCACCTACTTCGGCAAGGCCTGGCTGGTCGACGCGCTGAACCGCACCGACAATTTCGCGGATGCGTTCAAGCGGGCCAGCGGCGAGATCAGCCGGTGGGAGCGGCAGGACAAACTCACGCCTTCCGAGCCGCAGATCGACATCGGCAGCGGCATCACCGGGCAACTCGCCCTGTGGCGCAAGGGCGTCTCGCCCGGGCCGGCGCTCCCGTTCAGGCCGGCGGCGCCCGCACCGGCCGGCTCGGCATCGGCGCACTGACCCGGTCGATGCCGGGGACGCCAAGGCAAGACGGTCGCCGACAGGGGAAATGCCCTACGGGGCTGCGCCAGCGTGGTGGCGTTCATGGCGCCGACGCCGGGACACCATGGGCGCTCACGGCGTCCATCACCCGGGCGGAATAGACCATGGCGGCACCCGCGTTGAGCGCCACGGCGACACCCAGCGCTTCGGCGATTTCCTCGCGCCTCGCGCCGTGCTTCAGCGCCTCGCCCGTGTGCACGGTGATGCAGCCATCGCAACGAATGCTCACCGCGACGGCCAGGGCAATCAGCTCGCGAGTCCTGGCATCCAGATGCCCGGTCTTCTGGCCCGCCCGGGAAAGCGTCTGGTAACCGGCCAGCGTGTCGGGGCCCAGCTTGCCGAGCTCGCCGATGCGGCCCATCAGTTCCGTGCGGTATTCCAGCCAGTTCATCATGGTATTTCTCCTGCGCAAGTTCGAAACGGGATGGCCGATCGCATGAGTGCGCCGGCAATCGGGATGTGCAACTTGATGGCTTGGCCATCGGCGACCCGCAAGGGCTTCAGTTGCCGATGCTGATAACGACCTTGCCCTGCGCCTGCCGCTGCTCGATCAGTGCGTAGGCGTCGTCGACCGCGCCCAGCGCGAACTGGCGCGCGTCCAGCAGCGGCTTGATCATCCCGGCTTCGGCCAGGCGCGTGGCTTCGCGCAGGATCTCGCCGTGATGCGGCTTGCCTTCGCCGGTCAGCAACGGCAGCAAGGTGAACACGCCGGAATAGCTCGCGGCACGAAACGACAGCGGCGCCAGCGCGTGGCTGCCCCATCCCAGCGAGCTGACCACGTGGCCGAAGCGCGACACCGCCTTGAACGATGCATCCAGGCTCGCGCCGCCGGCGGTGTCGTACACCACGTCGAAACCGCGACCGGCGGTATGCGCGGCCACATAGTCCTCGACCGGCATCCGCTCATGGTCGATCGGCGCGGCGCCCAGTTGCCGGCTGATGGCGGCGCGCGCAGCGGCATCGGTCGCGAAAACCGTCGCGCCGCAAGCGCGCGCAATCTGGATCGCCATGCTGCCGACGCCGCCGGCACCGCCCTGCACCAGCACGGTCTGCCCCGCGCCCACCCGGGCACGATCCACCAGCCCTTCCCATGCGGTGATGAAAACCAGCGGCAGCGAGGCGGCCTCGCGCATGCTGAAGTGCGCGGGCTTGAGCGCCAGCAGGCTGGCGTCCACCGCGGCATATTCGGCCAGCGAGCCTTGCACGCCACCGACGCCGCCGGTCATGCCATAAACCTCGTCGCCCGGCCGGAACCCGGTAACACCCGCACCCAGCGCAGCGACCACCCCGGCCATGTCGATGCCGAGGATCGCCGGCAGCGGATGCCGGGCATGCTCGGCGGCGCCGCTGCGGATCTTCAGATCCAGCGGGTTGACGCCGCTGGCCAGGATCCGCACCAGCACCTGGCCCGCCTGCGGCACCGGCCGGGCAATCGAGGCCAGGCGAAACGGGGCACCGTGATTTTCAAGAACGGCGGCTTGCATGGAGGCAGCAGTAGTCATGTCGTACTCGGCGTCGGAGGAAGTGGTCGCCAAGCTACGCCAGTCAATTTCGTCTGAAAATCAAAATAAACGTACGAACTCCATGCATAATTGCATGGAGCCCCGTCGGCGTTTTCATGCTGGCGGTTCGACCGGCGCAACGAGGTGTCGCGATGGAATGGAGCGATCTGCGTGTCTTCCTCGCCGTCGCGCGCGAAGGCACGCTCGGTGCCGCCGCGCGCAAGCTGGGACAAACCCAGCCGACCATGGGGCGACGGCTGCAGGCACTGGAACATGCCGTGGGGCACAAGCTGTTCCAGCGCACCCCGGCGGGCTTCGTGCTCACCGACGAAGGTGCGGCGGTACTCAGTCACGCCGAGCGCATCGAGGACGAAGCGCTTGCGTTCCAGCGCCAGCTCGCCGGCCAGGAGCGGCACCTCGACGGCATGCTGCGGATCACCGCGTCCGACTGGTTCGCCGAACATGTGCTGACGCCGGTCATCGCCGAATTCGCCAGGGAATATCCCCGCGTCACCATCGAGTTGCTGACCGACACGCGCTTCCTCAGCCTTTCGCGCCGCGAAGCCGACCTGGCATTCCGCATCAAGCCGTTCGACGAACCGGACATCGTCTCGCGCAAGTTGCTGCACATGCCCTACGGCGTCTATGCAGCCACCGACTATCCGCCGCCGCGCGCGGGCGATGGCGAAGGCGCGGCGCTGATCACCATGGACAGCGCGTTCAGCGGCATGCCCGACGTCGCATGGCTGCAACGCATGCTGCCGAACGCGCGCGTGGCCTTCCGCAGCAACGCGCGTGCGGTGCAGGCGCAGATGTGCGTCCAGGGTTCAGGCGTCGCGGTGTTGCCGCGCCCGCTGGGCGATGCGATGGCCGGCCTGCGACGCATCGAGCTGGGCGAACCGCCGCCGCCGCGGGAAACGTGGCTCGGCTATCACCGCGACATGCGGCGGCTGGCACGCCTGCGGGCGCTGCTGGACCTGGTGGTTGCACGGCTGGCGGATTGAACGCGGCCGGGGCGTTCGCCGGCGCTATCCAGCACGGTGCCGGGCGGCCAACACGCCCGCCACGTCCGTCAGCGACAGACCACGCGCACGCAACGCCACGGTGAGATGAAACAGCAGGTCCGCCGCCTCGCCGAGCAATTCCTCGTCGCCCTGCGCCACCGCTGCCAGCGCCGTCTCGACGCCCTCCTCGCCCACTTTCTGCGCCATGCGGCGGATGCCGCCGTTGAACAGTTTCGTGGTGTAGCTGCCCTCCGGCCGCTCGGCATGACGCTGCGCGACCAGCGCGTCGAGTTCGGCAAGAAAGCCCAGCGGCGGACGCACCTCGGCGCTGTCGCCGAAGCAGCTGGAGGTGCCGGTGTGGCAGGTCGGGCCATGCGGCTCGGCCTGGACCAACAAGGTGTCGGCATCGCAGTCGACGCGGATCGACTTCAGCGCGAGCACGCGGCCGGAGCTTTCGCCTTTGGTCCACAGCCGCTGTTTGCTGCGGCTGAAGAACGTCACCTGCCCGCTGGCCTGCGTCCGTGCCAGCGCTTCGGCGTTCATGTAGCCGAGCATCAGCACTTCGCCGCTCAGCCAGTGCTGCACGATCGCCGGCAGCAGGCCGCCGCCCTTGGTCCAGTCGAGGCGAGAAAGATCAGCATTGGCATCGCTCATCGATTACTCCGGGGAAATTGAGGAGTGAGGAGTGAAGAGAAAACATGCTGAGCGGTGTTGAAGTTCGCTTCACCACGCCGTTCATCCTGAGCGCAGGCGCGCGGCGCCGAAGTCGAAGGGCGCCGCCTGGATGCTTCGATTCCGCGTGCTGATGCAAGCCACGCTCGGCACGAACGGTCCCAGCAAACGCATCCTCTCACTCCTCACTCCTCTTCACTCGCTTCTCACCATCACGCCCTGCGCACGCAAGTAACGCTTGAGCCCGGGTATCGCGATCGCGCCGGAGTGGAACACGCTGGCCGCCAGCGCGCCGTCCACGTCGGCTTCGACGAAGGCATCGCGGAAATGCGGCGGTTCGCCGGCGCCGCCGGAGGCGACCAGCGGTACGTGGCAGATCGCGCGGGCGGCGGAGAGCTGCTCCAGATCGTAGCCGCGGCGCACGCCGTCGCTGTCCATGCAGTTGAGCACGATCTCGCCGGCGCCGCGTTGCTGCGCCTCGGTTATCCAGTCCAGCGTGCGGCGCGGCAATGCCCGCGTCTTCGCAGGATCGCCGCTGTACTGGCGCACGCGCCACTCGCCGTCGGCATCGCGCAGCGAGTCGATGCCGACCACCACGCACTGCACGCCGAACGCGGCGGCCAGTTCGTCGACCAGCGCGGGACGCGCCAGCGCCGGCGAGTTCACCGAGATCTTGTCGGCGCCCGCATGCAGCACCGCGCGCGCCTCGTCGACCGAGCGGATGCCGCCGGCCACGCAAAACGGGATGTCGATCACCCGCGCGACCTTCTCCACCCAGCCGCGATCCACGCTGCGCCCTTCCGGGCTGGCGGTGATGTCGTAGAACACCAGCTCGTCGGCGCCTTCGTCGCGGTAGCGCAGCGCGAGATCGACGATGCCACCCATCACCACGTGGTCGCGAAAGCGCACGCCCTTGACCACCTGGCCGTCGCGCACGTCGAGGCAGGGAATGATGCGGCGGCTCAGCATGCGAGGGCCTCCTCGACGGTGAAGCGCCCTTCCAGCAGCGCGCGGCCGAGGATCACGCCCCACGCGCCGGCTTCGCGCGCGGCGCGGATGTCGTCCAGCGAGCGCACGCCGCCGGAAGCCTGCACGGCCAGCGACGGCACCGTGGCGACGAGGTGGCGATAGAGATCGAGGTTGAAGCCGGCCAGCATGCCGTCGCGGTCGATGTCGGTGCACAGCAGGTGGCGCGCACCGCGCGCGGCGTACCACGGCGCCAATTCGTCCAGCGTGCGCGCCTCGATTTCGGTCCAGCCGGCGCTGGGCAGGCTCCAGCGGCCACCGAGGCGGCGCGTATCGAGCGCGAGGGTCAGCCGTTCGGCGCCGTACCTGCCCAGCCAGCCGGCCACGAGTTCGGGATCGCGGATCGCCACGCTGCCCAGCACCACGCGCTGCACGCCGGCGTCGAACAGCCGGCGCAGGTCGTCTTCGCCGCGTACGCCGCCGCCGGCCTGGATCTGCATGCCATCGGCCGTGATCGCCTGGATCACGGCGAGATTGGCGAGGCTGCCCGAGCGCGCGCCATCCAGGTCGACCATGTGCAGCCAGCGCGCACCTGCCTCGGCATAGCGCCGCGCCAGCGCACGCGGATCGGCGGCATAGGTGGTCTGCTGCGCGTAGTCGCCCTGCTTCAGGCGCACCACTTGGCCGCCACGCAGGTCGATCGCGGGAATCACGTCGAAGTTCATAGTTCGAGGAAGTTCTTCAGCAGCCTCGCGCCGACGGCGGCGGAGCGCTCGGGGTGGAATTGCATGCCATGGAAGTTGCCATGCGCGATCACCGCCGAGAACGCGCCGCCATAGTCGGCCGTGGCCAGGGTCCAGTCGCCGACCGGCGCCGCATAGCTGTGCACGAAGTAGGCCTGCTCGCCGTCGTCCAGGCCGGCCAGCAACGGATGTTCCCGCTGGACCGACAAGCCATTCCAGCCCATGTGCGGCACGCGCAGGCCCGGCGTTTCGACGAAGCGGCGTACCGGTGCGGGAATCAGCCCCAGGCACCCGGTATCGCCCTCTTCCGAATGCGCGCACAGCAATTGCATGCCCAGGCACACGCCGAGCACGGGCTGTTCCAGCGAACGCAGCACGTCGACCAGGCCCAGCTCGCGCAACCGCGCCATGCCGGGGCCGGCGGCGCCCACGCCGGGCAGGATCACCTTGTCGGCGGCGCGGATCGCCGCCGCGTCCGCAGTAAGCGCGGCATCCGCGCCGAGGCGCTGCAGCGCATAGCGTACCGAGCCGATATTGGTGCCGCCGGCGTCGACAAGGACCACCATCACACGTACCTCGCACGCAGGAGCGCACTCTGTGCGCGATGCTTTCCATCGCGTGGCGAAGAGCTATCGCGCACAGGGTGCGCTCCTGCGCCGATGTGCATTGATCGCCACATTACAAGCTTCCCTTGGTACTGGGCAGTTCGCTGCCGGAGCGGGCGATCGCCTGGCGCAGCGTGCGCGCCACCACCTTGAAGCAGGCCTCGACCATGTGGTGCGCGTTGTCGCCGCGCACGGCGAGGTGCAGGTTCGCGCCCAGCGTCTCGCACAGCGAGCGGAAGAAATGCGGCACCAGTTCGGTCGGCACCTCGCCCACCCGCTCGCGCGGGAAGCTGCCCTCGAACACGAAGTACGGCCGGCCGGACAGGTCCAGCGCGGCGCTGGCCTGCGCCTCGTCCATCGGCAGGGTGAAGCCGTAGCGGCCGATGCCGCGCTTGTCGCCCAGCGCCTGTTTCAACGCCTGGCCCAGCGCCAGCGCGCAGTCCTCGATGGTGTGGTGTTCATCGATGTGGGTGTCGCCGTCGCAGTCGAGCTGCAGCGCGAAGCCGCCGTGCTTGCCGATCTGCTCCAGCATGTGGTCGAAGAAGCCCAGTCCGGTATGCGCCTGCGGTTCGGCCACCTGGTCCAGGTCCACGCTGACCGTGATGCGGGTTTCCCGGGTGTTGCGCACCACCGTGGCGACGCGCGGCGCATCCAGCAACTGGTGCGCCAGTTCCTCCCAACCCACGCCCTGCGGGCCGACGCGGAGGCCGCGCACGCCCATGTTCGCGGCGAACTGCAGGTCGGTCTCGCGGTCGCCCACCATCGCCGACGCCACGCGGCTCCAACCGTCGTCGGCCAGGTAGTGGCGCAGCATGCCGACGCCGGGCTTGCGCGTGTCCAGGCCCTCGTGCGGGAGGCTGCGGTCGATCAGCACCTCGCGGAAGGCGATGCCCTGCGAGGCGAGGATGCGCAGCAGCAGTTCGTGCGGCCCGCTGAAATGCGGCTCCGGAAAACCGTCGGTACCCAGGCCGTCCTGGTTGCTCACCATCACCAGCTCGTAGCCGGCGGCGACGAAGCGTTGCAGCGCGGCGATCACGCCGGGCAGCAGGGCCAGCTTCTCATAGCTGTCGATCTGCTCGTCGGCCGGCTCCTCGATCAGGCAGCCGTCGCGATCGACAAAGAGGATCTTGCGGCTCACGGGCTGGTTTCCTGCAGGACGGCCAGCACCCGTTCGTTCTCCGCGGGCGTGCCGATGGTGATGCGCAGCGCGTCGCCGAGGTTCGGGTAGCGGCGCACGTCGCGCACCACGATGCCGGCGGCGAGCAGGCGCTGGTAGGCACCGGCGGCATCGTCGAAGCGCACGGCGAGGAAATTCGCCTGCGACGGCAACACCTCACGCACGTTGCGCAACCAGCGCAAGGCCTCGCACATGCGCGTGCGCTCCGCACGCACCACGGCGAGGTGTTCGCGCGCGTTCGCCTGCCCCCAGCCAGACAGCGCCAGCAGCGCCGCATCCACGCTCGGCAGCGGCAGCGGGTACGGCGCCATGATCCGGCGCAGCAGGGCGATCACGCCGGCGCTCGCCAGCAGGCTGCCGATGCGCACGCCGGCCAGCGCCCAGGCCTTGGACAGGGTGCGCAGCACGGCGAGGTTGTCGTAGCGGTCGATCAGGTCGGCCACGCTGCCTTCGTCGGCGAACTCCACATAGGCCTCATCCACCACCAACAGCGCACGGCCGGCCAGCGCCTGCACCAGCCGCTCGAGCTCGGTGCGCGGCACCGGCTGGCCGGTGGGATTGTTCGGCGTGCAGACGAAGACCAGCTTCACCGCCGGGGTCAGCGCGGCCAGCACCGCGTCCACATCCAGCGTGGCATCCGCCGCCAGCGGCACCTCGACGATGCCCGCGTCCTGCACCCGCGCGCATACCGCGTACATGCCGAAGGTCGGTGGCTGGATCAGGACCGCGTCGCGGCCGGCGCGGCAGAACGCGCGCACCAGCAGGTCGATCGCCTCGTCGCTGCCGCGGCCGACCAGCAACTGTTCGCGCCGCACGCCGTAGAGCGTGGCCAGCGCCTCGACCAGTGCTGCCGGCTGCGGCTCGGGGTAGCGGTTGCAGCCGAGGCCGTCGTCGCCGACCGGCGCCCACGCCGATTCGTTCGCGTTGAGCAGGACCTCGCCGCCGCTGGCCTCCATCCGCGCCGAGGAATACGGCTGCATCGCGCGGATCTCCGGCCGCGCCAGATCGAGCACGCTCATGCCAGCGCCTCCAGGCGCAGCGTCACCGCGCGGCGGTGCGCTTCCAGTTGCTCCGCCGCCGCCAGCGTGGCGGTGCACGGGCCGATGTGGCGCAGGCCGTCCGCGCTGACTTCCTGCACGCTGATCTGCTTCTGGTAGCTGGCCACCGACACGCCGCTGTAGCTGCGCGCGTAACCGTAGGTCGGCAGCACGTGGTTGCTGCCGCTGCAGTAGTCGCCCACCGATTCGGGCGCCCACTGGCCGAGGAAAACCGAGCCGGCACTCTCGACGCCGCCGAGCAGCGCGCGTGGCGCGGCCACCTGCAGGATCAGGTGCTCGGGCGCGTAGCGATTGCTCACTTCCACCGCCTGCGCCAGCGAATCGACCGCGATCAGCCGGCTCTGCGCCAGCGCCTGGCGGACGATCGCACCACGCGGCAATTCGGCGCACTGGCGTTCGACCTCGGCGGCTGCCTGGTCCAGCAGGTCGGCGGACGGGCTCAGCAGGATCACCTGCGAATCCGGTCCGTGCTCAGCCTGCGACAGCAGGTCGGCGGCGACGAACACCGGATTCGCCCCGGCATCGGCGATCACCAGCACTTCGGACGGGCCGGCCGGCATGTCGATCGCGGCGCCATCCGGATCGGACGACACCTGCAGCTTCGCCTCGGTCACCCAGACATTGCCGGGGCCGAACAGCTTGTCGCACTTCGGCACGCTGGCGGTACCGTAGGCCATCGCCGCGATCGCCTGCGCGCCGCCCAGCTTGAACACCCGGTGCACGCCGGTGAGGCGTGCGGCATACAGCACCGCCTCGTCGCAACGGCCGTCGGCGCGCGCCGGCGAACACAGCACCACCTCGCGGCAACCGGCGATATGCGCCGGCACGCCCAGCATCAGGGCGGTGGACGGCAACGGCGCGCTGCCGGCAGGCACGTACAGGCCGACCCGGCCGATCGGCCGCAGCATGCGTTCCACCCGCACGCCGGGTGCGGTATCCACCGCCACCGGCTGCAGCGCCGCCGCGCGATGGAACGCCTCGATGCGCGCCGCCGCTTCGCGGATCGCCGCCTTCAGGGCCGGATCGAGGGAAGCCTCGGCCGCAGCGAATTCGGCCTCGTCCACCGCGATCGCCTCCAGCGCGCAGTGGTCGTATTTCGCGCTGAGTTCGCGCAGCGCCGCGTCGCCGCGTTCGCGCACGACGGCGACGATCCGCTCGACGCCGCGGCGCAGTTCATCGGCACGCGACTGCGCGGGGCGCGCCAGCGCCTCGCGGCGCGCCGCTTCATCCAGGCCGTTCCAGTCCAGACGTTTCATGCGAACCTGCCCTTCTTGCCAACCTGATTCATGCCAGCATCTTCTCCACCGGCAGCACGAACATCTCGCGCGCCCCGGCCTTCTTGATCTCTTCCAGCTGCCGCCAGCTCACCTCGCCGGCACACAGCGCCTGCAACATCAATTGATCCGGCTGGCCGGCCACCGGCAGCAGGGTCGGCTGCGGACCGCCCGGCAGCAGCCGGGTCACCGCCTCCAGCGTGTGGCGCGAGGTCTGCAGCAGCAGCAGGCGCGACTCGCGCACCTGGATCACCCCGTCCAGCCGCTTCAGCAGCAGCTCCAGCAGGTCGCCGCGTTCGTCCGCCGGCAGCGCCAGCGGGCCGGCCAGCACCGCCTCGCTGTGCAACAGCACGTCGGCTTCGCGCAACTGGTTCGCCACCAGCGTGCCGCCGCTCTGCACCAGGTCGCAGATCGCATCGGCGGTGCCCAGCTTCGGCGCGATCTCGACCGAACCGGCGAGGGTCACCACGCCGGCATCGACGCCCTGCGTGCGCAGCCACTCGCCGAGCAGGCCGGGATACGAGGTGGCGATGCGCCGCCCGTGCAACTGCCGCGGCTCGCGGTAATCCAGCTCCTGCGGCACCGCGATCGACAGCCGGCAACGGCCGAAGCCGAGCGGGCGCAGCTCGGCCAGCGGCTCGGCCTCGCGTCCGCCGGTCAGCCGGAATTCGCTGAGCACGTTGCGCCCGACGATGCCGAGGTCGCACACGCCCTGCGCGATCAGGCCGGGGATGTCGTCGTCGCGCACCAGCAGCAGGTCCACCGGCTCGCCCTCGCCGAAGCAGAACAACTTGTCGCGGCTCTGCCGGAAGGTAAGCCCGCAGCGGGCCAGCAGATCCAGCGCCGGCTCGGTGAGCCGTCCGGATTTCTGCATCGCGATGCGCAAACGGTCGCGCGGCTTCATGCCTTCTTCCTCGTGGTCTGTGCCTGCCGCCGCGCCGCGCGGGCGGCGGCCGCCAGGTAGCCGCCGTTGCCCTGGTTGAGATAGCGCGCCACCCGCCCGATCGTGGTAATGCTGACCGCGGTGCGCTCGTGAATCTCGCGGTACGGCACGCCATCGAGCAGGAACGGCACCACCCGCCAGCGGTCCACCAGCACCTCCAGTTCCGCCGGGGTGCACAGGTCGCCCAGAAAGGCCGCCATCTCCTCGACGTTCTTCAGCGACAGCAGCGCCTCGTACAGGCTCTGCTCGGCCGACTCGACGGGGGTTTCGGGATCGCGTGATCGACGCTTCATAATGTACTAACGCATTAACACAATGGTGCGCATCATACATGGCATGCGGTGCTGCGGCAAACCGGGCGATCAGTGCATGCCGGGCCACCATTCAGGTTGGTCCGCACGCACGCCGCCACCGCCGCATGTGACGGCCCAGGCCGGCTGGAGGGCGAGCCATCCTGCGCGGTGCGGCCTCGTGGGAACCTGTCCGCACGACGCCTCATCCAACCCGCGTCCGACCGCGAATCGGCTGGTTGTGACGTCACGCCGCAACCGGCAGCGTCATCGCGGTGGGACAATGGCGAAGTCGAAGCAAACCCATCGGGAGTATGCCTGAAACATCCGAACCAGCACCTGCCGCATGGCGGCTCCCGGTCGTCGTACCCGCGCACACGTCACCGGCGCCTCGCCGCCACGGTGCTGCTCGCAGGCGCGCTGGCCCCGGCCTTGGCCGGTGCCTGCTCCACCTGCGGCTGCTCGCTCAACTCGGACTGGTCAAGCCAGGACTATGCCACCAGCCGCGGCCTGCACCTCAGCGTACGCGAGGATTATTTCGACCAGTCGCGACTGATGCACGGCACCGACACCGTCAGCCGCAGTGCGTTCCAGTACCCCGCTGACGAAGAGGTTCAGCGCAAGACCATCAACCGCACCACCCTGCTCGGCGCGAGCTACAACTTCTCGCGCTACTGGGGTATCTCGGCACAGTTGCCGTATACCGACCGTCACCACCAGACCATTGCCGACGGCGACACCGACATTTCCACCTCCGACACGCGCGGCATTGGCGACCTGCGCCTGCTCGTGCGCTACCAGGGGTTCAGCGACGACGCCGGCCTCGGCATGCAATTCGGCGTGAAGCTGCCCACCGGCCGCTTCACCCAGCGCTTCGCAGCCGGGCCGCAGGCCGGCCAGCCGCTCGACCGCGGCCTGCAACTGGGCACCGGCACCACCGACGCGTTGTTCGGCGTCTACAAGTTCGGCCTGCTCACTGACTCGCTGGCCTACTTCGGCCAAGCCATGGCGCAGGTTCCGCTGGACGCGCGGGACGGCTTCCGCCCCGGCAATTCGCTCAACATCGACTTCGGCGTGCGCTATCTCGACGCCGGACGCATCACGCCGCAGCTGCAGCTGAATATCCACGGCGAGCGGCGCGAAAACGGCCAGCAATCCGACCGCCCCAACAGCGGCGCCACCTTTGCCTATCTCAGCCCGGGCATCAGCGTGAAGCTCAGTCCGCGGCTGGATGCATTCGCGTTCGTCCAGTTGCCGGTGTGGCAACGCGTCAACGGCCTGCAGCTGGAGCCGCGCCGACTCTGGTCGCTGGGCGTGCAGTATCGCTTCTGACCCGCAGCCGCCCGCGGCGCAGCGATCCACGCACAAAAAAACCCGCCGCAGCGGGTTTTTTTGTGCGTGGCGAAGCGGCTCAGGCCGACTTCTTCTTCGGCGCGGCCTTCTTGGCGACAGCCGGCTTGGTCACGGTCGGCTTGGCGCCCACCACGGCCGGCAGCACGCCGTGCGCCCGGGTATTGCCGTAGCTGCCGCGATAGGTCTTGCCGCGACGAGTCTTGCGATCGCCCTTGCCCATGGGGAACTCCTTGATTTATTGGATGAACGGCCTGCCATCATAGCAGTGTTCGGCGCCGCACGGGATAGTCAGCGATGACCGTGTCCGGCGCAGTCTTCGCTCGCGTCCAGACAACTGCCGGGGTCGATCTGCACGGTCACGTGCTGGATGCCGAAACGCTCCAGCAGCATCCGCTTGATCGCCTGCAAAGCCTGCGCTCCATCGGCACACTCGGCCAGCTCGGCATGCACGGTGGCCATGCGCGAGCCCGAGGCCAGCTGCCACACGTGCAGGTGGTGGATGTCGCGGATACCGGGATCGGCGGTGCGCAGCGACGCCTCCACCAGCGCGCTGTCCATGCCGTCGGGCACGCCCTCCAGCAGGATGTGCGCCGACACCCGCAGCAGCCGCCACGCGCTGCCCAGGATCAGCAGCGAGATCAGCAGCGACAGCACCGGGTCGGCCCACAGCCAGCCGAACCAGCGGATCGCCAGCGCCGCCAGCACCGCCGCCAGCGAACCGAGCAGGTCGCCCAGCACGTGCAGGCTGGCGCCGGCCAGGTTGACGTCGTCATGCGCATGCCCGTGCAGGGTACGCAGCACCAGCGCATTCACCAGCAGGCCCGCAATCGCCACCACCAACATGATTCCCGAGAGGATCTCGCCGGGATGCAGCAGCCGTACGCCGGCCTCGTAGACGATCCAGCCGACCAGCACGAACTGGCCCAGCGCATTGACGAATCCCGCCAGCACCTCCATCCGGCCATAGCCGTAACTGCGCCGCGCATCGGCCGGCCGGATGGCCACCCGCGCACCGACGATCGCCAGCAGCAGGGCCAACGCGTCGACCACCATGTGTCCGGCATCGGCCAGCAAGGCCAGCGAACCGGACCACGCGCCGCCGGCCACCTCGACCGCCATCATCGCAGCGGTCAGGCCGAACGCCAACAGCAGCTTGCGACCGCGGCTGCCGGACGCGGCGGTCGGGTCGTGCGCGTGGCCGTGGTCACCGTCGTGAGCGTGCGCGTGCCGATCGGCGTGGGCGGTATTCATGCGTGCATGCTAGGAACGGCTGGCGCCGTTACACAATCACTGCGTTCAGTGCGCGCACTGCGGGCCGTGCACATGGAGGGCATGGTTGCGGCTGTCCAGCCGCAGGTTGGCGAAATGCGCGCCCGCCAGCAGCAGACCGCCGCAGGTCACCAGCACGCTGTGCAGAATCGGCGCAGGACCGTCGATGTAGGTGACGCCGAGCAGCAGCAGGGCCAGACCCGGCACGGCCAGCCGCAACGGCAGCGAGCGCTGGTGCCGGCGATACCCCCGAATCAGTACAAGCGAGGCCAGCACGCAGGCACCCAGCACGAAAGCCCGCTCGAAGCGATGATCGGCCAGGAATTCCAGCCCTACCAGCGGCAGCAGCGCGAGCACGAAGGGCAGCAGCGCGCAATGGATCGCGCACAGGAAGGAAGCCATCGCGCCGACGCGATCGGCGGCGTGCCACCAGCGGGTTTTGTTCGCCTGCTCGGAATCCATCGTCGTGCCCGGCGCCGCCAGACGTGGCGGCTCAGTATCCAGTCGGGCTGGATGTTACATTATAACACTGCCGAACGCCATACCCGGCAACGCGGGTCAGCTCTTGCGGCAATGTCGGCAGGTGCCATGGACTTCCAGCGTCTGCGCCTGCGGGCGGAAGCCGAACGCCTTCGCCTGCGCCTCGATCAGCTCGGCAACCCGCTCGTCGCAGACCTCCTGCGCATTGGAGCAGGTATCGCAGATCAGGAACGGCACCTGGTGCGCCTCGGCCGGGTGGTGGCAGGAGACGAACGCGTTGATCGATTCCAGCTTGTGGATGAAACCGTTCTCGAGCAGAAAGTCGAGTGCGCGATAGACGGTCGGCGGCGCCGCATTGCCGTGCTTCTCGCGCAACTGGTCGAGCAGGTCATAGGCCTTGACCGGCTTGTGCGCGGCCGCGATCAGCTCCAGCACTTCCTTGCGCAGCGGAGTCAGGCGCAAGCCGCGCTCCTCGCTGGCATGTTCCACGGCACGCACGAAACCTTTCGCGTCGTGATGATGCGGGTGGCTCGGATGCGGGTTGCGGGCGGCGTCGTGGCTCAAGCGTTTCACCTCGTGCTGGATCATACACTGCGCCCGTCGCAGCGGCAGCAAGGCTTCAGCGCGGCAAAGGCGGCGGCCGACGCGGCGGTTTGCGGCGGGTTCGCAGCAGCAGCACGATCCAGCCGATCGGCCCCAGCAGCCATGCCCACACGATCCCTTCGAACAGGCGGCCGCGCCACCAGCCGAGCAGCGCGCCCACCGCGACGAACAGCAGGCTCCACCAGAACATGGCTGCCCACGGCAGCATGTTCAACAGGTTGAAGAAGACCTGCCAGAACGCACCCGGCGCGTCGGGATCGACACCATGGGTGGCCTTGGCCAGCAGCTCGTCCATGCCGGGTCAGTGCGTCATCGGCATGGCGGGAAGCTCATTCCCGCGCCATGGCGATCGCGGCGTCGATGCGCGTGAGCGCCTCGTCGCGGCCGGCCAGGTAGATCGTGTGCTCGATCGAGGGCGAGACCTGGGTGCCGGTCATCGCCACGCGCAGCGGCTGGGCGACCTTGCCCATACCGAGTGCCAGCTGCGCGGCGACCTGTTCGATCACCTGGTGGATCGGAGCGGGTTGCCATTCGACCTCGGCGAGCAGCGCCTTCGCCGCCTCCAGCACGGCGACCGCACTGTCGTTCTTCAGGTGCTTGGCGACCGCCTTGTCGTCCCATTCGACGATCGGGCCGTACCAGATCTTCGCGCGCTCGGCCATTTCCTTCAGCGTGTGCACGCGGTCGCGTAGCGCCACGATCACGTCGACCGGCGCCGGGCCGCGCGACGCGTCGATCCCGGCGCGCTGCAGGTGCCACGCGAACTCGGCGGCCAGCGACTGCGGTTCGTCGGTTTTCAGGTAGTGCTGGTTGAGCCAGGCCAGCTTCTCGGTGTCGAAGCGCGAAGCGGCCTTGTTGACGTCGGCGATGTCGAACAGCGCGATCATCTCCCCGCGCGAGAAGATCTCCTGGTCGCCGTGCGACCAGCCCAGGCGCACCAGGTAGTTCAGGATCGCGTGCGGCAGGAAGCCCGCGGCGCGGTACTCCATCACGCTGACCGAGTTGGTGCGCTTGGACAGCTTCTTGCCTTCCTTGTCCAAGATCATCGGCAGGTGCGCGAACTCCGGCACCGCGGCGCCCAGCGCCTGGTAGATGTTGATCTGGCGCGGCGTGTTGTTGACGTGGTCGTCGCCGCGGATCACCTCGGTGATGCCCATGTCGATATCGTCGACCACCACCGCGAAGTTGTAGGTGGGCCAGCCGTCGGAGCGGAAGATCACCAGGTCGTCCAACTCGCTGTTGGCGATCTCGATGCGGCCCTTCACCTTGTCCTCGAACACCACCGAGCCCTCGGTGGGGTTGCGGAAGCGGATCACCCGATTCGGGTCGTCGCGGAAAGGTTCGTTGCGGTCGCGGTAGTAGCCGTTGTAACGCGGTTTTTCGCCCACCTTCATCGCCGCCTCGCGCATCGCCTCGATCTCTTCCTTGCTCTCGTAGGCGTAGTACGCCTTGCCGGCGGCGACCAGTTCGTCGGCGACCTGCCTGTACCGCGCCAGCCGCTGGGTCTGGTAAAACGGACCCTCGTCGGCGTCGAGGTCGAGCCAGTGCATCGCGTCGAGGATCGCCTGCACGGCTTCCTCGGTGGAACGCTCGCGGTCGGTGTCCTCGATGCGCAGGATGAACTCGCCGCCGCGGCGACGCGCCTCCAGCCAGCAATACAGCGCGGTGCGCGCCCCGCCGATGTGCAGGAAACCGGTGGGGCTGGGGGCGAAGCGGGTGCGGACGGTCATGGGAACTCAACGGATGCGGAGCGAAGTGATGGATTTTAGCCGATACCGGGATACTCGCCGCTGCCGCAGCCCACAGCTACGTCGGCGCATTGCCCCGACCATACTCGCCACGCTCATGTCGGGCCTCGCCCTGTCCGCCATGGCCGGCAATCCGGGCTACGACCGCCCTGGCTACGGCTTCACGCCCGTCGCGCTCGGCATGGGCGACATCACCATTGAACAGGGATTGCCGGACTGGAGCCGTGATCGACAAGACGGCATCTCCATCTCGCAGTACAGCGCCGACAGCCTGCTGCGCATCGGCATCGGCGGCCCGCTGGAACTGCAACTGGGCAGCTCGCCATGGAACTCGTTGCGGCAGGACGGTGCCGGCAGCGGTGATCGCAGTCATGGACATGGCGACACGACACTCGGGCTGAAACTGGCACTGCCGTCCTCGAACCCGGCCTTCGGCTGGGGCCTGCTGGGCAGCGTGGAATTCACCGATGGCGCGAAGGCATTCCGCAGCGACCGGCGCCAATACCTGCTCGGCGCACAGTTCAACCTGCAGGCAAGCGGGAGCAACTCGCTGGGTCTGTATCTGCAGGATGTGCGCAGTGGCGGCGCTGACAGCACCACCGTGGCAGCCAGCGACAACTACACGCTGGACAGCACGCTGATGCTGTATATCGAAGCCGCGCGGCTGCACACGCCGGATCAGGGCAGCGGCACGGTTGCCGGTGCCGGACTGGCATGGATGATCACCCCACGCGTGCAGCTCGACGCCGGCTTCGACCATCGGCTGGACGGTGCGGCGCCCGACTGGCAGGCCAATCTGGGCGTCGCGGTCTACTTCGGGCACTGAGCGCGGGAAGCAAGCCGGCGCCGCCCGAAACTCACTTGACGTGGATGGTGATCTTCCTCGACACCACGGCCGGCTCGAACGGCACATGGTTCTGGTCGCCCAGTTCCAGCTGCAGGGTGTGGGTACCGGGCTTCAGCTTCAACGTGGTCTCGGTCTGGCCGCCGCCGAAATGGATGTGCTGCTCGTCCTTCGGAATCGGCTGGCCGGCGGGCGGCAGTTCCTTCACGTCGACCAGCAAGTGGTGATGGCCGGTGTGCTCCTTGGCCACGCCGGCCGGCGCCACGCCCATGCCCTTGAGGCCGAAGCGCACGGTGACGTCCTGGCCCACGGTGGCGCCGTCCTTCGGCGAGATGAGGTAGACCTCGGCGCCGGCGGGAGCTGGTGTGACCGGCAGGCCGGCGGGGGCATCGGCGGCCAGCGCGGCGCCGGTCAGTCCGGCCAGGGCCAGGGCGAGCAGGATGCGTTTCATCGTCGGCCTCCAGCGGTGAAGGATGCCCCCCAGTGTAAGCGCTGCGGCGCCCGCAAGGCACCGATGCGTCACTGCCACGTCATGCGCCCGCCACGCCGCCGCAACGCGAAACGGCGAAGCTGCGTCCAGCCAGCACGGACATCGTCATGCGCATCGGCATCGTCAGCGAAACCTACCCACCGGAAATCAACGGCGTCGCGCTGACCGTGCACAGTCTCGCCGCCGGGCTCGCCGCCCGTGGCCACAACATCGACCTGATCCGCCCGCGCCAGCCGCAGCCGCACGGCGACGAAGCCGGCATCGACGTGCTCGAATTACGCGGCGGCGCGCTGCCGCGTTACCCCGGCCTGCGCTTCGGTCTGCCCGCCGGCCACACCCTGCGCCGGCACTGGTCGCGGCAGCGTCCCGATGCGGTGTACGTAGCCACCGAAGGGCCGCTCGGCTGGTCGGCCATGCGTGCCGCCAGGCAGTTGGGCATTCCGCTCAGCAGCGGTTTCCACACCCGCTTCGACAGCTACGCCAGCCATTACGGCGTGGGCCTGCTCACGCCGCTGGTACGCGGCTACCTGCGTCGTTTCCACCAGCGCGCCATCGCCACGCTGGTGCCGACCGATGCGCTCGCACAGGAATTGCACGCCATGGGCATCACCAACGCACGCTTGCTGCGCCGCGCCGTGGATACGCAGCTGTTCCACCCGAACCGGCGCGACATGGCTTTGCGCGCCGACTGGGGCGTGGACGCCGCCACGCCGGTGGTGCTGTACGTCGGGCGCATCGCGCCGGAAAAGAATCTCGAGCTGGCGGTGCGGGCTTTTCGCGCGATCCAGCGGCAGGTGCCGCAGGCGCGCTACGTGTGGGTCGGCGACGGTCCGGCCCGCGGCGCACTGCAGGCCGCCCATCCGGACTTCATCTTCGCCGGCGTGCAAGGCGGCGAAGCGCTGGCGCGGCACTATGCCAGCGCCGACCTGTTCCCGTTCCCCAGCCTCAGCGAAACCTTCGGCAACGTGATCATCGAGGCCCTGGCCGCCGGCCTGCCGGTGGTGGCGTATGCCGAGGGTGCCGCGCGCGAGCACCTCGTCGACGGCGTCAACGGCTGCCGCATCGCCTCGGGCGACGAGGCGGCCTTCATCGATGCCTCGGTGAGACTGGCTAGCAACCCGGCACTGATCCGGCACATGGGGCGCGCGGCGCATGCCGGCGTGGCGGGACTCTCGCCGGAAGCGGTGATCCGCGATTTCGAATCCCTGCTGCGCGACATGGCCGAGGAGAACCTGCATGAACACGCCTCCATCGCTGCCCGCCTCTGAGCTTCTGCCCGGACCGCGTTTCGCGCTGGACCGCCGCGTCTGCGTGATCGCCAACCACTGGGGCGCCCGCCGCGTGGTGGGAGCCTTCTTCGGCGCGGTCAGCCGGCTCGGTGACGGCGTGTTCTGGTACGCACTGATGGCCGCGCTGGCCATGCTCGGCGGCCCGCGCGGCATCGCCGCAGCAGCGCACATGGCAGCCACCGGGCTCGCCGCGCTGCTGCTGTATCGCCTGCTCAAGCGCTGGACGCGCCGCCCGCGCCCGTATCGCGCCTGCCCCGGCGTGATCGCACACGTGCCGCCGCTGGACGAGTTCAGTTTTCCGTCCGGGCATACCTTGCAGGCGGTGGGTTTCAGCACTGTGGCGCTGGCCTGGTATCCGCCGCTGGCACCGCTGCTGCTGGGCTTCACCGCACTGGTCGCCGTCTCGCGGGTGATCCTCGGCTTGCACTACCCCAGCGACGTGCTGGCCGCCATCGTCATCGGCGGCGGCCTCGGCAGCGCGTCGCTATGGCTGGCATCGTTGCTCGGCTGAGTACGGCACTGCGCAGAACCTGCGCACGCCGTCGGCCCCGCCTTTGCGCTCAAGCAGATAGCACACTTGTCCACAGGCTTTGCCGCCCGCGCTCCACAATCGCTGTGGAAAACCGGTGCCGCATGCGGCGCCGTCATGCGCAACTCGTGACCAGCGCGTAGCAAGTGCTTGATGGATCAACGGCGAAAGCGGCTTGTCCACAGGCTTTGCCCGAACGCTTCCACAGCCGCTGTGGAAAACCCGCCAGCGCTAACGACGATGCCGCCCGCAGGCGGCATCGCATCATCGCCGACAGAGCACCCGCTCAGGCCGCGCGCGGCGCCTTCATCAGGATGCCGAGCAGGTCGGCCAGCTTGTCGCGCATCTCGCGGCGGTCGACGATCAGGTCGATCGCGCCGTGGTCCAGCAGGAACTCCGAACGCTGGAAGCCTTCCGGCAGGGTTTCGCGCACGGTCTGCTCGATCACGCGCGGGCCGGCGAAGCCGATCAGCGCCTTCGGTTCGCCGATGTTGATGTCGCCCAGCATCGCCAGGCTGGCGGAGACGCCGCCGGTGGTCGGGTTGGTCAGCACGCTGATGTACGGCACACCGGCGTCGCGCAGGCGTGCCAGCGCGGCCGAGGTCTTGGCCATCTGCATCAGCGAGAACAGCGCCTCCTGCATGCGCGCGCCGCCGGTGGCGGAGAAGCACACCAGCGCGCTGCGGTCGGCCAGCGCGCGCTCGGCGGCGCGAGCGAACTTCTCGCCGACCACCGAACCCATCGAGCCGCCCATGTAGGCGAACTCGAATGCCGCCGCCACCAGCGGGCGGCCCTTGAGCCGGCCGCTCATCACGACCATCGCATCCTTCTCGCCGATCTTCTTCTGGGTGGCGACGATGCGGTCGCGGTACTTCTTCGAGTCGCGGAACTTCAGCGGGTCGGTCGGCTCCAGGCCGGCCCACAGTTCCTGCGCCGAACTTTCGTCGAGCAGCGCATCGAGCCGCGCGCGTGCACTGATGTAATGGTGATGGCCGCACTTGGGGCAGACCATCAGGTTGCGCTCCAGCTCCGGCTTGTACAGCACCGTGCCGCAGCCGCCGCACTTCTCCCACACGCCCTCGGGCACCGAGCCCTTGCCGCCGTTGGTGGCGTGCGGGCGGGTGCGCGGGTTCATGATTTTCTGCAGCCAATTCATTGCATCACCCTGACTATTCGTGAGTGCGCCACCATCCGGCGGTGCGTGCCCTCAATGGGCATCCAGCGCGGCGCGGATCGGTGCCAGGAACGCCTGCGTGCGCCGGGTGATTTCCCCGGCGTCCGTCGCCCCGGCCAGCCGATCCACCAGTGCGCTGCCGATCACCACCGCATCGGCAAAACCGGCGATCGCCTTCGCGCTCGCCGCATCGCGGATGCCGAAACCGACCGCCACCGGCGCCTTCGCCCGGGCACGGACATCGGCCACGCGGGCGGCGATGTCACCGGTGCTCAAGTGTGCCGCACCGGTGATGCCTGCGAACGAGACATAGTACAGGAAACCCTCGGCCGAACCGCACAGCTGCGCCATACGCGAGGGTTCGGTGGTCGGTGCGGCAAGCAGGATCCGTTGCAGCCCAGCGTCGCGCAGCGGCTGCAGCACGGCGGACTCCTCCAGCGGGCAATCGACCAGCAGCACACCGTCGACCCCGGCCTGCACGGCCTCTCCGGCGAAGCGCGCGTAGCCGTGCGTCTCGATGGGATTGAGGTAACCCATCAACACGATCGGCGTGTCCGCATCGTGCTGGCGGAATGCGGCGACCCAGCCCAGCACGTCGGCCAGGCCGATGCCCTTGGCGATCGCGCGCTCGCTGGCGTGCTGGATCACCGGGCCGTCCGCCATCGGGTCGGAGAATGGCACGCCCAGCTCGATCAGGTCGGCGCCGGCGTCGACCAGCGCATGCATCAGCGCCACCATGTGCTCAGGCGACGGATCGCCCGCGGTGACGAACGGAATCAGGCCGGTGCGGTTGGCGGCTTTCAGTGCGGCGAAGCGGCGGTCGATGCGGCTCATACCTCGACTCCTTCGCGCGCCGCGATGGTGTGCACGTCTTTGTCGCCGCGGCCGGACAGGTTGCACAGCACGATGCCGTCCTTCGGCAACTCGCGCGCCAGCTTGACCGCCTGCGCCACCGCGTGGCTGGATTCCAGCGCGGCCAGGATGCCTTCGGTGCGCGCCAGCAGGTGGAACGCGGCCAGCGCCTCGTCGTCGGTGATGCCGACGTACTCGGCGCGACCGGTATCCTTCAGGAACGCGTGCTCGGGGCCGACGCCGGGATAGTCCAGGCCAGCCGAGATCGAGTGCGTCTCGGTGATCTGGCCGTTGTCGTCGCACAGCACATAGGTGCGGTTGCCGTGCAGCACGCCGGGCCGGCCGGCCGCCAGCGACGCGGCGTGATGGCCGGTGGTGATGCCCTCGCCCGCCGCCTCGGCGCCGACGATGCGCACGCCAGCGTCGTTGAGGAAGGCATGGAACAGGCCGATCGCGTTGGAGCCGCCGCCGACGCAGGCGGTCAGCACGTCCGGCAGGCGACCGTACTCTTCGAGCATCTGCGCGCGCGCCTCGCGCCCCACGATCGCGTTGAAGTCGCGCACCATCAGCGGATACGGGTGCGGGCCGGCCACGGTGCCGATGATGTAGAAGGTGTCGGCGACGTTGGTGACCCAGTCGCGCATCGCCTCGTTCAGCGCGTCCTTCAGCGTCTTCGAGCCGGAGGTCACCGGCACCACCTCGGCACCGAGCAGCTTCATGCGATAGACGTTGATCTTCTGCCGCTCGATATCCACCGCGCCCATGTAGACCACGCACTTCAGGCCCAGCCGCGCCGCCACCGTGGCGCTGGCCACGCCGTGCTGGCCGGCGCCGGTCTCGGCGATGATGCGGGTCTTGCCCATGTTGCGCGCGACCAGCGCCTGGCCGACCGTGTTGTTGATCTTGTGTGCGCCGGTATGGTTGAGGTCCTCGCGCTTGAACAGGATGCGCGCGCCGCCGACGTGCTGCGACAGCCGCTCGGCGTGGTAGATCGGACTGGGCCGGCCGACGTAGTGCTTGAGGTCGCGGTCGAGCTCGGCGATGAAGGCCGGATCCTCGCGCAGGCGCAGGTAGGCTTCGGTCAGCTCGGCCAGCGGCGCCATCAGGGTCTCGGCAACGTAGCTGCCGCCGTAGTTGCCGAAGCGGCCGTGCGCGTCGGGGTAAGCGTTGTAGTCCACGATCTGGCTCATTTCGTCACTCGGGGAAGGGCATGCCGCACTGCGGCAAGCAGCCATCTTAGCGGCAAGCCCGGCCGAACGGGGTCACAGATAGCGGCGGATGGAGGCCCTGAACTCGGCCAGTTGGCCGGGCGTGAGCGGGCCGAGGATGCCGCGCCGGCCGGCGGGCAAGTGTGCGGCGGGATCCTCGTCGCCAAACACGTAGTAGCCCAGCAGCTCCCTCCACGCCGCCCGTTCCGCCGGCGGCAGCGAGCGGAAGGCGAGGATGCAGTGCATCAGACAGCCCAGCGCCGTGTCCGGCGCATGGCCATCGGCAAGCACCGGCTTCCACCAGTAGTTCACCAGCGCGTTGATCCGCTGCAGCGATTCCACGTGATGCCACCACAGCGGCGGAATGTAGATCGCGTCGCCGGGATGCAGCTCCGCCACCTGCGCCGCAGCCAGCGCCAGCTTCAGGCCGGGATAGCGCGGGTCGTCGGGACGGTCGAGCCGGGCAATGCCGATCGCCGCGCCGGTGGGTGCGAAATCCAGCGGCCCCACGTACAGGTTGCGCGCCTGCTCCGGCGCGAACAGGGTGAAGCGCCGCACGCCGCACACCACGCAGGCGACGTTGTGGTACTCGTCGAAATGCGCCGGCGTGGTGACCCGGTTGCCGATCCAGATGCGCGGCTGGATGCTGGGATCAAGGAACGGCAGCGCGTGGTCGTCCAGCAACCCCGGCAGGCAGGCGCCGATCAACGCGCTCTGCATGGCCAGCCCCGGCGCCTCCGGCTGACGGCTGTACTGCGCCAGCCGTTGCAGGCCCTGGCCGATCGAGACGCGGTGATGCGTGTAGTTGAAGCCGTCGAACGCCGCGTTGTAGCCGATCACCCCGCCCTCGCCCGCAGGCAGCAGCAGCGCATCGACCTCGCTGCCGTTGTCCCGCCGCGCCAGCTCCCGCGCGAATGCGTCGTCCGACTGCCGCGCCCAGGCCACCATCGGCCAGTCGCGGCACAGGCCGCGGATCACCAGCGGGCGCGCATGGCCGACCAGGTCGGCAAGCGCGGGCGCACCGTCGCCATCGCGGCATTCCTCGATGGCAACCGGCGCGCCGCTCACGCCGCGTCTGCCGCGCGCACCGCGCGGATGAAGGCTGCCAGCCGGGCCGGGTCCTTGATCCCCGGTGCCGACTCCACCCCGCTGGCCACGTCCACCGCCCATGGGCGCGCCGTGCGCACGGCCTCGCCCACGTTGCCGGCATGCAGGCCGCCGGCGAGGACCAGCGGCTGCACCGGATCGCGCGGCAGCAGCGACCAGTCGAACGTCCTGCCGCTGCCGCCGGCCTCGCTGGCCGCATGGCCGTCCAGCAACACGCCTGCGGCCTGCGGGTACTCCCGCAGCCACGGCAACGCCGCCACGCCCTCGCCCATTGCGATGGCCTTCAGGAACGGACGGCCAAATTGCGCGCACCAGGCATCGCTCTCGTTGCCGTGGAACTGCAGCAGCGTGGGTCGCACTTCATCGAGCACCTGCCGCACCAGGCCGGGCTCGTCGTCCATGAACAAGGCCACGCTGGCCACAAACGGCGGCAGCGCCGCCACGATCTCGCGTGCCCGCGCCAGCGTCACCTGCCTCCGACTGCGCGCGGTGAACACCAGCCCGATCGCGTCCGCGCCGAGCCGCGCGGCGAGCAGCGCGTCGCCCACCCGAGTCATGCCGCAGCACTTGATGCGGGTCACCGGCCGGCTCCCGGCAGGCAGACGTCTGGCGGCAGGCCCCAGTGCGCCTCGTAGCGCGGGCCGATGAAGGTCAGCCCGGAAGACGGTGCGGTCGGCCCGGCCACCTGGCGGTCGCAGCCGGCCAGCAGTTCGGCCATCCATTCGACCGGTTGCTCGCCGCGGCCAATCGGCAGCAGCGAGCCGACGATGTTGCGCACCATGTGGTGCAGGAATGCATTCGCCTCGATGTCGACGAACAGCTGCTCACCCTCGCGCCGCACGCTCACCGCGAGCACGCTGCGGCGCGGATGCGCGGCCTGGCAGGACAAGGCGCGGAACGCGCTGAAGTCGTGCTCGCCGAGCAGCGCCTGGACGGCGGCGTGCATGCGCTCGGCATCCAGCGGCAGGCGCTCCCAGGTGACGTAGCGCGCATCCAGCGCCGCGCGCACCGGCCGGTTGAGGATGTGGTAGCGGTAGCGCCGGCTGCGCGCCGCGTAGCGCGCGTGGAAACTGTCCGGCACCGGCTGCGCCCACAGCACCGCCACGCTGGCCGGCAGGTTGGAACAGCTGCCCAGCACCCAGCCGCGCATGTCGCGGCGCGCCTCGGTGTCGAAGTGCACGACCTGGCAGCGCCCATGCACACCGGCATCGGTGCGTCCCGCGCAGCTGACCTCGACCGGATGGTCGGCCACCTTCGACAACGCTTCCTCCAGCACGCCCTGCACGCTGACGTCAGCCTTCAGGCGCTGCCAGCCGCTGAAATCGGTACCGTCGTATTCGATGCCCAGGGCAATGCGCATGGAGTCGTGCAGGGGTCCGCGGAAAGCAGAAAGATTAGCAGGCCGCAACGGCATCGGGCCGGCAAGGGCCGGCCCGATTTGTCCCGCGGGAAGCGCGCCGTGACTCAGTGCAGGCTGTCGAGCAGGCGCTTGGCGGTGTCCTTCTGCATCTGGCTGCCTTCCTTGACCACCTCGCCGAGCATGGCGCGGGCGCCTTCGGCGTCGCCCATGTCGATGTAGGCACGGGCCAGGTCGAGCTTGGTGTCCACCGGGTCATCGTTGAACTCGCCCAGGTCGTGGCCGCCATCGGCCGCGAGCGGCGTGCTGTCTTCTTCGTCGAAGTGCCAGCTCGACACGGGCTCGGCGGGCGCCGACGGCCGGCTCGCCGCCAGCGGGGCGGCCACGGTGGCGTCGTCCGCGGCCTGCGCCGGGCGGGCCGGCGGTTCGACGACAGCCCGGGTCAGATCGAAATTGAAGTTGTACTCGCTGACGGGCTTGGACGCGCCCGGCGGCAGCGGCGGCGGCATCGAGGAAACCACCGTTGGCGCGTCGGCCTTGTCGGCATAGTCGTCGATGTTGAACCCGCCGCGCGCCTCGGCGTCGTCAGGCACTGCCGATTCGGCGTGATGGTCGAACAGCGGGTGGCCCGGCACCAGGTCCTCGCCCATGTGCAGCACGTCCTGCCACTCGTCCTGCTGCGGATCGGTGATGTGGGCGTGCATCGCCTCGGCCGCCGCTTCGAAATGCTCGACGTCGCGGCGCGAGTAATACAGGGTGACCAGTTCCAGGTGCAGGCCGATGTCGTCGGGGTGTTCGGCCAACTGGTCGAGCAGCTCGTCCTGGTCGACGTCGTCGCCCGGCAAGTCCTGACCGGCGGCAGGCGCCGAACCGAAGCGATCGGCCAACGACGACGCGGCCTTCGGCGCGTCGGCTGCCGGCTTGCGCCGACGTCCCAGCATGGCCAGCAGGATCAGCAGCACGACGGCGCCGGCCGCGGCCGCCCAGGCCCAGGTCTGCATGTACCACGGTTGCTCGAGCGTCGCCGGCACGCTGGCCGGATGCATCGCTGCCGGCTTCTCAACCGGCTTGGCCGGCGCCGGTGTCGCGATCGGCGTGGTCACCACGGACGCGCCGTGGGCTGGTGCGCCGGCCAGGCTGGAGGCAGCCACCGGCGTGCTTGCCGCGGTCGAACCGGCCGCCACTGGCGCCGCGCTCACGCCGGCGGCGGTGCTGGCCATGGCTGTGGCGGTTTCCAGTTTTTCCGTGGGCGCGGCGGCCGCGACGGGCGTAGTCTTCGCGCTGCTGGCGGCGGCCACCGGCGTCGCGGCCGGCGGCATGCCGGCAGCCTTGCGTGCGGCGGCCAGCTTGGCCTGCAGCTCGGCGATCTCGTTGTCCTTCAGTGACAGCAGACGCTCGTTCTTGCTGTTGATGTCCGCCAGATCCTTCAGGCGGCCTTTCAGGTCGGCGCTCTGCTGCTGCAGGCTGGCCAGGCTTTCCTGGGTGCGCAGGAGATCCTGGCGGAGGCCGGTGCTGGACTTGTCGCCCGCGCCGCCGCCACGGGTTCCCGCGCTGCTGCCTTCCTTCGCCGGCACCAGCGCCAGCCGGTCGCCGGCATCCGGCGCGCGGGCGGGCGTGGCGGTGCTGCTGGCGCGGGTGGCGGCATCGGCCACCACCGTCGGCTTGCCCGGCACGCCGGCACGCCAGTCGCTGTTTTGCCGACGTACCTCGGCGACTGCAGCGGCGATCGTCATGGCCTGCGCTTCGGCCGAGGTCGGCACGCGCAGCACCGAACCGCTCTTCAGCGCATTGATGTTGTTGCGGTAGAACGCATCGGGGTTGGCCTGTTGCAGGGCCAGCATCATCTGCTGTGCGTCCACGCCGGCCGGCGCCACGCTGCGCGCGATGCTGGACAGCGTCTGGCCGTGCTCGACCGGGCCGTACTGGCCGTTGTTGAGCGCCGGTGCCGCCGGTTTCGGTTTCTGGATCGGTGCGGGTGCCGGCGCGGGTGCCGCCGGCTTGGGCTGGGCAGCCACCGGCGCGGTGACCGGCGCCCGGGTGTGCGGTGCCGGCTGGCTCGGCGCCGGGGTGGCTGGCGCGGCTGGTGCGGTCGGCGCGGCCGCGGCCGCCGACGCACCCGGCGGATCGAGCAGGATGGCGTACTCGCGCACGCTCTTGCCGGCCTTGCCGTTTACCTCGATCAGCAAGTCGAGGAAGGGGTCGTCCACCGGCGCACTGCTGGTGATGCGGATCACCGGGTGGCCGGCGCCGGCGTTCGCCACACTGAAGTGCAAGGGAATCGCGGTACGCCCGCCGGCGATGCCGGCGCGGGCGAATTCCTCGCTGGACGCCAGCTGGACGGTGAGCCCCTGCAGTTCCGCCGGGCTGTCGGGATGCAGCGGGATCTCGGCCAGCAGCGGCTGTCCCAGTGCCGATTTGACCTGGATCTGGCCGAGATCTACCGCCATGGCCTGGCTGCTGCCCAGCGCCAGCACGATCAGCATCGACAACTTCAACGAACGATTCATTGCATGTTCCCCCGAACGATCCTGGCGCGACTCTCTAATTCGTTCATGGCGTTGCCGCCATGGCGGCCCGCCCCAAATGAGGTGCCACTTTAGTTACATGCAGGCCAATCAACAATAGCTGCAGCGAATACTTGCAATGCATTGCTGCGGCATGTTCTCACCGAAGCGGCCTTTTTCAACGCGAGCCCGGGGCCGGTCCGGCCTGCAACTCGTGCAGCCGTCGCTGCAGCTCGGCGATGGCCTGGTCCTGCTGCTTCAGCCGTTCGCTGGCCCGCCGGCTGTCCAACTCCTGCCGGTCCAGATCCTGCTTCAGCCGTTTCACCTCGGCCTGGCTGCCGGCCAGATGCCGCTGGACCGTCGACAGCGACTTTGCCGGTGCGGGCGCAGTCGGCAACGATGTCGCCCGGTCGCCGGCCCAGGCCGCCGACACGGTGACAAACCCCACGGCCGCCATGAGTGGCATCCAACGCATGTCAGAGATAATCCTCGATCAGCAATTCGGCGATCTGCACTGCATTCAGCGCCGCGCCCTTGCGGATATTGTCCGAGACGATCCACAGATCCAGCCCGCGCTCGTGCGAGATGTCCTCGCGGATGCGCCCGACGTACACCGCATCGGTGCCGGCCGCCTCGCCCACCGGGGTCGGATAGCCGCCCGGCTTGCGCTCGTCCACCAGCACCACGCCCGGCGCCTGCCGCAGCAGTTCGCGGGCCTGTTCGGCGGTGATCTTGTCGCTGGTCTCGATGTGCACTGCCTCGGAATGGCCATAGAACACCGGCACGCGCACTGCGGTCGGGTTCACCTGGATCGACTCGTCCTCCAGGATCTTGCGGGTCTCCCACACCAGCTTCATTTCCTCCTTGGTGTAGCCGTTCGGCTGGAAATCGTCGATCTGCGGGATCACATTGAACGCGATCTGGGCCGGGAATTTCTTGCCCGGCTCCACGCTTTGGAAGTTCAGCAGCGCCGCAGTCTCCCGGCCCAGTTCCTCCATCCCGCTGCGGCCAGCGCCGGAAACCGACTGGTAGGTGGCCACGTTGATCCGCTCGATCTGCACCGCGCGGTGGATCGGCGCCAGCGCCACCAGCATCTGCATGGTCGAACAGTTCGGGTTCGCGATGATGCCGCGCGTGGTGTACTGCGCGATCGCATGCGGATTGACTTCGCTGATCACCAGCGGGATGTCGTCCTGGTAGCGGAACTCCGAGGTGTTGTCGATCACCACCGCACCGGCCGCCGCTGCGCGCGGCGCGTGCTCGCGGCTGACCGAGCCGCCGGCCGAGAAGAACGCGATGTCGACGCCGGCGAAGTCGTAGGTGTCCAGCAGTTGCACGGTGACGTCCTTGCCGCCGAACTTGACCTTGCCACCGGCCGAACGCTCGCTCGCCAGCGGCACCAGCTCGCTGACCGGGAACTCGCGCTCGGCGAGGATCGCCAGCACGGTCTCGCCGACCGCGCCGGTGGCGCCGACCATGGCGACCTTGTAGCTGCTCTTCTGACTCATGGGTGGTGTTCTTCGCTCAGGGTGGGGAGGCCGTGCCGGCGGTCAGGCCAGCACGTTGGGATTGAGGATCGTGGGTGGCCGCCCGGCCTGCGGACCATGGCCGAACAGCGCCAGCACATTGTCCACGGCCAGGGCGGTCATCGCACGGCGCGTTTCGGTGCTGGCACTGGCGATATGCGGGCTGAGCACCACGTTGTCCAGTTCGAGCAGGCCCGGGTGCAGCGCCGGCTCGCCTTCGAACACGTCCAGCCCGGCCGCCAGCTCGGAGGGACTGAACTTGCGTTCCTCCGGCTCGACCGTCACCTCGAGGTGCGGTTCGAGCCGGGCGACGATGCCCGGGAAGGTGGGGCGCGAGACCCAGACGCGGGGCTTGTCGGTCATCGGCGCGGTTCCGGTTGCGATAGTCGATTCATCACGGAATGCGCGGCGCCACCGCCCCCACGTCGCCGCACTGGGCACGGTGGCGCAGCGCATGGTCGATCAGCACCAGCGCCACCATCGCCTCGGCGATCGGGGTGGCGCGGATGCCGACGCAGGGATCGTGGCGACCCTTGGTCACCACTTCCACAGGTTCCCCGGCCAGGTTCACGCTGCGGCCGGGGATCAGGATGCTGGAAGTCGGCTTCAGCGCGATCGAGGCGACCACCGGCTGGCCGCTGCTGATGCCGCCGAGGATGCCGCCGGCATGATTGGACGCGAAGCCGTCCATGCCCATCTCGTCGCGATGCTCGCTGCCGCGCTGCGCGACCGCAGCGAAGCCGTCGCCGATCTCCACGCCCTTGACCGCGTTGATCGACATCAGCGCACTGGCCAGGTCGCCGTCCAGCTTGCCGTAGATCGGTTCGCCCCAACCCGGCGGCACGCCGTCGGCGACCACGTCGACGCGCGCACCGACCGAGTCGCCGGACTTGCGCAGCGCGTTGATGTAGGTCTCCAGCGCCGGCACCTGGTCCGCATCGGGCCAGAAGAACGGGTTCTGCTCCACCGCGTCCCAGTCGAACGCATCCGGCACGACCTCGCCGATCTGCGCCAGGTAGCCGCGCACGCGCACACCGTGGTGCTCGGCCAGCCACTTCTTGGCGAGCACGGCCGCAGCCACGCGCATGGTGGTCTCGCGCGCCGAGGAACGCCCGCCACCGCGCGGATCGCGGATGCCGTACTTCTGCCAGTAGGTGTAGTCGGCGTGGCCGGGACGGAAGCTCGACGCGATGTCGCCGTAGTCCTTGCTGCGCTGGTCGGTGTTGCGGATCAACAGCGCGATCGGCGTGCCGGTGGTCCTGCCTTCGTATACGCCGGAGAGGATCTCCACCTCGTCCGCCTCGTGCCGCTGCGAGGTGTAGCGGCTGCGGCCGGTGGCACGACGATCGAGATCGCTGTGGAATTCCTCGGCACTGATCGCCAGGCCCGGCGGGCAGCCGTCGATCACGCAGCCGATCGCCGGCCCATGGCTTTCGCCGAAGGTGGTGACGGTGAACAGTTTGCCGAAGGAATTGCTGGACATGGGACATCCGGGACTAAAGATCGAAGCATACCGGCAGTGGCCTCCGGTAGGAGCCCGCTGGCGGGCGATGCTCTTGTCTTGATGCCTGGTGGAGATTCAGAACAAAAGCATCGCCCGCCAGCGGGCTCCTACGGTGGGGGCGCCAGCCACTCGCGGGCCAACAGGGCGAACACCACGTCGTCGACCCATTCGCCGCGCAACCACAGGCTCTCGCGGTGATGGGCCTCCTGGCGCATGCCCAGCGCGCGCAGCAGCGCCACGCAGGCCAGGTTGCGCGGGTCGGCCGAGGCCTGGACGCGGTGCCGGCCCCACGCGCCGAACGCCTGCTCGAACAGCGCACGCACCGCCTCGCCGGCGTAGCCGCGGCCCTGCCCGGCCGGCGCGATGCTGATGCCGAACTCGACCGATGCCCTGGCATCCTCCGGCAGGTTCACGCCGAGGTCGCCGATCAGCCGGCCGTTTTCACGCAGGCGGATCGCGCGCTGGAACCAGCCATGTGCAGGCTGCAGCGGCTGTGTGACGATGAACCCGCGAGCGGCGGCGACGTCGGCCGGACACCAGCCCTGGTAGCGGGCCACCGCGGGATCGGCGCGACAGGCGAACAGTGCCTCGGCATCGGCCGGACGCAACGCGTCGATCCGCAATCGCGCCGTGACCAGCTCCATCGCTCAGCCCGGACGACGCGCGGCCGCCGCCGCGCGGATCGCCGCCGCGTGCTCGACCAGGTCGCGCCGCTCCAGCGCGAACACGCCCATCGGGCCGACCTTGAACTCGATCCACACGAACGGCACTTCCGGAAGCAACGCGGCCAGCGCGTGCTCGCTCTCGCCCACCTCGACGATCAACAGGCCATCGTCGGTGAGATGGGCGGCCGCCTCGTCCAGCATGCGCAGGCACAGGTCCAGGCCGTCCACGCCGGAGGTCAGGCCGAGCTTCGGTTCGTGCGCGTACTCGCCGGGCAGCGCGGCGTATTCGTCTTCGGTGACGTACGGCGGATTGGAAACGATCAGGTCGTACTTGCGTCCGGCCACGTCGGCGAACAGGTCGGAGCGGATCGCCTCGACGCGGCCCTCGACGTGCTGGAAGGCGATGTTCTCGCGCGCCAGCGACAGCGCCTCGTCGCTGATGTCGACGATGTCGACCCGCCACTCGGGGTTGTACTCGGCCATCGCGATGCCGATGCAGCCCGAGCCGGTGCACAGGTCCAGCGCGCGCTCGATGTGGCGCTCGTCCAGCCACGGCGCGAAGCCCGACTCGATCAGCTCGGCGATCGGCGAACGCGGCACCAGCGCGCGGCGGTCGCTCTTGAACTTCAGCCCGGCGAACCAGGTTTCGCCGACCAGGTAGGCCACCGGCAGGCGCTCGCTGACGCGGCGCTCGATCAGCGCCAGCACGTTCGCGCGCTCGGCCGCGGTGAGCCGGCCGGCGCCGTACGCCGGCGGGATGTCCGGCGGCAGGTGCAAGCTGGCCAGCACCAGATGGGTGGCCTCGTCGATCGGGTTGTCGTGGCTGTGGCCGAAGGTGAGCCCGGCGGCCGAAAAGCGGCTGGCACCGTAGCGGATGAAGTCGATGATGGTGGCGAGCTCGGCGGTCACGGCGATCCAGGGTGCGGTGGATTGGCCGGTCATTATAAGGCCTGCAGCGGTGTCCACCCCGTATACTGGGCGGATGACTTTCAACGTATTCCTGCAGTACATCCTGCCGCACCGCGCGCTGTCGCGAGTGGTCTACTGGGCCACGCGCTGGACCTTCGCGCCGTGGAAGAACTGGCTGATCGCCACCATCGTGCGCAACTACGACGTGAACATGGCCGAGGCGGCGCAGCCCGACCCGCTGGCCTACCAGCATTTCAATGCGTTCTTCACGCGCAAGCTCAAGCCCGGCGCACGCCAGGCCGATGCCGACCCGACCGCCCTGCTCTCGCCGGCCGACGGCCGTATCAGCCAGGCCGGCACGATCGTCGACGGGCGCATCTTCCAGGCGAAGGGGCAGGAATACACCGCCGCCGAACTGCTCGGCGGCGACGAGACCGCCGCCGCGCCGTACCGCAACGGCCGCTTCGTCACCGTCTACCTGTCGCCGCGCGACTACCACCGCGTGCACATGCCGCTGAAAGGCACGCTGAAGGAAACCGTGCACGTGCCCGGGCGCATCTTCAGCGTTGCGCCGTTCGCGGTCGCGGCGATCCCGCGGCTGTTCGCGCGCAACGAGCGGCTGGTCTGCCACTTCGAGGGCGAACGCGGCCCGTTCGTGGTGGTGATGGTGGGCGCGATCCTGGTCTCCTCGGTGGCCACAGTGTGGGACGGCCTGGTGATCCCGCCGTACGCGTCGTCGATCCGGCGCAAGTCGTTCGCCGGCCAGCACGTCACGCTGGAACGCTTCGCCGAGATGGCGCGCTTCAACATGGGTTCCACCGTGATCCTGCTGCTGCCCGAGGGCGCGGCCGAGCTGGACGCCCTGCAGCCGCAGCAGGCCGTGCAGGTGGGCCAACGGCTGGGGCAACGGCTGGAACGCCGCTGAGCATCGCCCCAAACTGACGCCGTGCGTCATTTTGTGACGTCCTAGGCGCTATTGCAGCGATCGCTTCGCTACGCTCCTGGCTTCGCCGCCCGCACTGCGTGCCGCGAAACTCCAGCGCCGAAGGGGATCCCATGCAAATACTCACTCCGTTCCTCGTGATGATGCGCGCGCGCCGGTTGGGCCGGCAGTTCCGCGACATCGAACGCAGCGTGCGCGCCCTGCCCAAGCGCAGCCGCGAGCGCCTGGGCACGCTCACCCTGCGCGAGATCGGGCAAGCCTCGCGCAGCGACTTCCCCCACCTATACGGCACCGCGCCGGAAGCGCGCTACCTGCCCTGGGGTCAGGGCACCGAGGCGGGTTACGAGCGCGCGTGTTCGAACAACGCCGAAGTGGCGCTGCGCGGCATCGCGCTGTGGCTGGCCGTGGCCTATCACGAAACCAAGAACTCCCCGCACGCCAGCCTGCAGCCGCAACACCGCCAGCTGATGCAACTGCTGCGCGAACTGAAGGAAGTTCACGGCGCCGGCACCGCCGGCAACCACAACGGCAACAGCTGGGTGCAGGAAAGCGCCGTCGCCTGAAGGCGTACGGCGCGGCGGCGGATCAGCGGCAGACCGGCAGCTTCAAGGTCTGCCCGATGCTGATGCGGTGATGCTTCAGCCCGTTCGATTCGGCGACTTCCTGCACGCTGGAGCAATGCAGCTTGCGCACGATGCTGACCAGCGTGTCGCCCCGGCGAACGGTGTAGCGGCGGGTGCCCCTCGGCACCGGCACCGGCGCCACCGGGGCCGCCACCACCGGCACCACCGCGCGGTGCAGGTCGCCGGCGAGGATCGGCCATGGGCCATCGACGCAGCGCGTGGCGTAGGCGCGCTCCAGCAGCTTCGGCAACTGCAGCGGCGTGCCGGCCGGCTGGGTCACCTGCGGGTCCAGCCGCGGGTTGAGGTTGCGCAGGGTGCGGAACCAGCCATCCCTCATTCCGCCGGCCGAGCCCAGGCAGACAGTCAGCTCCGACAACGAGGCCGGCCGCTGCAGGGTGACCGTACCGGGCGCACCGTCGACCTTCGGGAAGCGCAGGTTGTAGCTGTCCGGATGCTGGAACAGCCACGCCGCGGCGAGCACCGCCGGCACGTAGTCGCGGGTTTCCTGCGACAGCTGGTCGTAGATGCGCGGGTCGTAGAAGCTCACCGCGGTATCGTCGCCGACCGTGCGGCGCATGCGCCCTTCGCCGCCGTTGTAGGCGCCGAGCGCGAGTTCGAGGTTGTCGTTGAAGACGCGCAACTGCTCGTTGATGTACTTCGCGTTCGCCCGCGCCGAGGCGGCGGGATCGAAGCGCAGGTCGAAGCCGCTGTCGCTGCCCAGGCCGAAGCGCATGCCGGTGGCGTACATGAACTGCAGCGGCCCCGACGCACCCGAGCGTGACACGGCGTGCACCTTGCCGCCGGATTCCTTGGCCATGATGCCGAACAGCAGCGCCTCGGGCAGGTCCGCCTTCTGGTACTGCGGCCACATCTGGTAACGCAGGTACTGGTAGTTGACCCAGGCATCCATCAACTGCGGGCGCCACTGGGTCAGCCACATCTCCAGCGCCGCCTTCACCGGCCCGTTCATCGCGATCAGCTGCGACAGCTTCTGCCCGTGCAGCAGGGTCACGCTGCGCTGCGCCTGCGGCAGGCTGGCGGCACCGGTGCTGCCGGTGGCCAGCGCAGCCTGCGCTGGATCGACGTCGCTGTCCAGATCCTGGCCGCTGCCGAAATCGCCGTCCTTCAGGCGCAGCAGGTGGTCGAACGCGGAGAAGAACCGCTGCGGATCGCAGCCGGCAGTATTGCCGCAACGTGCCGACGCCTCCTTCAGGCGATCCAGCGAGTGGGTCAGGGTCAGCCGCGAGGCCTGCAGGTCGCCTTCGCGCGATTGCTGCAGGGCGGTCTCGTAGCCCTTGCTGGCCTGGTCGAGTTCGCCGTACAGCGTGTCGAGCGGGGTGGCCGGCCTGGCGCCGCCGGTGCTGACACAGGCGGCCAGCAGACTGATCGCGACGGCCAGCGGAGCCAGACGCAGGGTACGCACAACGGAACACGACGGCATCACGAACTTCTACCTGCGGAAAACGCCCACCATAGCGGGCGCAAGGCTTCGACTCAACGCGCCGCGACAGCGTCGCCGGCTTGGTTACAATCGCTTGACCTGCAATGGATGGAACGCCATGACTGAGATCCTGATCGGCCGCAACGACAGCACCAGCGTCAGCCTCGACCCGCACTACGGCAACCGCCACGGCATGATCGCCGGCGCCACCGGCACCGGCAAATCCGTTTCGCTGATGGTGCTGGCCGAAGGTTTCTCGCGGCTGGGCGTGCCGTGCTTCCTGGCCGACGCCAAGGGCGACCTGGCGGGCTTGGCGATGGCTGCCGGCGAGCCGGGCGACAAGCTCAAGGCGCGGCTGGACAAGCTCAAGCTCGCCGACTGGAAGGCGCAGGCGAACCCAGTGGTGTTCTGGGACATCTACGGCAAGCTCGGCCACCCGGTGCGCGCGACCGTCAGCGAGATGGGACCGACCCTGCTCGGCCGCGTGCTGGAACTGAACGACACCCAGGAAGGCGTGCTGGAGGTGGTGTTCAAGGCCGCCGACGAGCAGGGCCTGCTGCTGCTCGACCTGGCCGACCTGCGCGCCCTGCTCACCTATGCCGCCGACAACGCCAAGACGCTCTCGGCGAAGTACGGGCTGATCAGCACCACCAGCATCGCGGCGATCCAGCGCGCGCTGCTGAAGCTGGAGAGCGACGGCGCCGACCAGTTCTTCGGTGAGCCGGCGCTGGAGCTGGCCGACCTGATGCGCCAGGACATGAGCGGCCGCGGCATCATCAACGTGCTCGCCGCCGACCAGCTGATCCTCAAGCCGCGGCTGTACTCCACCTTCCTGCTGTGGCTCTTGTCCGAGCTGTTCGAGCAGTTGCCCGAAGTGGGCGACCTCGACCAGCCGAAGATGGTGTTCTTCTTCGACGAAGCACACCTGCTGTTCGACGACGCCTCGCCGGCGCTGCTGCAGCGCGTGGAACAGGTGGTGCGGCTGATCCGCTCCAAGGGCGTGGGCGTGTACTTCTGTTCGCAAAACCCCGACGACGTGCCCGGCGTGATCCTGGGCCAGCTCGGCAACCGCATCCAGCATGCGCTGCGCGCGTTCACGCCGCGCGACCAGAAGGCGGTCAAGGCGGCGGCGGAGACCTTCGTCGCCAACCCGAAGCTCGACGTCAGCGAGGCGATCACCAGGCTTGCCGTCGGCGAGGCGCTGGCCTCCACCCTGGGCAACGGCGGCGTGCCCTCGCCGGTGGAGCAGGTGCTGGTGACGGCGCCATGCTGCCGCATCGGCGCGATCAGCGAGGCCGAGCGCGCCACCATCCGCCAGCGCTCGCCGGTGGGCGGCAAGTACGACAACCCGCTCAACCGCGAGTCGGCCGCCGAGATGCTGGCCAAACGCGCCGACGACAAGGCGAGCGCCGACGCCGCGGCGACCGGCGCGCCGGGCAAGGCCGAGGAAGCAGGTTGGGGCGGCGCCGTACACGACGCGTTGTTCGGCACCAAGCGGCGCCAGGGCATGATCGAGACGATGGGCAAGCAGATGGTACGCACGGCGGGCAGCCAGCTCGGCCGGCAGATCCTGCGCGGCGTGCTGGGCGGCATCTTCGGCGGCAAGCGCTGAGGCGCCGCCTATGCCGCGCGTTGAAGTGGTTCCCGCCGATACGCCGTTCGGCGAGCGCCTCGCGGCCGGCTTCGGCTACCCGTTGCGCGGCGCCGCACTGCCCACCTGCGTGGTGCTGGCGCTGATCCACTACGTCGGCCTGCTGCCTTCCTGGACCGGCGCGCTGGCCGGTGCGCTGGTCTGGGCTGCCACCTGGCGCTACGCCGCCGACTGCCTGCTGCACACCGCCAACGGCTATGCCGACCCGCCGGATGTCGGCTTCGACGGCAACAGCACGAGCGGCTGGGGCCTCACCGCGATCCACCTGCTGGTGGTCGCGCTGTGCGTGGTCGCCATCGTGTTCTTCCCGCACCTGCTGTGGCCGGTATTGATCCTGTCCGCCCTGGTGTTGCCGGCGATCGACATGTCGCTGGCATTCGACGGCAACCTGGCACTGGCGATCAACCCGTTGAACTGGGTCCGTGTCATCGGCGGTTTCGGGATCGCCTACCTGATTCCCGTAGCGATCAACCTGCTGCTCGGCCTGCTGATCGTACTGGCCTCGGTCACCACCGCACTGCTGCCGCGACTGCTGGCGCTGCCGTTGTTCGCCTTCGCCTACACCTACCTGATCGTGCTGGCCTTCCACCTGATGGGGGCGATGATCCACCAGCGCCACGAGCGTTTCGGCCTCGAACCGGAGGCCGAGAAACTCGTCGCCGCTTCCCACCAGGACGCCGACGACCGCCTGCTCGACGAGGCGCGCCGGCTCGCCGCCGACGACCCGCTGGCGGCGCTGCGCCAACTGGCCGCCCGCCTGCAGGAGCGCACTGCGCCGGCGTCGGTGCACCAGCTCTACCGCGAGCTGCTGCGGCGGCAAGGCCTGCGCGAGGACTTGCTGGTGCACGGGCAGATCTGGATCGCCGCGCTGATCGCCCAGAAGGAATCGCGCCGCGCACTCGGCGTGCTGCAGGAATGCACCGGCATCGACGCCGCGTTCGTGCCGGACGACCCGCGCACCTGCGGCGAGCTGGCCGAACTGGCCGCCCGGCTGGGCATGAACCGGCTCGCCATCCAGCTGTGCCGCGGCTATCTCGCGCACTGGCCGCGCGATCCGCACGCCCCGCACTACGGCCTGCTGGCCGCACGCCAGCTCGCCGCCCACGCCGACCAGCGCGCCGAGGCGGCGGCGCTGCTGGAACGGCTCGCCGCCGCCTGGCCGGATCATCCGTTGCGCAGCGAGATCGACGCGCAACGGCGCCAGCTGGCCAGCCCGGCATGAGCCGCTGGCGCCCGCCCTCGCCCGGCTCCACCGCGATCGTCACCCGCACGGGTTTCGAGCGGCTGAAGGCCGAGCTCGACCAGCTGTGGCACGTGCTGCGCCCGGAAGTGGTGAAGGCGCTCGCCGCGGCCGCCGCCGAGGGCGACCGTTCGGAAAACGCCGAATACACCTACCGCAAGAAGCAGCTCGGCGAGATCGACCGCCGCGCGCGCTACCTCAGCAAGCGCATCCCCGCGCTGAAGGTGGCCGAAGGCGCACCGGGCGATCGCCAGGCGGTGTTCTTCGGCGCCTGCATCGAACTGGAAAACGTCGCCACCGGCGAGCTCCACCGCTACCGCATCGTCGGCCCGGACGAGACCGACGCCAGGCGCGGCTGGATCAGTATCGACTCGCCGCTGGCGCGGGCAGTATTGAAGAAGCGCGTCGACGACGAATTCAGCGCCGAGCTGCCGGGCGGGGTCGCCCGGTTCGCCGTGCTGGCGGTGGATTACGAATAGGCCTTGCCCCTGGCGGGGCCGACCGGCACCTAGCGCGGCTGCAGCTGCCGCACGGCACGGCGGTGGTCGGCCTCGATCTGCGCCAGACGGGCCTGTCGGGCCTGCGGGGTGACCCACTGGCCGTGCTCGGCCTGCTGTCGCAGCAGCGTGTACTGCATGTCCACGAACGGCTCCAGCACGCGGTTGTCCTCCGGTGCGAAGCCACCCAGGTCGGGAATGCGGGCCAGGTTCGCGCGCTCGCGCACGCCGGCTTCGCCAGCGGCCTTGCCGTAGCCGAGCAGGAATGCGGTCAATTTCTGCCGCAGCGACCGGGGTATGCCGTCGCGGACCACCAGCACCCCGGAAGGAATCAGCGGCGAGTGCCAGATCACCCGCAGCTGCCCTGCCTCGCCCGGGAAATTGCGCCGGAACAGGTCCATGTCCGGATTGTTGCTGCTGGCCACGTCCACTTCGCGATTGACCACCGCGAGCAGATTGCTTTGGTGATCGCCTACCCGCACGCTGCCGAAGAAGGTGTCCGAGTTGAGGCCGCGCGGCGCGAACACGTAGGCCTCCGGCGCGACATAGCCGGTCACCGACAGGTGTTCGCTGCGCGCGTAGCGCCAGCCGCTGCCCGGCGTGGAGAGCAGCTCGTCGAGGTTGCGGATCGGGCTGTCGGCGCGCACCACCAGCGTGGCGACGTTGCCCTTGGCGCCGTCGCTGCGCACGAACTGGGCGAATACCTGCATGTGCTGGCGCGTCACCGCCTCGACCGCCAGCTTGCCGGAGAGGAAGGCGATGTCCACCCGCTGTGCGCCGATCGCATCGGACAGGCTGGCGTAGCTGCCCACCGATACGGTGGTCACCGGAAGTTGCAGCCGCTTGCGCAGGTCGTCCAGCAGCGGTCGCCACTGTTCCAGCGATTCGGCGGCGCTGCCGATCGGCAGGATGCCGAAGCGGATCGATGGCGGCTGGCCGGCGCCATGCTCCGCTGCCACCGCGCTGCCGGCACACGTCCACGCGATCGACAAGCCCGCGACGATCGTCGCCAGGCAGCGATGGCGGTACCCCTGGCGCGATCGAAGCCCTGCGATGTTCACCGTCCGTCCCCCTTCACCCACGCCGATGCCACGTATATAGACGTGATCGCCGGTCGGAGCAAGGTGCGGGCCGTCTGCTCAGGGGATCGGCGATGCCGGCGGGTACGCGCGCCCGGCGCGCCGCAGCTGATAGCAGGCGGCATTGCGGTGGAAGGCTTCGTCGGCATTGTCCGGATGCCAGCCCGGAATACCCGACAGCGGCAGCGGCCGCAGCTCCAGCGGGTCGAGCAGCAGGCGCCCTGAACCGATCGCCGTGGCACACGGCGCAGGCAGGCCGGCATCGCTGTCCGACTGGAACACCAGCGCCTTGCCCACCAACAGGCGCCCCGGACTCAAGGCCAGCTCCAGCAGCGCATGACCGAACAGCTCCAGCCGGATCGTGCCGTCCAGCCAGGCCTGCCGCCGGCGCCAGAACAGCCCATGCCAGTCGTGCGCATCCCACAGCGCCAGCAGTGCGGGGTCGCGCACGGCAACGACCACGCCAGCCTCGTCGAAGTGGGTCAGCGCGTACTGCGCGCGCGAGCGCTGCTTCGGCCCCATGCGGGCGATCTCGCCCACCTGCCGCGCATTGAGCGCACGCTTGATCGCGGGACGGCGCAGCCAGACCAGCGCGTTGAACAGGTCGTGCCAGTTGCGCTCGCGGGTGGCGATGGCGCCGCGCTCGGCGACGCGCTGCTCGTAATGCAGGCCGTCGGCGAGCAGTTCGTGCGTCTGCGCCACGAAGCGCTCGGGCATGCCCGCCGGACGGCAGGCGTTGAGCGCGTCGATCGCCGGCCAGTCGCGGCCCTCGATCAGTCCGGCATGCTCGCGCCACGCCGCCAGCGGCAGCCGCCCGAACACCGCCGGATCGACCGCGTCGCGTGCCGGCGCGACGTAGCGCATGGACGCCTACACCACCTTGAGCCGCGGATGCGCCAGGCGCGCGTGCAGGTCGTGTTCGCTGGCCGCCTCGACCACCACGTCGACGAACTGGCCCGGCTTGAGCGACTGGCCGTCGGCGATCAGCACGCTGCCGTCGATCTCGGGCGCATCGGCAGCCGAACGGGCCACCGCGCCGTCGGCGTTCGCCTCGTCCACCAGCACCCTGAGCGTGCGGCCGATCTTGCGCTGCAGCTTGGCGGCGGAGATGTCCGCCTGCACCGCCATGAACTGTTCGAGACGGTCTTCCTTCAGCTCCTCGGAAACGGCGCCGGGCAGCTCGTTGGCCTTGGCGCCATCCACCGGCGAGTAGGCGAACGCGCCCACGCGGTCCAGTTCGGCCTCGCGCAGGAAGTCCAGCAGTTCCTCGAACTCGGCCTCGGTCTCGCCGGGGAAGCCGACAATGAAAGTGCTGCGGATGGTGAGCTCGGGCACCAGCTTGCGCCAGTTGTGGATGCGCTCCAGCGTCTTGTCGATGTTGCCGGGGCGCTTCATCAATTTCAGGATGCGCGGGCTGGCGTGCTGGAACGGGATGTCGAGGTAGGGCAGGATTTCCCCCGCCGCCATCAGCGGCATCAGCTCGTCCACGTGCGGGTACGGGTAGACGTAGTGCAGCCGCGTCCACGCGCCGAGTTCCGACAGGCCTTCGCACAGCTCGGTCATGCGCGTGCGGTACGCCTTGCCGCGCCAATCTCGCTCGGCGTACTTGAGGTCCACGCCGTAGGCGCTGGTGTCCTGCGAGATCACCAGCAGTTCCTTGACGCCGCCCTTGACCAGCTTCTCCGCCTCAATGAGCACCTCGTCGACCGGACGCGAGACCAGGTTGCCGCGCATCGAGGGGATGATGCAGAAGCTGCAGCGGTGGTTGCAGCCTTCGGAAATCTTGAGGTACGCGTAGTGCTTCGGCGTCAGCTTCACACCGGTGTCCGGCACGATGTCGAGGAACTTGTCGTGCGTGGGCGGCAGCGCCTCGTGCACCGCGCTCATCACGCTGGCGTAATCCTGCGGGCCGCTGATCGACAGCACGTCGGGGTACGCCTCGCGGATCAGCGCCTCGCGCTTGCCCAGGCAGCCGGTGACGATCACCTTGCCGTTCTCGTTGAGCGCGGTGCCGATCGAGTCCAGCGACTCCTGCACCGCCGCGTCGATGAAGCCGCAGGTGTTCACCACTACCGCGTCGGCCTCACCGTAGCTGGGCACGATCTGGTAGCCCTCGACCTTGAGCTGGGTGAGGATGCGCTCGGAATCGACCAGCGCCTTGGGGCAGCCGAGGCTGACGAAGCCGATCTTGTGGGCGGTCTGGGACATGCGGGGCGTCACCGGGAACATGCGGAGTAACCGGGAATTATACGGCAGTGCGGCGCGGCCACCGGCGCGGCTAGACTTCACGCGATCCCCGCCAAGGAGCCAGCCATGGGCCAGCACATCAACATCCCCACCACCCGCACCCAGTGCATCGGCGGCTACCTCGCCCAGCCGCAGGGCAAGCCGAAAGGCGGCATCGTGGTGATCCAGGAAATCTTCGGCGTCACTGCGCACGTCCGCCGCGTCGCCGACGGCTTCGCCGCGCACGGCTACACCGCGATCGCACCGGCGTTCTTCGATCATCTGGAAAGCGGCGTGGAGCTGGACTACGACCAGGTCGGCGCGAACAAGGGCAAGCAGCTGATCGCGGAACTGGGGCTGGAGCGGGCGCTGGAGGACGTCGCCAGCGCCGCCGAGTCGATCGCCTCGGCCGGAAAAATCGGCACCGTCGGCTACTGCTGGGGCGGCACAGTGGCCCTGCTCGCCGCGTTGCGCCTGGGCCTGCCGTCGGTGAGCTACTACGGCGCGCGCAACCTGCCGTTCCTGCACGAGACGCCGCGGGCGCCGGTGATGTTCCACTTCGGCGAGAAGGACCGCAGCATCACGCCAGAAATGGTGGACAGGCACCGCGAGGCGCTGCCGCAGATGGAAGTCTTCACCTACCCGGCCGACCACGCCTTCAACCGCGACGGCAGCACGCCCTACCACGAGGCCAGCGCGAAACTGGCGCTCGAGCGCACGCTGGCGTTCTTCGAAAAACACCTGGCCGGCGCATGAGCGGGGCCGGCTTCGCCCTCGATCCCCGGCTGGCGGCGGATACCCGCGCGGTCGCCTCGCTGCCGCTGTGCGAGCTGTTGCTGATGGACGACGCGCGCTGGCCGTGGCTTATCCTGGTGCCGCGCCGCGCCGGCCTGGTCGAGATCGCCGACCTGCACGGCGACGAACAGGCCGTGCTGTGGCAGGAAGCGAACCGCGCCGCCGCCGCGCTGCGCGCCGTGACGCCCTGCGACAAGCTCAACCTGGGCGCGCTCGGCAACATCGTGCGCCAGTTGCACGTGCACGTGATCGCGCGGGTCGAAGGCGACCCGGCGTGGCCGGGGCCGGTGTGGGGGCATGGCGTCCGCGTGGCCCGCGACGACGAAGGCGCCGCTGTGCTGATCGCGGCGCTGCGGCACGCGCTGACCGCTTGAGTGGCGAAAACGGCCAATGAAAAGCCCGCGGCGCTGGCCGCGGGCTTGCGAAGAACAACCGTCGCAGATCAGTGCTGCTGCGAGGGATCGTAGCTGCTGCCGGCAGCGGACTTGCCCTTCATCTCGTCGTTCATCTGCACCGGCGCGTGGTAGTCCTCCAGCCGGCGTGCCTTGGTATCCACCGGGTTGATCTTCTTCAGCGTGCCGCCGTCGTCGTAGTACACGGTGAAGCCGTAATCGAGCTGCATGCGCGCCATGTATTCGAGGTGCTGCTTGCGCACCTTCGAGTCGTCGCTGCGCTCCAGCAGCACGGTCTTCGGCAGCTTGCCCTGCTCTTTCAGGTAGGCGAAATGGCTACCGACATCCAGCGCCGACAGCACCGCGCCATCCAGCAGGAATTGGCCGCCCTTGTAGGCGTTGATGACGGTGTCGAACTGGCCCTGGGCCTGGGCGGCACTGACCTCATCCTTGGTGCTGCCGCGATGGCAGCCGGCCAGCACCAGCAGGCTGCCCAGCATGGCGGCCGCGGCGGCACGGGCAAGCAGGGGCGAAAAACGGATCATCGGTGTCTCCTGGAAAACGTGTCGGTTCATCGGCGGAGTGTAGCGCCCGGCCGCGATCGTGGGCAGCGCCGGACGCCGCCCGTTCAGGGTGGCGATCAGGTGCGCGGCAAGGTCACGCCCTGCTGGCCCTGGTACTTGCCGCCGCGATCCTTGTAGCTGGTCTCGCATTCCTCGTCGGATTCGAGGAACAGCATCTGCGCCACGCCTTCGTTGGCGTAGATCTTGGCGGGCAGCGGGGTGGTGTTGGAGAACTCCAGCGTCACGTGGCCCTCCCACTCCGGCTCCAGCGGCGTCACGTTGACGATGATGCCGCAGCGCGCGTAGGTGCTCTTGCCGAGGCAGACGGTGAGCACCTTGCGCGGTATGCGGAAGTACTCGACCGTGCGCGCCAGCGCGAACGAGTTCGGCGGGATGATGCACACGTCCGCCTCGACATCGACGAAGCTCGACGGATCGAACGCCTTCGGATCCACGATGGTGGAGTTGATATTGGTGAAGATCTTGAACTCGCGCGCGCAGCGCACGTCGTAGCCGTAGCTGGAAGTGCCGTAGGAGATCAGCTTGTTGCCGTCGCGCAGCTTGACCTGGCCCGGCTCGAACGGCTCGATCATGCCGTGGCTCTCGGCCATGCGGCGGATCCACTTGTCGGATTTGATGCTCACGCGGTCTCCGGTCGGTAGCGGCAGCACCCGGTCAGGCCGGGCGTAAAGCGGCAAAAATACATGGTCGGGGTGCCGCCGCGCCAGCCGAACGGGTCGCCGTCGCTCGTACGGACCCGCTGGCGGGCGATGCTTTTGTTGCGGACTCCGGAAGAGCATCGCCCGCCAGCAAGCTCCTACGGGTGGGGTGGAAGGTCGGTCAGGATGTCCAGCGCCACGCGCAATTCCGCGCAACGCTCCACGCTGGCCAGTACCTGCGCCGCACTGCAGCCGGCGCCCGGCAGCGCCACCGGCACCGGCTGCGCGGCCAGCAGGTCGGCCGACATGGTGCGCAGGATTTCCGCCAGCGCCTGCTGCGCATGGTACGAACCGCGCGCGGCCGTGTTCAGCAGCAGCACCGGCTTGCCCGGAAACTCCAGGCTGCCGACCAGCCAGTCCAGCAGGTTCTTGAACGCGCCGGGCACACCGTGGGCGTATTCGGGGCAGGCGATCAACAAGGCATCGGCGCGACCCACCGCTTCGCGCAGCGACCGCACCGGCGCGGGCACGACAGCGGCTTCGTCGTCCGGATTGAACAGCGGCAGGCGGCCGAGCCCGTCGTACAGCACCAGCTCCAGCGTTGCCGGCACCAGTTGCCGCGCGGCCTCCAGCGCCGCCCGGTTCGACGACACCCGGCGCAGGCTGCCGCACAGGCACAGCACGCGCTGCACCGCCGCCGTCATGCGGCCGGCACGCCCTGCACCACGATCTTGCCCAGGCCCAGCGACTTGTTGCGCGGCTGCCGCGACAGCCGGCCGGCCACATTGCGGGCGATCTCGCGGTAACGCATGGCGAGCTCGGAATCGGGGATCGCCGCCACCGTGGGATTGCCGCCGTCGGCCTGCTCGCGGATGCGGATGTCCAGCGGCAGCGAGCCGAGATAGGCCGCGCCGTATTGCGTCGCCATGCGCTCGCCGCCGCCTTCGCCGAAGATGTTTTCCTCGTGGCCGCAGTTGGAGCAGACGTGGGTGGCCATGTTCTCCACCACGCCGAGCACCGGCACCTCGACCTTCTCGAACATCTTCAGCGCCTTGCGCGCATCCAGTAGGGCGATGTCCTGCGGCGTGGTGACGATCACCGCGCCGGCCACCGGCACCTTCTGCGACAGCGTGAGCTGGATGTCGCCGGTGCCCGGCGGCAGATCCACGATCAGGTAGTCGAGCTGCTCCCAGCGCGTGTCGGTGAGCAGCTGCATCATCGCCTGGGTGACCATCGGGCCGCGCCAGATCATAGGCGTGTCTTCCTCCACCAGGAAGCCGATCGACATCACCGGCATGCCGTGCGCCTGCATCGGGATGATGCTCTTGCCGTCCGGCGAGGCCGGCTTGCCGTGTACGCCGAGCATGGTCGGCTGGCTCGGACCGTAGATGTCCGCGTCCATCACGCCGACCTTCGCGCCTTCGGCCTGCAACGCCAGCGCCAGGTTCGCCGCCACCGTGGACTTGCCCACGCCGCCCTTGCCGGACGCCACCACGATGATGTTCTTCACGTTCGGCAACGGCCCCAGCGTGCCCTGCACCTTGTGCACGTGGATGCGGCTGGTGATCGAAACCGTGGCCGAGTCGATCGCCGGATCGGCTTCCAGCGCCTGGCGCACGCGCGCCGCGAGGCTGTCGATGGCGCCGGCGGCCGGATAGCCCAGTTGCAGGTCCACCGAGACCTGCGCGCCGTCCACGCCGACGGCGCGCAGCGCCTCGGCCAGCGGTGCGCCGGTATGGGTGTCGATGAGTCCGCCAAGGATCTGGCGGACCAGGGCTTCGTTGGCCTGGGTCATGGTTCGGTATCGGGGCGTTTGCGGGAACCGCCATTATGCCAGCGCGCCGCCGCGGCCCCGCTGATCCAGGTCAGCGCCGGACTTGGCGCAATGCAGCTTGACGGCTTCGCGCCAGCCCGCCAGCCTCGCGCCATACGCTTTCGTACGGGAGGAGCACCCATGAAGCAAGCAGTTCGTCTCACCTTCGCCCTCGGCCTGCTGCTGGCCGCCGGCGCGGCGCTGGCCGCCAACAACACGCCAGTCGGCACCTGGAAGACCATCGACGACAAGACTCACCAGCCGAAGTCTATCGTCGAAATTACCGAACACAACGGCGAGTACCGAGCCAGGATCGTCGAGTTGCTGAACCGCACGCCGGAAGACGTGGCCCGCGACGGCGAGCACCCGCTGTGTACCCAGTGCGAGGGTGAACGCAAGAACCAGCCGATCGTGGGCATGACCTTCATGTGGGGCGTCAGCCAGGACGGCGACGAGTGGAGCGGCGGCAAGATCCTCGATCCGAAGGACGGCAAGATCTACAAGGTGAAGCTCACGATGATGGACGATGGGCAGAAGCTCAATGTGCGTGGCTATATCGGCTTCTCCTGGGTCGGCAGAACTCAAATATGGGAACGGCAACCCTAACTGTCACTCTTCGATAATCTCCAAGCGCGCTCCGGCGCGCGTTTTTTGTGTACAACTCAAAACATTGCGACGGCAGTCAAAAACCTTTCCCCATCTTGCACTTCGGGATAAGATTGATGGCTCGAAAATACGAGCACTCAGACACGTCAGGCACTGCTCGAAGGTAGAAAATTGATGCGCTATCCGTTCACGTCGCCGAAGGAAATAATATGAAGGCATCTATTCTGATATTCTCCCTTTGCCTACTTTGCAGTTGCTCAAAACAATTAGTCACTCCAACCGCAGCAAACCTTTCTAATAATGAAGCGTCGTTTATTGAGTACTTGGCATCAACAGTCATTGACTCTGTAGATGGCGCACCGGTTTCTACTGGCTTAAAGCTCGGCCAGTCTGAGCCAGAAAATGTATTGAAACTGTCACCTGGGAAGCACGTCCTAATGATCAATTATTGGGACCAGACAGGACGCATTCGCGGAGATGTCACACTCGAAGTTATTCTACAACCAGGCAAACGATACTGGCTCGCCCCTACCAGCGCCACCCGAACAATGAAAGAAGGAGATCAAGTTAGCTTCACAATCAAGCCCATGTACTCGAACACCCCATCCACCGCCGATGGCACAAGAGCTGACCGCAACTCACCCGTTGGCACCTGGAAGTCCGTCGACGATGAAACCGGCAAGCTTGTGTCGATCATGCAGATCATCGAGAACAATGGAGAACTGCAGGCAAAAATGCTGAAGGTACTGCAGTCAGACGACGGTCCGCATCCGATTTGCAGCAAATGCAGTGGTCCACGCATGAATCAGCTAGTCGAAGGCATGACAATCATGTGGGGAGTTCGCCAAGATCATGATCTGTGGGACGGCGGCAGCATCATCGATCCACACAATGGCAAAGCCTACAAAGTGAAGCTATGGACCATCGAAGACGGCACCAAACTGATGGTCCACGGTTACACGGGCTTCTCCCTAAATGGCCGGACCCAGATGTGGTTGCGTCAAAATTGATAGAATTTCACCGTCACCAGCGACGAGATCTTGGACGGCCGCAGCCAAGTATGGGAGCGGCAGGAATAACACCGCTTCAAGCGCTTTCCTCGCGTCACACCAAACCCCATGCCGGCGCACCGCATGGTTTTTTTTTGGTTCTTCGCGGGTAAGCGGGAAAGATCGTGTTGACAGACGAAGGGTTGGGTGAAGGCGGCGGATGGCGGATAAGCTGAAAGCTCTCACACCCACAGCGGCTCAACCGCCGCCGCCTTCATGCATGATGCTATTGACGCTGCCCAATTTTGGATAGGGTTTCGTTTGATCGAGACTCAATCCTCGTCGGAGACCGACCTGCTACTTCGGCTGGAAGCGGACCCTCACGTGGACCCGCGCTGTGGTCGTTGCCAGATGCCCTGCGGGCTGATCCACGACCGAAGTACCCGTCGGGTGCGGGAGCGCAACCTGTTTGA